>JBGPWS010000348.1:0-4566 GCA_041492345.1 Pyrinomonadaceae bacterium | reverse complement strand
GAAGGCCGGCAAGAAGTTTGAATGGAGACTCCTGTTCGGTGATCACCACGAAAGCCACGCGGCCAGCGCTTTCTATCCATCGCCGTTCGAGGAAGCTGCGATTCTGACGATCGACGGCGTGGGCGAATGGGCGACGAGTTCCATCGGAATCGGAAAAGGCAACGAGATCACTTTGCTGAAAGAGCTGCGCTTTCCCGACAGCCTCGGGCTGCTCTACAGCGCGTTCACTTACTACACCGGATTCAAAGTCAACAGCGGCGAATACAAAGTGATGGGTCTGGCGCCGTACGGCGAGCCGAAATATGTACAGCTTATCAAGGACAAACTCGCTGAAGTTCGCGATGACGGCAGCATCCGCATGAACCACGAGTACTTCAGTTACTCGCAAGGATTGCGCATGACCAACACAGCCTTTGATCGAGTTTTCGACGGTCGGCCCAGGCGGCCTGAATCAAAGATCACCCAACGCGAAATGGATCTGGCGCGCAGCATTCAGGTCATCACCGAAGAAGTGATGCTCAAGATGACTGCGCATGTTCACAAAGAAACGGGCATGAAGAGGCTGTGCATGGCCGGCGGCGTCGCGTTGAACTGTGTCGCCAATGGCCGCGTGCTACGCGAAGGCCCGTTCGAAGATATTTGGATTCAGCCGGCGGCAGGCGACGCCGGCGGCGCGATCGGAATCGCGCTGGCGATCTGGCATCGCTATCTCGGCAACGAGCGAGTCAGTGCTGAGAAATCAGGAACGTGGCGCTCGCCACGTGAGCAGAACGACAACGGCTTGCCGCCTTACGCCGATGGAATGAAGGGATCGTTCCTTGGTCCGCGGAATTCGGTCGAAGAGATCGAAGAATTTCTTTCCTCAAAGAGCTTGCAGCACCAGAAATATTCGCGCGAACAATTGCCGGAAGTCGTGGCCGAACTGCTGGCCGCCGAAAAGGTCGTTGGTCTGCATCAGGGCCGGATGGAGTTTGGACCGCGCGCGTTGGGAGCGCGCAGCATTATCGGCGATGCTCGCTCGGCGGCGATGCAGTCGGTGATGAATTTGAAGATCAAGTATCGCGAGAGCTTTCGCCCCTTTGCTCCCAGCGTGCTGCGCGAAGACGTCGCCGATTGGTTCGACCTGGCCTATGACAGTCCCTACATGATGCTGGTCGCTGATGTAGTCCCGCGTCGTCGTCGCGAAATGAGCGATGAAGAAAGAGGACTTTTCGGGATCGAAAAACTAAACGTCAGCAGGTCTGAGATTCCCGCGGTCACTCACGTCGATTATTCCGCGCGCATTCAGACGGTCAGGCGGGAAACCAATCCGCTTTACTGGGACATCATCGAAGCCTTTCGTCAAAAGACGGGATGTCCAGTGATTGTCAACACCAGTTTCAACGTGCGTGGCGAGCCGATCGTCTGCACACCCGAAGACAGCTACCGTTGCTTTATGCGCACCGAGATGGATTATCTGGTGCTCGAGACTTGTGTGCTCGACAAGAAAGCCCAGCCGGAGTTTACAGAGAAGACCGACTGGCGGAGTGAGTTTACGCTTGATTGAGTAAACATAGTCATGTGATAGAATTCGACTCAAAGGTGATTCATGAATCTGGCTGACCGAATAACGATTGACCCGGAGATTTGTCACGGCAAACCAACCATTCGTGGGCTGCGATATCCAGTCGAGACGATCTTGGAATTGCTCAGCTCGGGAATGACCAGCGACGAGATACTCGCCGACTATGAAGATCTGGAGCGAGAAGACATTCTTGCCGCACTGGATTTCGCCAGGCGACTGAGCCAGGTTAAGCGCATCGAGCCAGTATCGGCATGAAGTTCCTCATTGACGCTCAGCTTCCACGACGGCTGACTGCTCAGTTACGACAAGCAGGACTCGACGCGTTTCACACACTTGACCTTCCTGATGGCAATCGCACGACTGATCGAGTAATCAATGAACTCTCTATCAAAGAGCAATACATCGTCGTAACGAAGGACTCCGATTTCGTCGAATCATTTCTCTTGCGCCGAGAACCTTGGAAACTTCTGCTCATTTCAACAGGCAACATTGGGAACGACGAGCTGTCAGCTTTGTTCGTTTCTAACATGAAAACAGTTGTTGAGGGCTTCGACGTTTTTGACTTTATTGAGCTAACTAGAACCAATCTGGTCTTTCACCTCTAACTGGATTATCCGGGAAGCCGCTCACTCCACGTTTGATTTTCTCCCGTCCTCAAGCTTAAATGTAGCAGTCACTCATCATCCTTTTTGAAAGAAAGAGCACCAGCAAATGTCTGATCAAGTAAGGGTCCTGGTTACCGGCGCCGGCGGTTTCATCGGCCATCATCTGACAAAGTATCTAATCAATCGCGGCTATTGGGTGCGTGGCGTGGACATCAAAGAGCCGGAATACGAGTCGACGTGCGCGAACGAATTTGAATTGCTCGATTTGACGCTGCGAGAAAACTGTCTGGAAGCGACCCGCGGCATCGATCAAGTCTATGGTTTGGCGGCGAACATGGGCGGCATCGGGTTTATCGAAAGTCACAAGGCTGAGATCGTCCGCGACAGCTCGCTGATGAATCTGCATTCGATCGAAGCTGCCCGCGCGAACGGCGTGAAGCGCTACTTTTATACTTCGAGCGCCTGCATCTATCCCGGTTTCAAACAGAAGGACGCCGATGTCACCCCTCTGAAAGAAGAGGACGCGTATCCGGCCGACGCGGAAGATGGCTACGGTTGGGAGAAGCTTTACATGGAGCGAGTCTGCCGGCACTACACCGAAGACTTTGGTTTGGACACGCGGGTGGTGCGGTTCCATAACATCTTTGGTCCGCTGGGAACTTACGATGGTGGTCGCGAAAAATCGCCGGCCGCAATCTGTCGCAAAATCGCTTTGGCGAATGACGGCGACGACATCGAAGTTTGGGGCGACGGCGGACAAACACGCTCGTATTGCTACATCGACGACTGTGTCGAAGGAATCTACCGGCTGATGCAGAGCGATCATCGCGAGCCGATCAATCTGGGTCAGGACCGGATGATCTCGATCAACGAATTGGTGGACATCGTCGCGAAGATCGCCGGCAAACGCATCGGCAAACGTTACGACGTGACCAAGCCTCAGGGCGTGCGCGGCCGCAACAGCGACAATACGCGCTTGCGCGAAGTCTTGAAGTGGGAACCGCAAATCTCTCTCGAAGATGGTCTGGCTCGCACTTATCACTGGATCGAGGGAGAGCTGAAAAAGAGTTCGACTCCTGCCACTGCGACCGTAAGTTAGAGGCCCGCCCGCTACCGCGGGCGGTTCTGACTCAAAGTCCAATTTCTGTTAGCATCTCCCGCCAGTGGAGCATTCTGAAAAACCCCCAAGGTCAGGCACGATCGAAATCAGTGTCGTCATCCCGGTGCGGGACGAAGAAGATTCGATCCGTGCGTTGCTCTATGTTTTGCTTAGGCAGACTCTCCCGCCCGCCGAAATTGTGATTGCCGACGGCGGTTCGATTGACACCACTGCGGACATTGTCGAAGAGATCATTCGCAGCGGCGCGCCGATCAACTTGATTCGCGAAAAGGCGGGCCTGCCGGGACGTGGCCGTAACCTGGCAATCGCGCGTGCGCGATCCGACTGGATTGCTTTTACCGACGCCGGCAATAAGCCCGCGCCCGATTGGCTGGAGGCTCTGGCGCGCAAGGTTACCGAGAACTCGGCCGTCGATGTCGTTTACGGAACTTACGCGCCGGTCGTTGATAGCTTTTTCAAAGAGTGCGCTGCGATAGCGTACGTGCCGCCGCCGTTTGAGAGGGAAGGCGGGTTGGTGCGCCCATGTTCGATCGTGTCGGCCCTGATGCGGCGCAAAGTCTGGGAGGCAGTCGGCGGCTTTCCCGAAGATTTGCGGTCAGCGGAAGACCTGCTTTTCATGCGCCGCGTCGAGCACGCGAGGTTCACAATCGCGCGCACTTCGAAAGCGATTGTCTACTGGAACATCCAACCGAATCTCTGGCGCACCTTCCGACGCTTTGTCACATACTCGCGCCACAATATTCGTGCAGGTCTGTTCGCCGAGTGGCAAGGACGGATCTTTATTTACTATGCGTTGATTGCGGCCTCAACGGCAAAGGTGTTCTTTCTGGGCCCGCGCGGACTCTTCGGTCCGCCGATCCTTTGGTTGTTGTTTATGATCGCGCGTGCGACTGCGGCGTTGTACCGAAATCGGAAGAGCTATCCGGCAAGTTATGCGCGCAACTTTGCGCGGTTGTGTTTGCTGGCCCCAATCATTGCCACGCTGGACGCGGGGGCCTTCGTTGGATCAATCAACTGGTTGCTTCGCGACAAGCTTCGCCTGATAGGATCGAGAGGACAAGATGAGTCTGGCGGGTAAACGCGTCCTCTACATTTCATACAACGGGATGCTCGACCCTTTGGGCCAGAGCCAGGTGCTGCCTTATTTGCGAGAGTTGAGCAAGCTGGGCGTGCAGTTCAGCCTGCTTAGTTTCGAGCGGGCACCGGCTCTTGGTTCGGAAGGCGCAGCTAAGCGCGATGCGTTGCGCGAGCAACTCACGGCCGAAGGGATCAACTGG
>JBGPWS010000127.1:0-11435 GCA_041492345.1 Pyrinomonadaceae bacterium | reverse complement strand
TCGTACCAGGACTGGCCGCCGAAGTATTGCTGGATCCATATCGTCTTAAAGATGCGGCCGTGGCGCGCGTAGATTTCGTTTCGCAGCAGGCGCAGCTCATGCAGACTCAACCCGCGCAACATCTGATCTGAGATCAGTTTGTTCTCGAACAATTCCATGTCGCCGGGTGAAATGGCTACGCGGCGCTGTTGTCTCTGAATCGTGTCGATCAGTTGCAGGTTCTTGCGCTCGACGACGCTCAGGCCCTTCGGATCGTATTGATCGGCCGGACGGTACCAGTAGCGCTCATCAAAGTACTGCTGCAACCAGGGCGTGCTCTCGAACCGCTGGCCGTGAATCGCTTCAATCTCCGACGCCAGCACGGTCCACTCGGCGTTGGTGTGCGTGCCGAGTTTTTTCCGCGTCAGGGCGCGGGTGCGATAGAAACGCATGTCGCCCGGCTGGACCGTTTCGTGTTTTTGCGCTTCGGCGTCGCGGATTACGTCGAGGTTCTTGCGCTCAGTGTCGTTCAGCGCGGAATTCTGAAAGTTTGGATCGGCCTTGAACCAGGTCCGCGATTCCAGAAATCGCTTGATGTCCGGATCCTTGAAGACACGCCCGTGCTTGCCAAAAACAATGCCGCGGACGAGCTTCAAATCATCCAGGGTAAGTGCCGAAAAATCCGCCGGGGCGACGCTGCGGCCGGCAAAACCGAAAGTCTCCCAGGTCTTTACCGCGGCGTACTCATCCTGGGCATTGGCGAGCGAAAAAGCCGACAGCAGGACGAGCAGAAGCAGCGGCAGAGAAAATCGAGACAAGCTCAAGAGGGATTTCATAAGATACCTTTCTGTATCAGTTCAGAGTACCGACTTCAGTCGGGTCTTTGTTGGTTGCAAAGAGCCCAACTAAAGTTGGTACCCTAAACGCCAGCGCCCACTATCCAAAAATGTCGCGGACTTTGTCGACGAGTTTCTTGTCTTCCAGGTCCGGAGTTTCGATCTTCGCCAACTGCTCGAGAAGCTTTCGCTGTTCGCGCGTCAGCATCGTCGGTGTGACCACCGACACAGCCACAAACAGATCGCCGCGACCACGGCCGCCCAGCACCGGCATTCCCTGCCCGCGCACGCGAAAGACCGTGCCTGTCTGGGTTCCGGCCGGCACCTTGAGCAATTGATCGCCGTTAAGCGTCTTCACACTAATCTCTGACCCGAGCGCTGCCCGAGCGAACGTAACCGGTACCGACGCGTAAAGATTATTTCCCTGACGCTCGAACTGCTCGTGCTCGGCTACATGAATGACGACGTAGAGATCTCCCGGTGGGCCGCCGTATGCCCCGGACTCGCCTTCGCGTTGGAGCCTTAGTCTCGATCCGGTTTCAACGCCGGCGGGAATCTTTACTTCGATTTGCTTCTCGCGTTCGACCCGCGCCGCGCCGCGACAGGCTTTGCACGGCGAGTTAATCACCTGGCCCGCACCGCGACACGAGCCGCACGTCCGCGAAACGGAAAAGAAGCCCTGTTGAAAACGCACCTGCCCGGCGCCTTCACAGGTGCGGCAAACTTCGGACTGCGTACCTTCCTTCGCGCCGGAGCCTTTGCAAGTCTCGCAAGTTTCCAGCTTGGGAATTCTCAACTGCGCGGTCATGCCGACGGCGGCTTGCTCTAGAGCGATTTCGAGATCGTATCGCAAGTCCGCGCCGCGTTGGGCGCTCGATCGGCGAGAGCCGGTCCGGCCTCCGCCAAACACATCGCCAAACCCAAACAGATCGCCGAGGATGTCTTCGATGTTGCCGAACCCGGGCGCGCCCCAGGCGGCGCTGGCGGCGCTGGAAACTCCCGCATGTCCGAAACGATTATAGCGCTGGCGTTGTTCGGGATCGGAAAGGACGGCGTAAGCTTCAGCTGTTTCTTTGAACTTTTCTTCGGACTCAGCGTCTCCCTGGTTCTTGTCGGGATGATATTGATGAGCCAGACGCCGGTAAGCGCTCTTTAGATCTTGTTCAGTCGCGGTGCGAGTCACACCCAGAACTTCGTAATAGTCGCGTTTATTAATTGCCATAGTCCCTGGTATTAGTAGCGAGCGGCCAGCAGTTGGACCGGCTGAACCGGCAAGCTACTGACCGCCTGATAATTGTAACGCAAACTGTTAGTTTGCGCGCAAGCGCGGGATCCCCGCCGGGGCAGCGCGGGGTCCCCGGCTGAGCATCTCGGCTGGGGTGCCAATCCCGGTGGGCTGCTCTGACAGCGTGTGTTGCATCGACCCGGTTTCGCTCAATTGTCTTTATTCTCGGACTCGTCGGTTTGCTTCAACATAGCGTTGGTAAGCTGCCGAGCCAGCCGGTCAACCGCGTCCAGCGCCATGCGAATCGCGCCCACCTCTTCTGCGCCGATCGCAGCTTCGCCTTCACGCAAGATCAGCTGTCCGCTTTCCTGGGCCTCCTTTGACAGCAGACCGCCGAATTCCATAAAAGCCCTTTGAGTGTTCTTCACCAGACTGGTGAGCTTATTATTCAGATCGACTTTTTCGCGCAGTGCCCGATCGCTTTCGGCGGAGGTTTGTGCTTCGTTGATAATCCGATCAATTTCGTCCTGCGACAGCCCCGAAGTGGGCGTGATGCGCATCTGTTGTTCGCGACCCGTGGCCTTGTCCGCGGCGGAGACCGACACAATGCCGTCCGCGTCGACTTCAAAAGTCACTTCGATTTGCGGCACGCCGCGCGGCGCCGCCGGAATCCCGACCAACTCAAATTTTCCCAAAGAACGATTGCCGGTTGACACCTCGCGCTCGCCTTGAAGAATATGGATCTCTACCGACGATTGGTTATCGACGACGGTGGTGAAAGTAACGCTGTTGCGCAGCGGTATCGTCGAGTTGCGCTCAATAATTCTGGTAAACAATCCGCCGCGAGTTTCGAGACCCAGACTCAAAGGCAGCACATCAAGCAGCACGATGTCTTTGACGTCTCCAGTCAAGACGCCGCCCTGAATGGCCGCGCCCATCGCGACAACTTCGTCCGGATTGATTTCGGCCGAAGCTTTTTTTCCAAAGATACTAGCTACCGCGCGTTCGACTATCGGCGATCGAGTCTGCCCGCCTACCAAGATCACCTTGTCGATCTCAGAGGCTTGCAGCTTGGCATCGACCAGGGCCTTTTCACAGGGTTCGATTGTCTGCTGCACGAGGTCATCGACCAGTTCCTCAAATTTCTCGCGCGTGAGGGTCTTGTTGAGATGTTTTGGGCCCGAGGCGTCGGCCGCGATGAACGGCAGGTTGAAGCTGGTCTCAGTGGCGGAAGACAGCTCGCACTTGGCTCGTTCAGCGGCTTCCTTCAGACGCTGCAAGGCGAGCCGATCTTTGCGCAGGTCTATGCTGGTGTCCTGATGGAACTGGTCGGCCATCCAGTTCATGATGCGCTCGTCGAAATCCTCGCCGCCCAGGTAAGTGTTACCGGAAGTGGACAAGACTTCGAAGACGCCGTTGTTCATTTCCAGGATGGAAATATCGAAAGTGCCGCCACCCAGATCGTAGACCGCAATCTTCTCGGCTTCAGTTTTGCCCAGACCGTACGCCAGCGCAGCCGCGGTAGGCTCGTTGATAATTCTCTCGACCTGCAGGCCGGCGATTTTGCCGGCATCCTTGGTCGCTTGCCGCTGCGTATCGTCAAAGTAAGCCGGGACGGTGATGATCGCGTCGGCCACGGCCTCACCAAGAAAATCTTCGGCCGCCGCTTTCAAACGCTGCAACAAAATTCCTGAGAGTTCCGGTGGGCTGTACACGCGGCCTTGTACGCGTATGCGAGCATCGCCGTTTTGCGAATCGACTATTTCAAAGGGCGCAGTCTCGCGCATTCGACCCACTTCGTGCGAGTCGTACTTGCGACCGATCAGGCGCTTGACCGCGTAAACCGTGTTCGACGCATTGGTAACCGCCTGACGCTTGGCAATTTGTCCGACCAGACGCTCGCCTTTGTCTGTGAACCCGACCACACTGGGCGTAGTGCGGCCGCCCTCTTTATTCGGCACGATCTGCACCGTGCCGCCTTCGAGCACCGCCACGCAGCAGTTCGTGGTTCCTAAATCGATCCCGATGATCTTCCCCATGGGTTCTTTTAAGACGAAGGATTATTCGTCATCTCTGCGGGCCGCAACCTTCACCATTGCCGGCCGAAGCAGACGATCACCAATTCGGTATCCGCGCGCGAGCTCTTCGGTCACTGTATCGGGTTCGTACTGGTCCGAGGGTTCAGTGACGACAGCCTCGTGAATGTGTGGGTCAAAGCGCTCGCCAACAGAGGCAATTGGCTGAATGCCGAGCGACTCGAGCACGTCATTGAGTTGCCTATTGATTAGTTCAACTCCATGCAAAAAATGCCGGAACTCCTTAGACTCGCTGGACTGAACTGTTTCTTCGGCATCCAGGGCGCGGGCCAGGTTATCAACAACCGGCAATAACTTACGCGCGACATCCCCAACTACCCGGTTGTGAGCTTCGCCGCGCTCGCGTTCAATTCGCTTGCGATAATTTTCAAAGTCCGCCTGCCGGCGCGCCAAACCTTCCTGTGCTTCACCAAGTGCAGTCTGCAGACGTTTCAGCTCTGCGCGCGAAGCAATGAGTTCCGCCAGGTCGGGGCCCCCGAAACCCGAGTCTTTGGCTCTGGCGTCCGCCATGGCCGGCTCCAAGTCCGCGCCGGTATCGGAATCCTCAGCGCGCTCTTCGAATTCCGGATCGTTTTCGGACGCGCGCGGGTCGTTTCCGTCGAGGAAGCGAATGGGAATGCTATTCGACTGTTTATGCTTTCGATCTGATGCCATTGAGATCCGAATCTTATTCCGGGGCCTGCAGCATTGAAAACCGGGTAAGTCTAATGAAGAGATGCTTCATTCAAAAGGGCCCGTTCGATGAAACGCGCAAGGTAGTTTACCACAGCCATCATGCGACCGTACTCTATCCTCATCGGTCCCACCACTCCCAACGTACCTGAAACGTCACCGCCGACCCGGTATGAGGTGGTGATTACCGCGCAACGTTTCATCGAGGAAGCAATATTCTCTCTTCCGATTACCACCCTGACGCTGCCGCCTGCCGAACCGCCGGCAACACACTCGTTCAGAATTCTTATCAGCCGGGACTTCGCTTCGAAGGTTCGAAACAGCTCGCGCATCCCCTCAGCGCTGGAAAACTCGGGCTTGGTAAGAATGTTCGAGGCGCCATCAAGATAAACTTCAGCGGTGGCGTCGTCTTCGCCCTGCAGACTTCGCTCACACAAAAGCATTGCGTTGCGCAGGACTTTGTCATAGAGCGCCTTCTCTTCCCTCATCAAGGCAATAATCTCGTCACGAATCACGAGCAGGCTCTTGCCGCCAAACTCAACATTCAAATAACGTGCTGTCCGATCAAGCTCGTCCTGGGTGAAATCTTCGTCGAGCGTAATGACTTTGTCATGAACGATGTTCGAGGTTGAAACCAGCACGACGAGAATACGATTGTCCGGCAGCCGCATGAACCGAATGTGCTTCAGCCCGTTCTCGGCGAGCGAGGGCCAGACAACAATTCCCACATTTTCTGAAAGCTCGGAGAGCACGTGCGAAGCCTTCTCCATTAAACGATCGGGGCGAGCTTTGGCTTCATGCCCAAGGTTGATGCTTTCGATCGCCCTCAGATCATTCTTCGACAGGCGCGTCGAGTCCAGCATGTTATCGACGTAGTATCTGTATCCCTTATCAGTGGGAATCCGTCCGGCGGAAGTGTGTGGCTGCTCCAGCAAGCCAAAGTCTTCCAACTCACACATGACGCTCCGAATCGTGGCCGAGCTCCAGCCCGTAGCATGCGCGAACCTGTCTGAGACGGTGTGCGATCCGATCGCATCGCCGGTAACCAAATGCTCATCGATGATCGCCGAAAGCACGGCTTGTCTCCGCGAGTCGGGCGTTGGTCGTCCTGATTTGTTTGAACTCGTAGTGCGACCCATTAGCTTGGCCTATGTGTTTCCGCTCACCTTACAGCATCCTTAATCGAAGCCACTGATCAACCGGGAAACTTTTCTGGTGCCGCGGCCAGTATAGCGAAATCACCAGAGGTCTCGCAAACTGTTGTTTCTAAAGCGGTCTTACCGCCCCCGGTGGCGCTCATAATCAAACGCCAAATCGCCACCACGCACAGGTAATTCGTTGTCAACGCTAAGGTTAAGAGCAACCCCTCTGGCCCTCCCACTGAGGGAGCGAATGGGTCCAGGCGAAATTCGCCGCGCTGGCAAGGGCTTTGGAGGGATCCCTCCGGGCTTGTTTGACGCGCCGTCAACCCCACCCCTAAGATGGGTCGAGTTCCCGGTTCGCGAAAATGCCGCAATCAGATCTCCATCTTAAGAGGGTCTTCTACGATGCGTTCCGTCAGCTTGATCGTGGAGGCAAGCGCTTTCAACCCGATGTGACCGCCATCGAGGTGAGGTTTTATCCCTACGCAGGATTGCACCACACCATTCGCGTGCGGGCTGGTCGAGTCTACGTGCGGCTCTCTGATCTTTTCCAGGCGGCGCCACCCGAAGTGATTCGGGCGCTGGCGTTTTTGTTGGTGGCGCGTTTGCTTTCGCGCAAAGCGCCGCGCGATCAGGAACGCATCTATCGCTCGTATGCGTTTAGTCCTCAACTTTTGCGGGCATCGGACATCGCGCGACGGCAACGCGGTCGCAAAGTAGTCTCGTCAGCCAACGGCCAGGTCTATGATCTCGAAAGGATCTTCACGCGGCTCAATCGACGTTATTTTGAGGGCGAGATCGAAAGGCCGGTACTGACCTGGTCGAAGCGGCGGGCCCGAAGCATTCTGGGCCATCACGACGCCGCGCATGAGACCATCACGATTAGCAAGATCCTGGATGCTCGCGAAGTTCCCGAGTGGTTCGTCGAGTACATCCTCTTCCACGAAATGCTGCACATCAAACATCCCGCCCGAATAGTAAACGGCAGACGCTATTACCACACGGTCGCGTTTCGAGCGGAGGAGCAGAGTTTTCCCCGCTACCAGCACGCGCAGGAATGGCTGGATCACGTAGTGCGAAAGCGTCAGGAACTGCGGGCGCGGGCGGCTTAGCTATCAGCCGAACACACGTTCAGTTTTTTCGCGAGCGGTTTAGAAGCGGGCTACCGCCCGCTTGGTCAGGCATTAGCCCGACTCTAAACAGTTCTTGTAGTACAGGCTGCCAGCCTGTACCTTGCGACTGCAGCACAGGCTAGCAGCCTGTGGTACAAACACCACGACAAACTGAGCCCTGTCGAACATTATTGTGGAACTCCGTGTCCGTTTGTACGTTAATTCATTCAGGTAGGTGGGCTCCTCCTGAGAGCGAGCAAGCAGCGCAGAGTGTCATCCTTAGGATGCGTTCAAAGCGAGCTTGCTCGCTCTGTTTTTGTTTTCGCGCTAGCCCTAATGCCCTATAATCCTTTGGGTGAAACGCTTACGCTTCGTTGGTTCGAGTCTCGATGATCTCCGCAATTTTCCAGCCGAGGCTCGAAGGCAAGGTGGATTTCAACTGTACGCGGTTCAGCGCGGACTGGAAACATCGGACTCGAAGCCGATGAATGTCATCGGCGCCGGAGTAAGAGAGATTCGAATTCATGTGTTGGGCGAGTGGCGAGTCTTGTATGTCGCTAAGTTTGACGATGCAGTGTATGTCTTGCATGCTTTCCAGAAGAAGTCTCGGAAGACGAGACGAGAAGACATCGAGATTGCTCGGCAGCGATACCGACAGATTGGAGATTATGTAATGAGCGCGACCATCACAGAATCAAGTGGCAATGTGTTCGCTGATCTTGGATTTGATCCAGCAGAGGCGGTGATTCTTCAGATGCGGGCAAAGCTAATGAGCGACCTGCGCGAGTATATCCAATCAAGCGGGATGACCCAGCCAGCGGCGGCGAAGAGACTGAAGATTGCTCGATCGAGGGTATCCGACTTGATGCGCGGCAACTGGGAGGAGTTTAGCCTGGAAATGCTGATCACGTTGGCGGCTCGGGTTGGATGCAAGGTGACCCTGGAACTGGCGGCTTGAATTACCCCATTACCGCCCAATTTCGATACTGTCTTAAAGCCACTACCCCAATTTCTACCCGCTGGACATTGACCCACCCTGCCGCTAGACTACGTCGTTTGCAACGGTGGCGTGGGTCTTATCTATCGCTGCACGACTAAAACCAAATAGAAAGACCTTAAGGACGTAATGGCAATCCCAGCAACACAAATCAGACGAGGCATGGTCATTCTTTTCGAGGGCCAGCTCTGCAAAGTAGTCGACTTTCGGCATCACACGCCCGGCAATCTGCGCGCGATGGTGCAAACCAAGCTGCGCAATATTCGCACTGGCTCATCTTTCGAGCATCGCTTTCGCTCGGTGGATACAGTTGACCGAGCTTCGCTCGAGCAGCACGAGATGGAATACCTCTATTCTGACGGCTCGCATCATCACTTCATGAACACGGAAACCTTTGAGCAAGTTGCTCTGAGTGGTGAGGACCTCGGCGATGCCGCGCAGTGGTTGGCGCCCGGAATCAAGCTGCAGGCAGAGTTTTACGAGGGCCTGCCCATCGGAATTGAGTTACCACCGTCGCTTGAACTCACGGTCACGCAAACCGAGCCAACCATGAAGGGCGCGACAATTTCCAACGTCAATAAACCCGCGACCCTGGAAAACGGCGTGACCATTCAAGTGCCGCCTTTCATCAACGAAGGCGATCGTCTCCGCGTCGATCCCGCCGAAGGGCGTTACATCGAGCGCGCGAAGTGAAGTGCCACAGACTTCAGTCTGTGAATGCAAGCCGAAGTCAGTATGAGATTATCCAAAGCAGGCTGCTGAAAGAACGGGCAATTGGAGCGGTTTTTATCGGAGGTTTGTGAAAACGACGACGGGGTACGATCCACCAACCGACACGAAATTCACGAAACCACGGGCGAGTCTAGTGTTGATTTCGTGTGGTTTCGTGGATCGGATGCTTGTCTTCCTGTTCAGCATCCCGTTAGGTTTCCGTAATCAAACCACCACAGACTGAAGTCTGTGCCACTGCGCGGAATTTATGTACTTGCTTTACAGCCTGCTTTTGACGGTTGGCTTTCTCGCGCTGTTGCCGTGGTTTGCAATCGACGCACTGCGCACACGCAAGTACGTCACCGGCCTTCGCCAACGCCTCGGCAAACTCCCCGCCATCGCTGCTGACGATCGACCTCTGATCTGGCTGCATTGCGTTTCGGTCGGCGAAACTCAGGCCGCACGCCCTTTGGTGCCTGCTCTTCTCGCCAGATTTCCTTCCTACCGCATCGTGGTTTCCACCACGACAGTGACGGGCCAGCGAATCGCGCGCGACGCTTTCGGACGGGACGCTGCGGCAGTGTTCTACTTTCCTATCGACTTGGCCTGGATCGTCCGCCGAGTGCTGCGCACTCTGCAGCCCGCGGCAGTACTAATCATGGAAACCGAGCTGTGGCCCCATCTGTTGCGTGAATGTCGTGCGCGCGCTATTCCCGTGGCCCTGATCAATGGCCGTATCTCGATCACTTCGTTTGGCCGTTACCAGCTGATTCGCCCCTTTATTCGTGGCGTGCTGGACAATCTCTCGATTGCGCTGATGCAGTCTGAGCAGGATGCGGCGCGCATCCGCGAGTTGGGTATCCCCAACGAGCGAGTTCTAATGCCGGGAAACCTGAAGTTTGATAGCGCTGAAAGCGCGATCGACGACAACGCCACCGCGGGCCTTCGCGAGCGTTTCGGGTTCGATGGAGCTAAGCGCCTGATCGTCGCCGCCAGTACACATGCTCCGGAAGAACTGGTCATCATTGACGCGTTCAAACAAATGAGGAATTCTCAGCCGGCGTACCAGGCGCGCCTGCTAATCGCCCCCCGCCATCCAGAGCGATTTGGTGAAGTGGCTTCGCTGCTGGAGACTTCCGGCTTGACCTGGTCACGCAGGTCTAAGGCGGCGCGAGTCGACGACAAAACTTGTGATGTAGTCTTGCTGGACACGATCGGTGAGTTGCGGCATGTGTATCCTTTGGCTGACGTCGCCTTCGTCGGGGGCAGTATCGCCCCGCACGGCGGACACAATGTTTTGGAGCCCGGCACCCGAGGCGTTTGCGTCGTCACCGGAGCATACACGCATAACTTCGCGGCCATAACGAAAGCGCTGCTGGACGAGAAGGCGCTTGTCCAATTGCCAAGTGTTTCGCCTTCCGCAGCGCCGTCGGAACTTGCTTCTGCTCTTAACGAACTTCTGTCCGATGACGCGCACCGGCGGGACATGGGCCAAAGAGCCCTGATGGTCTGCAATCGAAACCGGGGCGCAACCGAGCGGACTCTTCAGATGATTGCGAACCTGCTCGATGCTCCAGAGACAGCCGGCGCGTCGCTTCCCTTCCCGGCGCTCCCTGCCACCGCAGCCAAATGAATCGCGCCATATGAATTCCCATAAGAATTCCCATAGGAATTCAATTACACTCGCGCTCCGGCCGCTTGGCGGCTTATATGGCGTAGCGATGAGGGCGCGTCGGGCGCTCTATCGCGCCGGACGACTGCCTGTGCATGAACTGGGCGTGCCGGTGATTAGCGTCGGCAATCTAACCACGGGCGGCACGGGAAAGACGCCGTTGGTTGAGTGGATTGCGAACGAGTTAGCGCAGACGGGACGACGAGTTTGCATCCTCACCCGCGGCTATGGCCGCCGCAGCTCCAGCACTCGCGTCATCGTTTCAGATGGAAATGAAATTCTCTCGGATGCGAACCGGGCAGGCGACGAACCATTGTTGCTGGCGGAACGATTGAAAGGTCTGGCAGCGGTAATCTGCGATGCCGATCGGGTGTCGGCAGCGCATTGGGCGGTTGAGAACTTCAAGAGCGACGTGTTTATCCTGGACGATGGTTTTCAGCATCTGCGTGTTGCCCGCAACCTGAACATCCTGGCTATCGACGCCACGAATCCGTGGGGCAATGGAAAGCTGTTACCCGCCGGCATCTTGCGCGAGCCGCGGTCTGAACTAACTCGCGCTGAATGCATTGTCATAACGCGCGCGGATGATCCCACTTCAACTGAAGCGCTGCAGCACGAGATAGCAGCACAAAGCAGCGGTTGTCCTGTCTTTTGTTCGCGGATGAGCTTGAGCGGCCTGCGACCAATCCAGGGAGATCTCGACCGATCTTTGATTACCGCGCAAGAAATCAAGGCCGCCCCGGCCGCGGCATTTTGTGGAATTGGCAATCCGGAATCGTTCTTCTCTCTGCTTCGGCGCGGCGGCTATCAACTGCGTCACACGCAAACCTTCCGTGACCATTACAGTTACGCTCAAAGCGATATCGATCGTGTCGTGCGCGAGTCAGCCGCGCACGGCGCACAAATCCTTCTTACCACCGCCAAGGATGAAGTGAAGCTACGCTCGCTTAAGTTTGAACTGCCGTGTTACGCCGCCGACATCGCGATCGAGAT
>JBGPWS010000256.1:0-6703 GCA_041492345.1 Pyrinomonadaceae bacterium | reverse complement strand
TCAGTTGCCGTTCTTCGATGCCGGGTTTTTGACATCTGTCATGGCCATGCCACTCGACTGGTGTTTGAAACACAGGTTCTACATCAAATGGTTGTGGCATTTTCCACCGGCCGTGACGGCGGTGCCGTGGCAGGCCTACCCTGGTCATGAACCATGCCCGCTCCCGGTTCCAACGGAACTTGCTTATCAATGGGATGATTCCTATCAAGCAGAGGAAGACGCATCGCAAAAGCGGAGGGTAATCGAGCAAGCGTCCGAGCTGCTGCGCTCGATTGATTTTCCGGACCAGATTCTGAATAAGAGAAAACTACGCCTGGCGACCTGGATTCATTCCAGGGGCTGGCGCGATTACAGATACGCAATCGAAGCGGCGCAGACCTATCACGCTTATGCTAAGAAATGCGGCGGTGAATTCACTGGCTTGCCCAGATAGAAAATGGAACGCCCAATGACCACATCGACAGCGCAGGATTTGCGTCCCGGCATTTCGGCCGGCGTCAGAGCTCAGCTCGAGAGCCCGGCTCCGCTGGTCAGTATTGTTATTCCTGCCTACAACGTTGCGACCTTCATCGGCGAAACGCTCGACAGTGTCTGCGCGCAAACGTTCACAGACTTTGAAGTGATCCTGGTTAACGACGGCTCGCCGGATACCGAAGAATTTGAGCGGGCTATCCAGCCTTACCGAGAACGCATTTGTTACCTGAAACAGGAGAACAGCGGCGCGAGCGTGGCCCGCAACACCGGACTGCGCGCGGCGCGTGGAGAGCTAATCGCATTTCTCGATGCGGACGACCTGTGGGCGTCGAACTATTTGGAAGAGCAGCTCAAGTTCATGCGCGAGTTTGACTGCGATCTCGCCTGCGCGGATGCGATGATCTTCGGCGCTTCTGCCGACGCCGGGCGCAGCTATATGGATTCTTTAATGGGGACGGCCCCGCCGCAGGGCCGGGTGACATTTCTTGAGCTCGTTAACGCGGAACGAAGCTTGATAACTTCGGGCGTCGTGGCCCGCCGCGACCTGATCCTCGAGGTCGGCTTTTTCGATGAAGCTCTGCGTAACGCGCAGGATTTCGATCTGTGGCTACGCCTGGCCAGACACGGAGCCCGGCTCGCCTATCACCGGCGAGTGCTGTTGAGCTACCGGTCCCGCCCCAACAGTCTGAGCGGCGACGCGATCAATTCACACCAGCGGGAGTTGCGCGTCTTTGACAAGATTGAGCAGTCGTATGACTTCACGCCGGCTGAGCGCGCAGAGGTCGCTGCGGTAATCAGAAACCGCCGGGCGCTCCTGAAATATGAATTGGGCAAGCTCTATCTGGTACCGGGTGATTTTGGGCGCGCCCGGGAATCGTTTGCGAATGCGATCAGCTTAAAGCGAAGCTGGAAGCCACTGTTGGCGCTGTGGCTGACACGCATCGCGCCACGTTTGTTCCGAACTCTTTACCTCCGCCGCACCCAGAGCGCAGTTGCCGACTAACGTGCGTCGTCTGTGAAGGAAGAAACCTCAAGCAATGAGAAACGTCAAAGAAATCTCGCTGAACCCGAATCGGCCTGCTGACAAAGCGCAGCCGTGGCTTCGTTTGCAAGCCGATCATTTAGCGGCGGAATTGGAAACCAACGGCATCGTTGTGTTGCCGTCGCTTCTCAGCGCGGAGCAACTGCACGGAATGCAGCGCGCTTTTGAGGGCCGGCTGCGGCGGATGCGCTGGAACAACTTTGAAGGCTATCAAAAGACTGAACTCTATCGACATATGGTCGAGGATGTTTTGTTGCTGGATCAGGGTTTTGTCGATCTCGCCCTGCACCCTCTGGTGAAAGAAATCCTGACGCGATACCTGGGCACGAAATATGAATTGACGGAAGCAAAGGGCTGGAAATCTTTGCCGACCAGGCACGACTTTCATGGCTGGCATGCCGATGCCTGGTACGATCAAACGACTGAGAAAGAGATTCACAGAGAGATCAAGCTCGCGATGTACCTGACGGACGTTCGCTCGGGCGCGTTCCATTTCATCAAGGGAAGCCATCGCAAGCAACACCCGCACCATTTGAAGAAGGACGAGGTTAAGGACCTGCCCATTTCTGACGTCATCGAATTATCAGGCGACGCCGGAACCGTGTTTATGTTTGACACATCGGCGATTCATCGTCAGGGCATTCCGATGCTGGAAGCTCGACAGGCCGTATTTTACGCCTATCATGATCCGGACGTACCGATTCAAGCTGAGGACATCGCCTACTATCGCTACCATCCATTGCTGCTCAACGCCGCTTTCCTCGGCGATCTTTCCGAAGAAGACCGGCGCATCCTGGGCTTTGGCAACAAAACAAACTTTCAGCCGGCGTTTGAACGGCGGGACCAGCCGCCGCTGATTTACAACGCGTACTATGCTTCGTTAACTGCCGGGCTGCGCTTTCAGCAACCATGCGAGCGGATCGTTGCGAGATTGAAGCGAACGTTTCAGAAATCCGGCCAGCCATAGTTTGTCGAGAGTGGCCCAGACTTGCAGTCTGTGATTTCGCAGGCCACCACAGACCGAAAGTCTGTGCCACATGCGTATGCCGACATTACTCTCAGTCTTTGGCGTTGCACCACGTCGCATCGGAGGCACTGAAACCTTCGCGCGCGAGCTGTCGCTCCAACTGGGCGAGCGGGGATGGCAGAGCGTGTTGTGCTTTCTTTCCGAACCCACCGAAGAGGTGCGACGGTTTCTCGATTTGCCCAACATCTCGTTTGAAGTTCTGACGGACTCGACCGATGCCAGCCGGGCGGCGCGCGCGGATCTGGCGCGGATCACGCGGAAACATCGCCCGGAAATCCTGCACCTGCACTTCGTCGGTTTTCTGAATCTTTATTCGTGGGGTGCGCGCCTGCGATCAGTGAAGCAGGTGTTCTTCACCGATCACCACTCGCGACCGGCCGGTTACGTTCGATTGCGCGCGCCGTTCTGGAAGCGCGCGGCGGCGCGACTTATTAACCTGCCGCTCAACAAAGTAATCTGCGTCAGCAACTACGGGTATGAATGCATGACTGCGGTTGATCTGCTGCCGCGAAGCCGATTCGAAATGATCTATAACGGTGTGGATCTTGCGCGCGTCAAAGCCGACCCTCGACTCGCGCCCGAGTTCCGCCAGCGATATTCGATCCCCGCAGAGCGAGCGATCGTCACTCAAGTGAGCTGGATAATTCCGGAAAAGGGCATCGCTGATTTTCTTGAGGCCGCCCGGCTGGTGCTTCGGCAAAATCGGAACGTGCAATTTGTTCTGGTGGGCGACGGCGCTAATCGCGAGCAGTACATGAAAGATGCTGCGGCGATGGGGCTCGGCGATCACATTACCTGGACTGGAATGGTCGACGATCCATTCGGTGAAGGAGTTTTTCACGCGGCCGACGTGGTCTGCCAATTCTCGCGCTGGGAAGAAGTCTTCGGTTGGATGATCGCGGAAGCGATGGCCCACGGCAAGCCCGTGGTGGCGACTCGTGTCGGCGGCATACCTGAGGTGATTACCGACGGCGTGACCGGTCATCTGGTAGACCGCGGCGACGCGCCGGCGATGAGCGATCGTATCTTGAAGCTGCTGGGCGAACCGGAGTTGAGAGCACGAATGGGCGCAGCCGGACGCGAATCCGTCTCTAACAAGTTCGATCTGCGAAAGAACGTGGCGCAGTTAATAGCCAGCTACGGCGTTTCGTAGGGGCCGGAGCGGATCGCGAGACAGCTACTCGATCTGTCTGATTAGTATGCGGGCCGGATTTCCCGCCACAACCGCTCGTGCCGGTACATCTTTGGTTACCATCGCGCCGGCGCCGACGATGGCGTGCGCGCCAATGGTTACACCGCACAGAATCGTGGCCCCGCTGCCAATGCTGGCGCCGCGCTTGACGGTCGTTTCCACGACCTGCCAATCAGCCTCTGACTGCAACGAGCCGTCCGCCGTGGTGGCACGCGGATACTTGTCGTTGATAAAGATAACGCCATGGCCGATGAAAACTTCGTCTTCGATGGTTACGCCTTCACAAATAAAGGAGTGGCTTGAGACTTTGCAGTTGCGCCCCACATAGACGCCTTTCTGTATTTCGACGAACGAGCCAATTCTGGTCCCGTCACCAATCTCACAACCATATAGGTTGACGAAGTTGTAGATGATTACGTCTTGGCCGAGCTTGACGTCGGGAGCGATTACGCAGAATTGTCCGGGCATGAAATCGGGAATGCAGGATCGAATTCGCCAGATTAGAAATGCGAACCTGCCGCTGTTCGCCACAGCAAGATCGCTCGCGCATGATGATCGTTCTAAGTTGCGGGCCGATCAGTTCTAAGCCGCCGGGGTGCCTTGATCTGCTTCCCCATCGTCCTCACTGCTGTAATACCCGGACTTGTAATATCCGGCGTATCCCGCGTAGTAGTAATCGTGCGACTCGATCTTTACGTTGTTCAGAACCACGCCGAAGATGTGGGCGCCAACATCGAGCAATTGCTGCTTGGCGCGACGCACGACCGCGCGTGAGCTCCGGCCACCATGGACCACGAGGATGACGCCATCAACGAAGGTCGACAGAATCGAAGCGTCCGTAAACGAAATGACCGGAGGAGAGTCAACGATGATATGGGTGAATCTCTCGCTCAGCGTCGTCAGCAAGCGTCGCATCTCATCAGAGCCGAGCAGCTCCGCAGGGTTCGGTGGTATGGGACCCGAAGGCAGCAGTTTCAAGTTGGGCTGCTTCTCGTAAGTGTGGATTAACGAGTCGAGGTCGTCTGACTCACCGGAAAGGCAATTGGTCAGACCGCGAGCATTCGGCAGATTAAAGTGCGTGTGCAGTCGCGGGCGGCGCAGGTCGCAATCGATTATCAAAACCTGAGCGCCGGTTTGGGCCAGCATGAATGCGGTGTTGATTGCTGTCGTCGTCTTCCCTTCCGACGGCTGGCTCGAAGTGACCAGGATTGTCTTTGGGGGAGTACCGGCAGATGAAAGCAACAGTGATGTGCGCAAGTGACGATATGACTCGGCGATGGGTGAGCGTGCGTCGCCCACCAGCGCGAGCGCGGTGGTGTCACTTGAAGTAGCTTCGGCACCGCGTAGTCGGGGCTTGTCACTGCGAGCGGCTGGGATCAGCGCGAGGGCCGGGAGATGAATATACCGATCGACATCATCGATCGACTTAATTGTGTCGTCGAGGAAGTCAAGCAGGAATGCCAATCCGATTCCCGCCACGAGCGAAAGTATGAAGGCCAGGATTATGGTGCGCAGACGCTGTGGTCCGACCGGTCCGCGTGGAACGCGACTGTAAGTGGAAACGGTAACATCGCTGGGCGTGCCGCCGCCGGAACCGAGGGTCAACTCGCGCAGCTTTTGCGTGAGCGTGTTTAGAAGTTGCTTGTTGGCCTCCAGCTCAGAAGTTAATATCGCCATTTGGATCTGGTCTTTGGTCTGCTGTGTCGTCGTGCTGTGTTGGCGACTGTAGGCGGCAGTCAGGCTCTTTTCACGGTCTTCTGCGGCGTCGGCGCGCGACTTCAACGAAGCCAAAACCTCCTTAGGTGCTTTGGCCAGTTCGTCCTCAACCGGCTTAATCTGAGCATCGATCTGCTTCACTCCCGGCCATTCCTCTGTATAGGTCTGCAACAATGCCTGGCGTTTTTCCTTCAAATCGCCCAACTTCTCGCGCAGCTTCATGATACGTGCATCTGCTTGCACTTCTGGAGCCGAGAAAGGATCGGGAGCATTCTTCGCGGCATTGTAGGCCGCTAGCGCAGCCCGGCGCTGGTTTTCGGTGTCCATGAGTTGCCCGCTGTAAGTCGCCAGACGGATCCCCTCGAGATCGCTACCTGGTTTATTGTCGAGCGGCAGATTGTGTGCCGAGGCAAAAGCAAAGCGGTCCTTTTCTTCCTGGTTGATCTTGGTCTGGGTCTCGGCGATCGTCTTGACCAATTTCGTTTCTGCGTCGCTGCGGCCGGAACTAACGCGGTAGTTGTTGTTATTGATGAACACATCGGCCAGGGTGTCGGCAACCTTCTTGGCCAAGTCGGGATCGGTATGACGATAGTGAATATTGACCAGGTTGGTACTAATGGTTGGGTCGACCGTTAAATTCGCGGCAATTGCGTCTTCGTAAGGTTCAAGCTGGGCCAACTCTTCCGGAGTGAGCTGTCTGTCTTTTAAGTCTTCTACGCTAACCGGCTCGGATGTTGCGGTAGTTGAGGCGTTCGATATTGGTTTTTCGCGGGAGAAAATTCGCTTCAATGAATCGAATACACCGCTGCGCGCCTCGCCACCAAGGAAGGCCGGATTGTTCTGCAGTCCGAGCGTCAGGACTACCTGGCGCGCCAACGCCGGGTTCTGTAGTAGTTTCAACTGGGTGCCCCAGAAATTGGGATCCGGTTGCGCGTTAATCACAAAATTGCCTGTGGTCAGAACGTTGCCCTTTGGTTCAATTCGAATGGTCGTCGTCGCCTCATAATTCGAAGGCTCTCTATATGCCTGGATTGTGGCCAGGGACGTGATGACAAGGACAAGGCTCATGATGAGCCACTTGCGCTTCAGCACTACGAAGAAATATTCGCGCACATTTGCCTCGGCCGGGGTCGAGCCGTACCGGCCGTAGGGCTTGCCCTGCGTTAATTCAGCCAGAGTGCTGTCCAGATCGCGACCGGCGCGTGCCGGAACCAAACGTTCATCTTGAGCCATATCTTAAAAACCCTATTTC
>JBGPWS010000076.1:0-14618 GCA_041492345.1 Pyrinomonadaceae bacterium | reverse complement strand
TCTCGTACTAAGCTGTTGATTTGCAAAGAGACATGCACCGTAACTGGATCGCTGACTAAGTCGTCGGAAAGCAGGAAGCGGTCGGGTTGAGAGTGTGGCTCGGTCGGCCTGACCGATGATAGCCAGGCAATTAGAAGTGGTAAAGCAGGGGCGCGCCGTGGCGCCCTTGAACGAGGATTGATGATCGCACCGTGGTGAGGAATCGCTACAAGGCGGGAGTCAGCCAGCACCCTTCAGGTTGAGGCCAGAAGCTTGGAAGCACGCCTTCAGGGACGTGGCTCCAAACAAGCTCTTCGAGGAATCTCGGCGATTCTACTTGCTAGTTTGCCGCAAGACTCGGTGTCGCGCAGCATTGCTCAAAAGCGCGCTTCAATTCCTCAGCGATCTCGATAGGTCCTTTGCCTTCGATCTGATGGCGCTCCATCATGTAGACAAGCTGTCCATCTTTCAAAAGTCCGATTGAAGGCGATGACGGACCGTAACCGGTAAAGTAGCTGCGCGCTCTTTCGGTCGCCTCGATGTCGCCTCCGGCGAACACAGTCGCAACTTTGTCAGGACGGATATCGTGCTGCAGGGCCATGGCGACGCCCGGACGCGCTTTGCCCGCGGCGCAGCCACAGATTGAATTGACCACCACCATAACTGTGCCTTGTGAATTCTTAAGTGTTTCGTCGACTGCTTCGGGTGTTCTTAATTCCTCAACCCCAAGACGGGTCAACTCTTCGCGCATCGGTCGAATCACTTCTTCTGGATATGGCATTTCTTAAATTTCTCCTTCGGATCTGTACTATCAAATTGATTGAGTAGCGATTGTACCACGATCGTTCAATGGCCTGCGGCCGAGATCGAGATCTTCCGCGGTTCGTCCCCATCGCCAGAGATTCCCACGCGCCAAACATCAGCAGGCAAAGGGTAACGCCCCAGGCGCTCTCCCCACTCGATGATTACGACCGCACTCTCATCCGTGAGGATCTCATCCAGATCGACCGCGTGTGCCGCCGACGCGCCTTCGTCCAGACGATAAAGATCGATGTGATAGAGCAAAAGCCGCCCCTGGTGAGGGTTGACCAGCGTGAACGACGGGCTGGTGACGTCTTCTTCGTCCAGGCCCAGTGCGTGTGCGATACCTTTTACCAGGACGGTCTTGCCCGCGCCCAGTGGGCCGTTAAGCAAAATAATCTCACCACCTGAAAACTGCTCACCGATGCGAGCTCCGAGATCGAAAGTCTCGCGCTCGTTGAAAGAGATCCATTCGCCGTTGGGAATTGATTGTGATGTCACCGTGAGCCCTAATCAGCTAACAGCACTCGCGAAGTGAATCTCAAATCCAATCTTTCCGTTTAGAGTTGGGACTTGTCCCAACACAATGCGGCACAAGTGCCGCAGCTAAACAGTCAAGTCAATCATTCAGAGTATTTCGCCTTCGGGATCGAGGATGCAGATCGCGGCGCTCAGATGTTCGCGGATATCGGAAGCGACCATTGTTCGCATCCCGATTTCCTCGGCCGCTAGATCTCCCGCCAGACCGCTAACATAGAGCGCGGCGATTACTGTTTCCAGGGCGTTAGCGTCGGCCTTCAGAGTCCCGTAGGCCTGCGCCAAAAAACCTGCGATTACTCCGGTCAATGTGTCGCCGGCTCCGGCCGTCCCCAGACCCGGGTTGCCGGTCGAGTTAACGAAGACACGGCCGTCGGGCGCGGCAATCAGCGACCGCGTGCCCTTCAAGACAACGATCACTTCATGGGTCACAGAGAACTCGCGCGCAGCTCGAACCCGATCATCCAGTGCCGACTTATCATCCGTACCCATCAGCCGCAGCATCTCGCCGGGATGGGGCGTTAGGACCACGGGTAGATCATGCGAGCCGCGCAAACCCGCCGGCCATGGCGCCAGGCAATTCAATCCGTCCGCATCAACTACAACCGGCGTCTTTCGCTGTTCGACCACGGCTTGCACAAAGTCGCGCGTGCGCTCGTCTTCTGATGACAACCCCGGACCGATGGCGATCGCGTTTGCGCGTTCCGCAAGTCTCAAAACATGGGCGAGCGCTGCGACACTGACTGCGCCTCGATCGGTTTCCGCCAAAGCTGCGGTCATTACTTCCGGCATAACCTGCACGGCCACCAACGGCTGCGCAGAAACTGGAGTCGCTACCGTCACGAGGCCGGCGCCCGAGCGCATGGCCGCGTTTCCGCAAAGGGCGGCCGCCCCCGTGAATCCGCGCGAACCGGCGATCACCAGGGCGTGACCGTGCGTAGTCTTGTAAGAATCAGGAGTGTACCTGGTCTGAATCAACCAACGGCGCGCGTCGGATTCCTCACTCACAAAGAGTTGAGGCTGCGCTTCCTGAATCAATTCCTTCGGCGAACCGATGTCCGCGACAATTAATTCTCCGTTGTAGTTAGCGGCAGGCGGCAGAACGTTCGCGGGCTTTGGCGCGGTCATCGTAACGGTGACATCGGCAATCACGGCTTCACCGATCGGCTGAGCAGAATCGGAGTCCAGACCGGAGGGAATATCGATCGAAATAATCCAGGGGCGGGTCGGCTCATCTTTCGTGGGCAATTCGCGAAGCTGGGCCAGATATCTAACGACCTCCTGATGAACTCGAGCAAGCGGCCGTGTTAGTCCAGTGCCGAACAGGGCGTCAACGACTACCGCGTATGGCCCGGCCAATTCATTCTTTTCCAGACTGTTCCATTCGTCTGCTGAGCCGCATTCGAAAAACCTGACGGACAACTCGCCGGTCAGATTCCGCACCTTCTCAAAATTTGTTCGCGCGTCTCCCTTTGTTTCATCAACCTTCGCTAACAAGACGACGTCGGTCTTCGCGCCAGCCAGCGCGAGCAATCGAGAAGTCGCCGCGCCATCGCCGCCGTTATTCCCCGGTCCGCAGAGCACCAGGATCGATTTGCCCGTTACGCCGCCGCGTGCGGTCACCGCCTGGGCAATTGCGGCAGCCGCGTTTTCCATCAGAACCAACGATGGAGTGCCATAACGCGCGGTCGTCATTCGATCGATCTCACGCATCTGCTCAGACGAGATAACGGGTTGCACACCGCGATGATAAGGAGAAGGTTACAGGCGGGTCAATTGAGGGCAGGCAAACACACCGGCGGATGCCTTACGCCCCACCAAACAAAAGAGGCCGGCCAGGGGCTTTCCCCGCCGCCTGCCGCTGCTCCAGCCTATCCGTCTTTATCGGGATACCCAAGTAAAGAAACAATGCCCCGAATTCTCCAGAAATTTCACGAGGGACCCTAATCTTAAACCCTGACCGACCTCCGTCATTCTTACTGACTGACCTTGCAGACTGACCTCGCCTGATTGCTCATTCCGCCTTGCAAATCGCTAAAACAGGCTGAAAAACGTCGATCGGAGCTTTGGCACAACCATTGTTAAGTGAAGTGCGCCAGCACCCGCGAGTGCTTCGATTGAAGTCCAAGTCAAGGCAGTTTCTTGGAGTTTCCGAGAAAAGGTGCGGACATGGTTAGGTTGGCGGTGGCTCATAGCCCTGGGCCTCGCAATGTCACTCCTGACCGGCATCGTCGTGAGCGATAGCGGCCAAAGCGCAGAATAATCGCTAACATTAGCGCTGCTGCCACAAGCGGGCTGAGCAAGTACGCCCGGATCTTACCGCTGCCGCAGAGCAGGGTCGCTTTGATTCGTTGACCGAAAGACGCGACGAAACCAATCGGGCCATTGAAATACTTTCCAGCCTTCATAAGAACAATCCGGTTGTCCTGAGTGATTCACCAGCTGTCCGCGACCTCGTAGCGTCAGGCGTAGCTCGTCGCATCGCCAAAGGTGATGTACCTGAAGCCCTGTATGGTAAGCGCCTGTTCAAATTGGATCTTGAGGCATTGTTCCACGATTCCAACACTGCCGGTGAACTCGTAAATAATATTTCGGTAATTCTCTCAGAGGTTGCGCAATCCGATTCGAAAATCATTCTCCCAATCGGGTCAAGATGATCTTCATGTACACAGCGCAGCCGCTGGCGAAGTTCAATACTCTCGAACAGGGCCCGGGTGAACTGAACCTGGAAGGCGCCGTGCGTTTGGCGAAACTGGTGCGGACTGATTTGTCGTCGCCGACGAAACTGTGCGCTCCCCTGCTGACTTCCGCGCCGCCAACACCACAGAGCACGATCGCCGGCCAGACTTTCTCATGGTCTCAGGGCGTGCTGTTTGAGTACGACTGGGCGAAAGGCTCAGACCTAATCACCAGGTACCAGGGAATCTACGGTCTTGGCGTTTTGATCGGCGACGGGGTCTTGATCAGCGACGGCGTGCTCATAGCCGACGCCAGGCAGCTCTCTAATGGTGTTCTGATCTGCGATAACATCATAGTAAGCAACGGCATCACCATGAGCGACGGAGTCGTGCTGATGAGCAACGGCGTCCTGATTGGTGATGGGGTCCTGATCGCCGATGGCGTGCTAATCGCTGACGCCGTATTAATCGGCGACGGCGTGTTAGTCGCTGACGGCGTACTTCTCGCCGATGGAGTTCTGGTCGCAGATTCCTCGCGCGAAGCTACCCGCGACAACACACTCTGCATGTCGGAAGAATAAGAGCTTCAACTCTTACCGGAAACCGGGAAGGCTTCGCGGCGACGCGGAGCCTTTGTTTCCTTGGGTGGCACAGACTTCAGTCTGTGATCGTTTCTACCGGCGTAATAAAGTCAGTACCACCTGCGTAAGCCGGTGGGCGCAGCGGTCAATCCGCGCGTTGAGTGTTTGACCCACCCGCTAACTCGGGTGGTACTGACAATCACAGACTAAAGCCTGTGCCACTATTTCTTCAGACCAACCATTCTCATCATTCGTCCGAGAACAGTGTTCAACTCCGGCACTCTCAGCGCCGCCGTGACTGCGAAGTACGCGAGACCATAAGGCACTAGGACCAACGCCGCGATGATCGCCGGATGGTGACCGCCAATAGCGAGCTTGATAGCCCATCCCACGCCGGCGCCAACCGCGGCCGCCAGCCAAAGCTTGGCTACATAATCAAGCCGCAGCCCGGTCCGTCCGATGCGTTTATTGAGCGCCCTTCTAAGCAAAGCGAATTCGATCCAACCGGCGATGCCCGCTGAGGCTGTCAGCCCGGCCACTCCCCACTTTGGATCAAGACCGATTGCCGGCGGCAAAGGAATCGCGAACAGATAACCGAGTACAGTCGTCAGCGTCACCCTTATGATTGCGTAACGTAGCGGAGTGCGGGTGTCGTGCAATGCGTAATAAGTCGATGCATAGAGACGCCCCAAAGTAGAAGCCAACAACCCAATCGTCGAGCCCGCCAGGATTCCCCAGACATAGGTCGAGTCGGCATGTTTGAATTTACCGGTCTGATAGAGAGCGGCGGTCATTACATCTCCAAACGCCATCATTGCCACGACCGAAGGAACGATGAAGAAACCGATCCGCCGCAACCCATCATCCAGGCGGTGCCGTAATTGGTCCGCGATCTCACTGGTTGTACCCAGGGCGCTGGCCATAGCCGGAAGTTCAGCTGCTGACACCGACATGCCGAACAGACTCACAGGAAGCGTGTACAAACTTTGCGCGTAGGTGAGTGCCGCGACCGCTTGTGCGCTGATTAGCCCCGCCAACATCGCATCCACAAAAGCCGAGATTTGTACTACGCCCCGACTCATGAATACCGGGAAGAAGTTTCGCAGCACCGTACGAACGTTTTCGCTGGCAATGTCCAGAACCGGACGAAATCGTCGAATTAGTTTCAGGACTGTCGGCAGTTGAACACCAAACTGCAAGGCACTGCCAACTACCGAGCCCCAAGCCGTGAGTGTAGCCAGATGAAACTGGTCTTCCCGCCTTCCGAACCAAATCAAGGTGGCGATTATCGCGAGGTTCCACACTACCGGCGCCGTGTAGGAAAGAAAGAAGCGACGATGACTATTGAGGACTCCCAGGCACCACGCGGACAGTACCAACAGGCCCGCGCCCGGGAAAAAAATCCTGACCAGCCGGATCGTCAACTCGCGAGTAGCATCATCAAAACTATGTGCGAAGAGGCCGACAAAGAATGGAGTTGTCAAAACGCCGACGAGTACGATCACCGAAGTCGCGAGCGCCAGAAGCGTGAGCACGGCATCCGCAACGCGGGAGGCTTCCTTTTTGTCACCGCGGGCAAGAAGGTTGGCGTAGACAGGAATAAAGGATGCAGACAGCGCTCCTTCGCCAAACACGTTCTGCAGAAAATTCGGAATCCTAAACGCCGCGCTAAAGGCACCCGCCGCGTCCGACGTGCCCAGATAATAAGCAAACACACGCTGCCGAATCACACCGATGATCCGGCTGATGAGGATGCCGGCGCCGACCATGAATGCACCTTTGGCGGTGCTTTCACGCTCACTGCGTTCGACGCTCGGAGTTCGCGGGAACCGACCGGTTGCTTCGCCAACTACGGAAACGGTTTCGCCGGCGATCTCGCCTGCGTTCGCTCCGACGTTGAAGCCTTCAGTGTCTTGAGTAGTATCGGTAGTTGGGGCCTGGGAACTGCTGCCCTGAGGGTCGGAACCTGGGACCTGTGACTTGGGACCTGAGTCCTGCTCGTCATTCATCGTGGCTTTAGAGACTGTAGTCCTTGATCTTGGTCAAGAGCGTTTTGTAACTGACTCCCAGAGCTTCGGCCGCGCGAGTCTTGTTGCCGTCATTTTCAGCCAGAGCATCGGCGATCTTTTGTCGCTCAACCAGGGCCACGGCTCGTTCGGCCGCCTCGCTCAGCGTCCCGGAAGTATCAAAGCCTAAACTTTTCGGAGAGCGCGCCTCGTCCGCGCCGAAGCCCAGATCGCGCGGTTCAAGACTCGGGTCATCGGCCAGGATGCAGGCGCGTTCGATTGAGTTCTCCAGTTCGCGCACATTCCCCGGCCAGCGATGCGAACGCAGTGCGGCCACGCTGGCGTCACTGAGCGTAGCTTCGCGACCTCGCAATTCGTTTCCGAGTTGCGCCGCGAAATGACGCCCGAGTAAAACCACGTCATCGCCGCGTTCGCGCAGCGGCGGAATATCGATCGGGAAAACTGCCAGCCGAAAGAAGAGATCGCCGCGGAACTCGCCTTTATCCACGGCGCCGCGCAGGTCCTTGTTCGTGGCCGCAACGACGCGGACATCAACCGGCACCGGCCCGCGACCGCCGATGCGATCGACCGACTTCTCTTCGATGGCGCGCAGAAGCTTGCCCTGAACCGCCAGCGGTAATTCTCCGATCTCATCAAGGAACACCGTACCGCCGGAAGCAAGTTCAAACTTGCCCAGCCGGCGATCGCCTGCGCCAGTGAAGGCGCCGCGCTCGTGTCCGAACAATTCGTTCTCGATCAGCGTTTCCGGAATAGCCGCGCAGTTAATGGCGACGAAAGGTTTGTCGCGACGATTCGAGAGATGATGAACGGCGCGCGCGAAAAGCTCCTTGCCGGTTCCCGATTCGCCCAGCAATAAGACGGTTGCTTCGGTCTGCGCCACGCGCTGTGTCTCAGCCACGATGCGCTTAATAGCCTCGGATTCGCCAATGATCCGCGGGAAACCGTAGCGCTTCGACCACTCTTCGCGCAGCAGAATGTTTTCTGTGCGCAGACGCGTCTGTTCCAGCGCGCGCTCAACCAGCAACAGCAAATGATTCGAATCAACCGGCTTCTGTAGAAAATCGTGGGCGCCGTCTTTCATCGCCTGCACGGCTTCATCAATCGAGCCGTAAGCCGTCATCACGATTACCGGCACGTCGCCGTCCGCGGCCCGCGCCGCGCGCAGCACGTCCAGGCCCGAGCCGTTCGGCATGCGCAGATCAGTCAGCACAACTTTATGAGGAACCCGGCCTATTTCATTTATGGCTTCGCGCGCATCGGCGGCTTCCGTGACTGAGTAGCCGGCATGCTCCAGCGTCAGCCGCAGCACGCGGCGCAGGCTTTCTTTGTCTTCGACCAGAAGAATGTCAGGCATGAATGATGAATATTTTAGATCTCAAATTTCAGATCTGAGATTATCTGAGATTTGAAATTCCAGATTGAAAACTTGAAATCTGAGATCTGACCGCACGCATTCATCATTCACTGCGACGCACAGAGTGTCAAGCAGCAGATGCTATCGAAATCCTTTCGGGACTCGCCGTAACTTTGTCTTGCCAAGATCACAGCAGGAGATTTCACAAATGGTCTTTACAGATGTTCTCGAAGGGGTGATATTATCCGCTCGTTAGGTTCAACTCTTCCGGCGAGTTACCACCGGAGTCTCCCCCTCTGATCACCACGGATTTTGAACAGGTAGCATCTGTCGTCGCGAGGCTCACGCCGAAGGAAGTAGCCGGAGTCGGAAGGCTTGAGGTTGCGAAGTTGTATCTCCAGAAAACCCGATGATCGTACGATTTGAAAGGCCGTTACACCAACCCGGTCTCTCTATTTTCTTCTGCCTGAGTTGAAAGAATCGCGTGCGCTCTTTGCAGCACGTAGGCGAGGGCGTACGGCTTACGGATGACGTCATCGATGCGGGCCCGTTTGTAGTCTTCTTCGGCGATCATTTCGGCGTAACCGGTGGCGATAATCACGGGCAGTTCGGGGCGGAACTCCTTGACCCAGCGCGCAACGTGTAGGCCGCTCAACTCTGGCAGACCGAGATCGCAAACCATTAAATCGAATTCGCTCTTATCCAAATGCTTGAGCGCTTCGGCGCCGGTAGTGGCTTCGGTAACGTCGTGGCCCTCGGCACGGAAAGCGTCATTCAAAAGCACGCGCACTTTCTCTTCGTCTTCGACCACCAGCACGCGCGCTGACTTTGTTCCGTTGGTTTGCGTCAGGGGAACAGCTACAACCGGCGAGTTGGACTCGTGTTGCGGCAGAATTATTTCGAAGCGAGTTCCCTTGCCCGGCTCGCTGATCACGTTGATATCTCCACCATGGTTTTCGATGATTCCATGTGAGGCAGAGAGACCAAGGCCCGTGCCGCGTTCGCCTTTGGTCGTATAGAACGGCTCGAATATTCGCGCGATGACTTCCGCCGGCATCCCCGCGCCAGTGTCAGAGATCCAAAAGCGCGCCGTCTTCCCTTCGATTCGCGTTCCCGCTTCGATCGTTCCGCCCTCTGGCATCGCGTCGACGGCATTGAAGATCAGGTTCAGGGCAACCTCGCGTAACTCTGCCGAATCGCCGAGCGTGAAGACGGGCGCAGGAGCGTCAATGCGCACCTCGATGCTTCCGGTTCTTTCGGCCGATGCGGCCTGCCATTTAGGCCGCGCAATTTCCACACTGGAAGAGATGAGCTCGCTCAAATCCACCGGCACAGGATGCCTGGTCGACTCGCGTCGAGAAAAGTCGAGCAAGCGCCGCAGGGTTTGGGAACAGTCGCCCACTGCTTGCGTGATGACTCCGAGACTCTTCTTGTTTCCTTCATCGGCGGTGCTGCGCATCAACAGCAACTGGGCGCGTCCCTGAATCACGGTCAAAGAATTGTTGAGGTTGTGCGCTACGCCGGCCGCCAACTCGCCCAAAGCGCGGAGCTTGTCTGATCGCGCGGCGCGGGCCTGGGCCAGTTTTTTCTCAGTGATGTCGCTCATGAAGACCATCACGCCGGTGATGCTCCCATCGCGCCACAAAGGCGAAGTGTGCGCGTCCATGCACCGCACTCGGCCGTCAGTACAAATAGTACGCACTTCGAATTGTTTCTCTTCACCACCCAACGTGCATTGTACCGCGGCGTTCGCTTCCTCCTCAGACTCGGCCGCGACGATCATGCTGAAGTCCTGCCCGAGCAGAACTGAACGGGTGAATCCACCATCGACTTCGGCGCGCTGGTTCATCCACGTGAAGCGTCGATCAGTGTCGAGCGTGTAAATCTCATCAGGGGCGAGATCGGCAAGACTCGCCAGAAAGGCGCGATTCTTACTCCCCTCTTCTTCCGCCTCACGCAGCTCAGAGATGTCGCGGACGATGACGATGCAACCGGTCGCCAACTCTTGTTGCTGATCCTGGTTTTGAGGGACGACGCGCACCAGCAATGGCCGCTGTGCCTTATTTCCAGACGGGAGTTCTACCTCAACCTCGGCCCCACTCGAGATGGCGCGATCAACCATGCAGCCCGTGCCTTCCAGGCCCCAGAGCATATCGCAGCAACGACGTCCGGCGAGAAACGAACGCGCTGCCTGCTCGAGAGATTCTCCGGCGCGGTTGATTTTCTTCAGTCGCTTGTCGGGGCCAAAGATGTAGACAGCATCCGGTAGCGTATCGATGGTGGCCTCCCACATGCGATCGGCGGCCATCAGCGAGTTGCAAAGTTTGATGTGTGCGTCAGCAGAACTCATTTTGAAAGTGCGGGATTTTAGGGAGGTTTGAACCTCAATTCTCGCGGTCCAAGGCACAGGACCCGCAGTCCTGACTCAGTACGCGCGGGGCAAGCCTTATGCCAGTGCGGTCGAAGTCAGTTTCAGTCGAAAGCTGGGAAGAATGGTTGAATTCGTGTCACGGTCGATGACAAAAGCCGGCAGACCCGTTCACCCTGACAGTTTCACCCTGACACCTTGTCCTTTTTGACTGACAGTTTTGTCTGGAGGTAAGCCCCGGCAGGTTGGGCCTATCGCTGGTTCCGCGGTTCGTACTCGCCGCGAGCTTTTGCTGCTTCGGTGTCAGAATCGGCCAGACGCATCGACAGCCTGATAGGACGATAGTCGAAAGGAGCAGGACCACCCAACGCGTTTTGAATCGCCGCCACGATGCCATCCTGGTTCTGGCGAAAGTGAACTACATTGCCGTGCTGATTGAGGATGACGAACAATACTACGCGCCCGCTCTTCGTTTTCATTTGCCCAACCAGCGAACTGGCGCCGCCATCAGTTCGCACCAGGGTTCCGGTTTTGGCAATCACGCTGCCGCGCTCAGCCGGATCGGTGTATCGGTCTTCCAGGGTGCCGGGATCGATTCCCGCGACCGGCAGGATGTCCGAAAGCGAAAGCTTGTTTTTCTGTAGCTCGTCACGCAGCCCGCGCAGAATCTTCATCATCGCGCGTGGCGTGAAGCGGTTGACACCCAGACCGCTGGTGGAAGACATAACAATCTCGTCGGGATTGATCTTGAGTTTGTCCAACAGAGCCGCACGGACCCTTTGAGGTCCGCCAAGCGAGTCGCCGATCCGTTCCGCCATGAAATTATTCGAGTAGCAGAGCAGCACCTTCAGAACGTCCACCAGCTTGCTTGATTTGTGAGTGAGCAGCGGGATGGCTCCAGCCGGTGCTGCACCGACCTGAACCTCTCCAGTGATCACCACGCTCGGAACGCTGCGCAGGCTTTCGTTGTCGGCCACTAAAGTGCGCTCGTCAATCCATGCTCGCGTCGCGCTCGCCGAGCGGCGGGCAGCGTCGAGGGTTTCCCGGAATTCTTCTCCCGAATGTTTCGCCGACCAGTCGAAGTTCATCGTGAAGCCCGGCGCCACAATCAGGTTCCCGTTGACCGTGCGAATTCCCAGCTCGTTCAATTCCCGGGCGAGCATTACGGCATGTTCATAGTGAAACGAAGGATCGCGTCCGCTGACGATCAAATCGCCGGTCAGAGTTCCATTCGTCTTGTCGATTGTTCCGGCCACCCAGACGGAAGTTAGAAAACGGTGCTCGGGTCCAAAGGTCTGCAACGCTACGAGGGTCGTGGCCAATTTGATCGAAGACGCGGGATTGAATCTCTCGTCTGCTGACTGCGCCGCGAGCGTGGTGCCATCTACAGTCTCCGCCAGCACGCCTTGCAACCCATAGATCGGCGTCAGATAAGCGGGCTGCGCTAATCCATTGTTACCCGGCAGGTTCGGCCCGGTGACGCCGGAAAAGCCCGCCGTCGGCGCGGCGACCTGTTGCTGTATCTGATTAGAAGTAGACTGTGAAGCAGTGCCTGAAGAGGCTTGCTGACCAAGCGCAAACGTGGCTGCGAGGATCACCAACGTGAAAATCTTTGCTGACTTAATGAACAAGTGCATCATCTTCGAGTCTTCACCCTGGCGCGTTTCTACGCCTTGGGCATCATACCACGGAAGCGAGGTCGCTTTGTTCGGCGACCTGATCGGACTGAGCTTTGATGCCCTGCATTTGGGGCGGGATGCTCAGAAAGCCTTTGCCTGCGGTCAGGATCACTGACCTGCCGCGCTCCGCTCTCGGCAGCCCGCACGTCAGCAGTGCTTAATTACCAAACAGTTCGTGTCCGCCACTTCGTTGACAGGCAAACAAGCGCGCACCTAGAATTCAATCGTTGAAGAAAGTTCGTGCCACGCGATCAGGAACCGGTAACAATTGAAGGCTTGCACGTCGCACATGCGGCGCGGCGCAAAGAGATTCGGGCACGGCTGCGAGAGTTTCGCCAGGTGTGGCGAACGGCTTCGGACGCGCGGCTGTGGGAAGAGATGGTCTATTGCATCTTCACCGCGGGCGCATCGGCGAAGATGGGCCTGCGCTCAGTCGAAGCAGTAAGACCGCTGTTGGCGACGGGTCGGCAACAGGACATGACGAGCGCGCTGATAGCGGCAGGCGCGCATCGCTTTCCCAACGCCCGGCCCGGGTACGTGGTGGTCACGCGCGATTATTTGCAAAGTTCATTCTCAATGCGCCTGCGCGAACGCCTAAAAAGCTTTCGCGATCCCTTCGAGCGCCGCGACTGGTTGGCGACAGAGCCGCGAATAAAAGGCCTCGGTTATAAAGAAGCGAGCCACTATTTGCGTAACATAGGCTTCAAAGGCTACAGCATACTGGATAAGCATATCGTGCGGTGCCTGGCTGAACTCGGCGTGATCGACTCACCCAGGCCACCGACCAATCGGAAACGCTATCTGGAAACTGAAGCCGCAATGCGGCAATTTGCGGGCGACGTTGAGATTGATTTCGACGAACTGGATCTCGTGCTGTGGTCGATAAAGACGGGCGAGATTCTGAAGTAGCCAGCGGATGAAACTACAATCCTTCAAGTTGGTGTGGGTGCCCCGGGTAATCGGCTGGTTGGCCGCTACGGTCGTTTGCCTGGTGCTGGCGACCGCGGTCGTGGCGCATTCGCCGGACAACGAAAAGGCTCGCGGCCGTGCCCAGAAAGCTTTGCGCGCTGGTGACTTTGAGCGCGCTGAGCAGCTTTACCGCGAGGTCCTCGCCAAAGACGACCAGGACACGGAGGCCCGCCTGGGACTCAGCCACGCCCTGCTTAAACTTCGGCGCTTACAGGATTCTTTCGATCATGCCGCGCGAGTGATAGCCATCGATCCTTTGTCAGCGCGCGCGCATGCTTTGCTGGGCTCCGCGATCCTGGCTGCCGGAGATTTTCGCCTGTCAGTAGAAGAGTTTCGCACGGCCCTGGCCTTGAACGAGAATGAAGCAATGGCCATCGCCGGTCTGGCAATGGTAGATTACTACGAGAATCGAATCGCGAGTTGCATCAACGGATTGCGGCGCGCCGCCAGCATCGACTCGGATGAACCCGATTATGTTTTTAACCTCGGCCAGGCCGCCGCGCGTTCCGAGCGTTACAGGGAAGCAGCCGATGCTTATGAACGATTCCTCGTGATCGCTCCGCGCACGGACGCCGATCGGCGAGCGCGCATTCGTGGTCTGGTCGACTTTCTGCGTTACCTGGGACAGCAGGGCTCGCTCTACGAACTGCAGGGCGCTGACCGAACAGTGCTGGAGTTTGAAGCCCCGGACTATCGGCCCATCATCAAGCTTCGGATCAACGGATCGAAACAGTATATGCGGTTCGTTCTGGATACTGGTTCCGGAATGTCAGTGCTGTCAGAGGACACTGCGCGCAAGCTGGGCATCAAGGCGGTAGCGCGCGGTGGTTTGGCGCGAGCCGTAGGCGGCGGTGGCCGCTTTGAAATTGTATACGGATACCTCAACTCGATCGACATCGGTGAAATCCGGGTTACGAATGTGCCTGTTTACGTCCGGCATTTTTTTGATGAACACAATCCGGTAGACGGATATTTGGGAATCGCCGCGTTGGGCCGCCTCCTGACCACAGTTGATTATGGAACGCGACGCCTGACTTTTGTTCGTCAGCGCAATACTGAGGCTGAGCCCGGACGAGTCATTGAGGGTCAGGGAAAACCGGTTAAGGCTGAAGCAGTCGAAGCCCAACCGGGAATAGATGTGCGCGTGCGAACCACCGCGAGCGGGTTCCTCAGCGGCGAGATTTTTATCGACGGCATCAGCAAGCCGCTCAACTTCATCATCGACACCGGCGCCACCGTGACCGTTATGTCAGAAAAATTGGCCGCGCTTGAGGAAGCGCAGGCTTTCATCAAGCCGAGCCGAATGCGTGTCTTTGGCGCGGCGGGTATCGCCGAAGACGTCAAAATCGCCTTGCTGCCGAAGGTCGCGATCGGAACATATTCTCGTGAGAAGGTCGACGCCGCGGTGCTTGATATGGAGCCGGTGAATGAAACAGCCGGCTTTCTGCAAAGTGGAATTCTTGGCGGTAACTTCCTGCGCTTCTATCGCATCATTTTCGATTTCGGGAGAGGCATGGTGCGGTTCGAGTCTCTGGAGAAGACCGCGCCGCCGACCGGCAACGCGACGCCTGAGGTCACCGAGCGGACACAACCTTAGATTATGAAGCCAAGCACTTATCTGGAGACTTCAGTAATCGGCGCGTAC
>JBGPWS010000267.1:0-6485 GCA_041492345.1 Pyrinomonadaceae bacterium | reverse complement strand
TGGAAGACCACAGAGAATTACAAACTTCTCCTATATCTCGAACATCCCCTCCGTCACTTCGGCCCTGACGGTGGCGTCATCGGCGCGAAGAGACAAAACAGCGCCTCCGGTGGTTCCGGCCGTGGTGCGCCCCAACGAGGCCAGACGCATCGTCGCGTTCCTGGTTGATGATCTGGGAATGTCGTTCGAGAGCATGGCGCAGGCCCGACGTCAACTGCGAAAGTACATTGACGAACAACTGCAACCGAACGATCTCGTCGCTATCATTCGCACCGGCGGAGACGTTGGCTCGCTGCAGCAGTTCACCAACGATAAGCGGGTACTACACAACGCGCTCGAACACCTGAAATGGAATCATTGCAGCAGGACGGGTGTCTTTGTCTTTGCACCTGCTGGACGCGAGGACGACCTGCCAAACTGTGGCGGCGTAAACACCGTAAGCAGCCTGCGCGCGTTTCGTTTTGTTCTGCAAGGAATGCGCTATTTGCCAGGACGTAAGTCGGTGGTTATCTTCTCTGACAACTTGCCGATCGAGCGGCAGGAGCCAGGCCAGTTCAACTCCCTAAACAATCGCGGACAGAGTGGCAATGGCTCGGCTTCAGCGGATCAGACCAGCGATGCCGGTTTCGACAACTCACTCAGCTATGCCGCACTACTGCAAAAAGTAGCCGAAGTGGCGATTCGATCTTCGGTTGTGATTTACGCCGTTGACACGCGCGGGTTGCAATACACTGGGCCGACCGCGGCCGATCGGATTACCTATCCACCTCGAGACAGAGTGCCACCCGATCAGATCATAGGCAACCTGATGCAAGCGCGCTCACGCGCTTTACTGGCAGGACGCGAAGGCGCCGACATGATCGCCAGACAAACCGGCGGCTTTCTGATTCGCAACTCAAACGATCTCGGGATCCAGCGAGTTATGGACGATCAGCGAGGTTATTACCTCATCGGTTATCGGCCCAGCGACCAGACTTTCAATCGGCGGTTTCATCAGATCAAGGCCACGGTGAAGCGTAACGGGTTTACTGTGCGCACGCGCGCGGGCTTCTACGGAGTCACCGAAGACGAGGCGCGTTCGCCGGAACTAACGCCTCACGATGAATTGAGCCGGGCGTTGATGTCGCCATTTGGCTCAAACGAGATCACCGTGCGGCTCACCACGTTCTTTGCCAACGACGCAACCGCGGGTTCTTTGCTGCGTTCATTTCTTTATCTTGAAGCGCGCGATCTGACTTTCACGGAAAAGGCGGATGGCACGCATGAGGCGACGTTTGATTTGAGCAGCATCATGTTTGGGGACAACGGGAAAGTTGTTGGCCGCCTGGATCAAACCGCCACCCTCCGGCTCCGCGGAAAACCTTACGAGCGGGCCCAGCGCGAAGGGGTCGTCTATGCCTTCGACATGCCGGTCAAAAGATTCGGGGCCTTTCAATTTCGCGCTGCCGTTCGCGATCAGTCCTCTTCGCGCATCGGTGCTGCCGGTCAATTCGTCGAGGTTCCTGACCTCCGCAAGGATCGGCTGGCGCTCTCGGGAATTGTCGTCCATAACGAGGAGAAGTTGCCGGCCCAACCATCATCGATCGAGCCGGCAAAGCCCGATGGGGACGACATTACTGCTGGTCCTGCGGTGCGGCAGTTTCGTCAGGGCTCTAATCTCATCGCTGTCTATGCCGTCTACAACGCTCTGCTCGACAAGACCACAAACCTACCCCGACTGACGACGCAGACGCGCATCTTTCGCGACGGTAAGCCGGTATTTACCGGCGATCCGACACCGCTCGATGCGCAGGGGCAAACGGATCCGCAACGCTTAATCGCTGGCTCTCGGCTTCATGTGGGTCCCGAGCTGTCGCCTGGTGACTACGTGCTTCAGATCATAGTTGAAGACCACCTCGGCAAAGAAAAGACCCGCATCGCGACGCAGTGGATAGATTTTGAAGTCGTAAAATAGCTCGCGCGTCGCCAGGCGCGCAAGAGCCTTCTCACGTCCGTCAGAATCTGAGACTATTCATGAATCGAAAGCGTGAGATTTTTGTGATTGTCTGGGGGACAGCATGTGATATGGTTGTCATCTTTCAGTGAGTTCTGAAGCCAACTTCCAGGGTGTAAGGACAATGCCCGCAAGTCCTCAAGTCAACGTAATGACCATCATGGAACCCTTCTTTCGCAGTACTGCGAGTTCGAGCGGGAAAATCCCTAACCCTCTTTCGAGTCACTCCTCAGCTTGAATGATTCTCTGCCGGAGGCAAGATGACGAAAACTGCGAACACTCCTGAAGAGGTCACCCTGCTGGGTCCTTTCGTCGGTTATATCACCTACTCCAGCGTCAAGTTGTGGCTGTACCTTCAGACTGGAGGCGTGGACAGAGACGTATTCGTGACCTTAAAACTTCTCGAACGCGGCCCGAAGAACGAAGAGATGAGGCGGATATCAGAGGCTGTCGAGAAAATCGAGCAACCAGAAGTTGTCCAATCCGGAATAATCAGGTGTCTGCATGCGGACCTGGGAACTGGAGTCGCCACTATCGGAAATCTCGAAGCGAATGCAAAGTATTCCTATCATCTCTGGGAAGATCAGGCGCATAGGGTCCATCTGGATTTGAAAGGTTTGAAGGAGGAGGATTTGTTTTTTTGGACGTTACCCGAAGATGGTTACGGGCGTCAGTTGGATTTCCTGCTGATGAGTTGCCATAACCCTGAGACGGCGAAAGCCGACGGCTTCGATGGATTCGCAGTTTGGCATCAGATTCCTGAAATCATAAGAGGTGAGCAGAATGCCAACGTGCGGTTTGCGATCCTTGCCGGCGATCAGATTTATGCGGACGAAGTTGAAACCAAAGTTCTCAAGGAACCGGATCCAGAAAAGAGGCGGCAACTCTACCTGGATGTCTATAAGAAGTTTTGGAACAACGAGGACTACCGGAGAGTTCTGTGCAGAGTCCCAGGCATCCTGATGTGGGACGATCATGACATCACTGATGGTTGGGGTTCGCGCGAAGATTCCTTTAAATCAAAGAATTCCCAGGAATTCACGGACGAGTGGAAGGAGCTCTTCGAAACCGCAAAGGGAATGTTTCGAATCATGCAGGCCTCGCGCAACCCCGATCAACCCTCAAATGAGTTCGATAAGGGATTTGATGCCTGCTTTAAGGTGGGAAGGGCGGGCTTTGCGATTGCGGATCTGCGCTCCAATCGAAATGTTCGCAAAGACAAAGAATTCGTTGACGGCAAGCTGAACTATATTGGCCAGATATGGCGGCCCGAGCAAAAGCAGGCAATTGCGAATTGGGTGACAGCGAACAAGGAACACATTGATACGCTTTTCTTCGTCAGTTCGGTAGTCTTCTCGCACGGCGCTCCGACAGTCGACAGATTTATCTTAAGGACATGGTTCAAGGTGATCGACACTGTGAACCTCCTAAGACGTTTCCATCTGTTAAAGAGAGCTGTGCGGTGGTTCAATGATGCGGTGGGCGACTTGCGCGATGATATCAACGACTCCTGGGGTTCTGACGATAATAAGGACGAGGCTGACGGCGCGCTTGATTTCCTGTTTGGCCTTGAGAATCCGCCAGAAGGAGAAAAATCTCTTAATGTAGTTATTCTTAGCGGAGATATTCACACGCCTGGCTATTCAACAATCTATTCCTCCAATCCAGAACATGAGAAAGCCGTCATTCCCCACATTGTAGCGACACCGGTCGCTTATCAACCCTTCAATTGGCTTGGGGAAGCGATCTTTAGACATCTCACCAAAGTTGTCGCGTTGGGAAGAAAAGGGACGTACACCTCACAGATCAGTCACCACTTCTGCTACCGAAATGTGGTGGTGATTTCACTCAGAAATTACCAGCGCGATGAGTCTCACCTCAAAGTAAAATACTACCTCGAGGGTTTTCCCGAACCTCAGGTTATGTTGTTTGACTTAAACCATGGCAATCACGTGGAAAATATCCGCTGGTATCCGGTAAAGCCTCCGAAACTGCTTCGCAGATTTATTTCCTGGCTAACCGGGAGGCCAATTCCCGTTTCGTTTGTGAATGAACCGCCCGCGCCTTCTCCGAGTTTGGACATCCCGGAGAATCAGCCCAACTAGATAAATTCCTGGACCTTGACGAAAACAGAGTTTGACCATTTGATTCTGCTGTTAGTTAAGCGGGAGCAGCAGAGAACATACTCGCCAAGGGTGATGCTGCACTAAAGATTGTTAAGGATTGAAAGAGCGTTGCCTTCAAATATTCTCTGCTTCTCTTCGTCGGGAATGTCCAGGCTCTCAATTGACGAAACCGCGCGATCGATCGATCCGAGCAGGTGTGGATAGTCGCTGCCCATTACCATGTGATCCGCGCCGATCATTTCGCGAACCATATTCAACATGTGCGGATTGAAATTCACGGTGTCGTAGTAGAGTCGTTTCAAATAGGCGCTCGGCAGTTCATCGATCTTCGCGCGACATTCCGGAAAATCACGCCAGCCGTTGTCCATGCGCTCCATCAGGTAAGGCACCGCGCCACCCAAATGCCCGACAATCCAACGGATGTCGGGAAAGTCTCGGAACATCCCGTCAAAGCACATGCGCGCGACCGCGAGTGTAGTGTCGAACATGAAACCGACGATTGGGCCGAGGACGTATTCGCGGAAAGGTTCAGTGTTCGCCGGCAGCATCGGATGCAGCAGGATGCAGAGCTTCATCCGGTTAGCTTCTTCAAAGAACGGACGATACTCAGGGGAAGTCAGAGGCTTACCGCCGATGTTGCTCAACAAGATCACGCCATTCAATTTCAATTCATCGATCGCCCGATGCAGTTCCGCGAGCGCAGCGTCAGGAGCGTCCATCGGGATTGACGCGAAACCTTTGAATCGTGCCGGGTGTTGGGCGATCAATTTGGCATACGCGTCGTTGACCATGCGCGCGATTTCGGGTTGATGCTGCGCATCGGTAAAGAAAACATTCGGCGTCGACAGCGAGATGACTTCCACGTCGATGCCCACGCGGTCCATGTCTTCGAGGCGCAGGGCGACATTGGTCATCGGCGGCGTGACGCCAAAGAAGCGCGCGCCGCGATACTTGATGATCGTCTGGCCTGAGGGACTTTTGTCGAAAGAGAATTCGGAAGGGATCTCGCGAATTTTGTCGAAGTAGACTCCCGGATAGTAGTGCGTATGGAGATCGAGTTTGCGGCCGCGGATTGTTTTAGTCTCGTCAGGCATGCGGTCCTCCGGCGGCCGAATCGCGTATCATCTGATCCACCGTCTCCAATAGGTTCGGCAAATCCTGGTGAACCGCATTCCAAATGATCTCGTAATCAATCTCATCATAGCCGTGGCTCAAGCGATCTCGCATTCCGGCAACAAGTCGCCAGGGTACGGCGGGATATGCCTCACACAATTCAGCAGGAAGGCGTTTGACCGCTTCACCGAGTATCTCAAGGGCTCGCTCCAGCGCCAACAGGCTCTTCCAGTCAGCAACTAACTCTGTTAGCGTCTTGCCTGCGCACAGATCCTGCGCGTGTCGTGCATGATCTGCGATCTGAGATAAAGTCGCGTGGGTATCACGCTTGCTCATAAATGGTTATGGCCTGGCGCAGGACATCATCGCGAAAATGTTTACTGAGAAACCCAGGAGTATTCAAGTCGACCTTATGTCCAATGAGGTTCGCGAGCTGATCTCCATAGCCGAAAAACGCAAGTCCCGGTGTTTTACCAGGTAGAAACTCGATCAAGACGTCAACGTCACTGTCGGGCGAAAAGTCTTCGCGCAAGACAGAGCCGAACAGGCTTAACTTCCGAATGCCGCGCTCATGACAAAAAGCAGCAAGTTTTTGCCGGTCGATCGATATGGGAAGTTCCGCGATACTCATGCAATGATTCTCCGATGAAAGCGCGGCAATTGGCAAATCAAATTGGTTTCCCACTTTGAGTATTGCCCCGCAAATCAATAGACTAGGGCTGTGACTGAGAGTGATATTCAACCAATCCTGGACAAGACTCTCGGCGGAGAGCGGCTGAATGCCGAAGAATGCACGGCGCTACTTGAGTCATATGACGTGGCGCGCATCGGTGCGGCCGCTGATGAAATTCGCCAGCGACGCCACCCGGACAATATCGTCACTTACATCATCGATCGCAACATCAACTATACGAACGTCTGCAACGTCGTGTGCACCTTCTGCGCGTTCTATCGACGGCCCGGCGCGCCCGATACCTACGTGCGGACCATCGACGAAATCTGCGGAAAGATTGACGAGACGATTGAGCTCGGCGGCACCGGTGTTCTGATGCAGGGAGGACTGCACCCGGACTTTGGCGTCGAATGGTACGAAGACCTGCTGCGCACTTTGAGCGCGAAGTACCCCGGTTTTCAGTTGCACTGTTTCTCGCCGCCAGAGATTCACAACCTTCATCTGATCTCCGGTCTCGATTACGAAACGATCATGGGCCGCCTAAAAGAGGCGGGCCTTTATAGCCTGCCGGGCGGAGGCG
>JBGPWS010000343.1:0-4702 GCA_041492345.1 Pyrinomonadaceae bacterium | reverse complement strand
CTAAAGCTGGTCGCGAACGCGAAATAATGATCGAGCCACCAGCGCGGAAGGTTGTTTTCGGTCGATGCGATAGAAATTCCTAAACCTACCAAACCTTGAAGACTAAACCACCAGCAAAGCCAAAACCGAAATCCATACTCGCGAGTCTTCCTCCTGCGGTTGCGCGGGTGGTAACCGCTGCGATCCTGCTCCCGATTCTGGTCGCTTCGATCATTTTTCCAAAGCTGGCTCTCCTGTTTGTCATGCTGACCGCTGCAGCTTTGGTGGTCGCGCTCTTCGAATTCTGGTTGTTGGCGCGCAAACAGCAGATTCGCGCCGATGCCGCCGCCGGGCTCCTGAGTGCGGCCGCTCTTTTGACCGTCTTCTATTTTACCGAGCCGCGCCAATTGCCGGATCTCCTGATGATTCAAATCATCCTGATCCTGCTGACCATCGGATCGCTCGTGGCCGCTATGTTGCGTGGCGCGCCATTCAACAGAATGATCACTTCCGCCGGGGTCACGGTGCTCGGCGTGATGTACATTGTGTTGCTCGGCGGGCATCTGGTAGCGTTGCGGGTGGGTTTCGCTCCACAGCTTTCCAAACATCTGCTTTCGTTTTTCTTTCTGGTGATCATGGGCGCGGACGCTGCCGCTTACTATGGCGGAAGGGCTTTTGGCAGGCACAAACTGGCGCCCAGTGTTAGCCCCGGGAAGACGTGGGAAGGTGCAGTGGCGGGAATGCTGGCAAGTTTACTGGCCGCAGCCGGCGCTCATTACTGGTTTTTCCCTGAACTTCCGACGAAGTTTGCCCTGGCTTTGGCGGCCGTGATGAACGTCATTAGTGTGATCGGAGACCTGACTGAGAGCGCTCTCAAACGCAGCGCCGGCGCGAAAGACACCGCGAAGATTCTACCCGGTCATGGTGGGGTATTGGACCGAATCGACAGCTTGCTGTTCAATGCGCCGGTCATCTACTATTTTGCCCGGTTGTATTTCAATTCATAGATGAGCACGAAGAAGATAGTCTTAATCGTCGTCGGAGTCTTCGCAGTGTTGGCGTTGATTGTAGCGCTGTTCGCCGGCGGAATCGTCTGGTTCGCCTTTCACACTATCGGGAACAGCGAAGCCGCAGAGACCGCGCGGACTTTTCTGCGTAACAACGAGATTTTGAAGCGAGACATTGGCAAGGTGAAGGAGTTTGGTTCGTTTGTTACCGGTAACGTTAACGTACAGAACACCGATGGCGAAGCGACCCTGCACCTGAAAGTCATAGGCGAGAAGCGCGCCGTGAATGCTACGGTCGATCTCTCTTACCGCAATAATCGATCATGGCGCGTCACTGGAGCGACCTATGAACGGGACGGCCAAACAATCGATTTAGTACAGGGCTACGGCCCGCCCACGACCGGAACCCCCCTTGGGAATTGATTTCAACTATGACAGCATGTGGCGTCGCCATCCTGGGTTCGACCGGTTCAATTGGCAGCAATACGTTCCGCGTCCTTGAATCGCTTGGTCCCGAGAAATTTCGCGTCGTGGCGCTGGGCGCCGGACGCAATGTTTCGAAACTCGCCGACCAGATTGCCATCCATCAGCCGGATCTGGTGTCAGTCGAAAACGAAGAAGTCACTGAACAACTGAAAACCGAGCTCCGCCAACGCGGCGTTTTAGTTCCAGGTATCGTCACCGGTGAAGCCGGGCTGGTCGAAGTCGCTACGCATCCAAATGCCGATTGCGTAGTCTCGGCCACGGTGGGCGCGGTCGGCTTCGTGCCGACGTTGCGCGCCCTGGAAGCGGGGAAGCGCGTCGCGCTGGCCAACAAAGAAACTCTGGTGATGGCCGGCGAGTTAATGACGCGCGCGGCTGAGAAGTCCGGCGCGGAACTGTTGCCGGTCGATTCGGAACACAACGCTCTGCATCAATGTCTGCGTGGTGAGAAGCGATCCGAAGTGCGGCGGATAATTTTGACGGCCTCGGGCGGTCCCTTTCGCACGCGCGACAAAGCTGCGATTCAAGCCGCTACCGTGGCCGAAGCTCTGCAGCATCCCACCTGGAACATGGGCGCGAAGATCACGATTGATTCGGCGACCTTGATGAACAAAGGGCTGGAAGTGATCGAAGCCCACTGGCTGTTCGGTTTCGGCGCCGACGAAATCGGCATCGTCGTACATCCCGAGTCCATTGTTCATTCGATGATCGAAATGGTGGATGGCTCAGTTATCGCTCAGATGGGCGTCACAGATATGCGCCACGCGATTCAATACGCGTTGACTTATCCAGAGCGGTATCCTTCGGAACTGCCGCCGCTCGATCTGGCGCGACTTTCTTCGTTGCACTTTGAATCACCTGATCTTGAACGGTTCCCTTGCATTTCACTCGCCTATCGCGCTCTGCGGACCGGCGGGACTTTACCGGCAGCGATGAATGCTGCCAATGAAGAGGCTGTCCAGGCGTTCATAGACGAGAGGATTTCTTTCGCTGACATTTCGCGGATCATCGAAAGGGTGATGGATGAACACCGCACATCTGACGCCAGGGATCTTGACGCCGTTGTCGCTGCCGATCAATCAGCCCGCGCGGAAGCCCAGTCAGCAATTACTCAATTATTGCAGGAGACCCCAGTCACTGGCGTTGCTTGATGGCGGAGTGGACGCTGAACGTGGTTCACGCGCAGATGAGCGGCGCCAACCAAACTGATCCGAGATCCGTTTTGCCTTCCTGTTTGACCCTGCCCCTATGTGCCACGTAAACTCAGTCTGGTAAGCGTCATATCGGTTGCGAGCACTACAAATGTGGTGCAATTCAGTTCGTTAGGAGTTTGTTAGTCGAATCAGCGATGGGTATATTTCAGAATCCTACTGTAATCAGCATCCTGGCCTTCACATTTATTCTCGGTGCGGCAGTCACGCTGCACGAGTTTGGCCACTTCATAGTTGCCAAGCTCTTGAAAATCCGGGTTGAGACCTTCTCGTTCGGCTTCGGACCGAGACTGTTTGGCCGCAAGATCGGGACGACCGATTATCGCATTTCCCTGGTTCCGCTCGGTGGTTACGTCAAGCTGGGCGGCGACGAGTCGAACGCGCCGATCGAGGGCGAGGGCGCATCAGACATCCCCGCGAATGAAAGATTTGATCTGCGGCCGCGGTGGCAACGAATCCTGGTCGCCCTGGCTGGGCCGGTGATGAATATTCTAACGGCGATATCCATTCCGTTCGCCGGCGCGATGATTTACGGGGTGCAGGCAACGCCTCCACCGGTCGTCAGACAAATCGTACCTGGTGGAGCGGCGGAAGCTGCAGGCCTGCAGCCAGGTGATCGCATCGTCGTTTTCGACGGTAACGAAAATCCCAAATGGCGAACCATCGGCGACGATGCTTTGCTGTCACCGGGTCAGCCAATCCCGATCGAGGTTGAGCGAAACGGGCAACGAATCAAGCTGGCTATCAAACCGACACCGCACACTGAAGAAGGTGAGACGGTCGGCTTCCTGGATTTCCTTCCCGACTATGGCGCGGTCCCGATTGTGGTGCGAGCTGTCGAACCGAACACGCCGGCAGCCGAAGCCGGCCTACAGGCTGGCGATCGCTTCGTTGCCGTTAACGACGAACCCGTGAAGAGCGCGGAGCAGGTAACGCAGCTCATTCGGGAGCACAAGGGGCAGGCAATCACCCTGCGCGTCGAACGCAATGGCACTCAGATAGATATTACGGCGACGCCCAGACGTTTGAGCGATGGCAGGGAACGCCTGGGATTTTCGCCGGACGAAGAAATCCCATATCAAAAAACGGGTGTCGCGGGAGCGTTGGCTACGGCAGTCGAGACGAATTTTGAATACGTTCGCGTTACCGGGAAAGCGCTCGGGCAGTTGTTTGCCGGTAAGCGGTCGGTGCGTAACACGATTTCGGGCCCGATTGGGATCTATCGCGTCGCCTCGACCTCAGCGATCCGTCTGGGCTGGGCCGGCGTCTTTTCCATGCTGGGGTTCCTGAGCCTGAACCTGGGAGTCTTCAATCTCTTGCCGATTCCGGTTCTGGACGGTGGCGCGATCTTCCTGTTATTGATCGAGGGGCTGCTGGCGACGGTGGGAATGAAGATATCAGCGGTCGTCCGCGATCGGGTTCAGCAAGTAGGCTTTGTCTTTGTTATCCTGTTGATGGTTTTTGTAATCACAAATGATCTTTTGAAGCAGGCTTCGATTTGGCGGGGCGGTAGCAGCAGCCCGCCGGCAACCGCGTCACCAACGCCGGCATCGACGCCAACGAAATGAGTTTAGAGTTCCGAGTTCCGGGTTTCGAGTAAAGAAACTGTGTCGACTTCAAACCCGGAGCTTTTGACCTTGGATACGAAAACTCGAAACCCGAAACTCGAAACTTGAGTATGCGAAAGTCTAAAGCCGTACAAGTTAAGAACGTTCAAATCGGCGGTGGCGCTCCCGTCGCCATCCAGTCGATGACCAAGACCGACACGGCGGACGTAGGTGCAACTGTTGCTCAGATCGAAGAGATGGTTAGCGCCGGCTGCGAGATTGTGCGACTGGCCGTGCCCGACAATGATGCCGCTATCGCTCTCAAAGAGATTCGCAAGCGCGTTCCCGAAGTCCCGATCGTTGCGGACATCCACTTTCATTACAAACTGGCCTTGATGGCGCTCGAAGCGGGCATCGACAAGCTGCGTTTGAATCCGGGAAATATCGGCAAGCACGAACGGATCGTTGAGGTCGT
>JBGPWS010000037.1:0-19025 GCA_041492345.1 Pyrinomonadaceae bacterium | reverse complement strand
GGCTTGTAACTTGTCGCGTGCTTCCAACGCTAATGAAACTTCGGAACCGGTGGCAATCAGGATCAACTGCAAAGTTACCCGGTCGCTACCGCTCCCGGTACCGACCTCATCGCTCAACTAGAGACGAAGTCTGGCTACCACCCTTTACGAATTCTTTATGAACCGCTTACTCCATCCTTACGCATGGCTTCCTATGCTGGTCGTGTGGAGACGCCCAACGGGCACTGCCTTCACATGGTCAGATGGCGGTCAAGAAAGAAAACCTGGAAGTTGACAGTGCCGCGGCGCGTTGTCGGCCGATCGAACTGATCACCGAAAACGGCTTCAGCATTGTGCGAGCTGGCGAGAGCGACGGGCCGAGGCGCGCGCCTGAGGGCAAGTATGTGTTCATGGTGCGTGATCCCGAAGGGTCCGAACGTGAGATCACGTTGGAAATCGATCCGCAAGCCGTGAACGAGATCACTCTGAGAAGCAGAGGGCGTATTTCAAGCGAAAGTTCTTACTGGATCTGTTGCGCCGAACGCCATCTCGCCGAGTACCTATGGGAAAACGATGACTATCCGCCCGATGGGAAGTTGAGGGTTGCGCAGTTGACACTCGATGACTTGAATCTGTCTATCCGCTGGGAAACAACGTGAAGCTTACGATGGGAAAGCGTCAGCATTGAAAGAAGATCACTTAAAGCTATTTGTGGGGATTATTGACGGAGGGGAAAAAGGTTGCCTACAACGCTGAAGCGCCTACTCGTAGGACGAGCTAAGCGGACAGAACAAGCTATTCATGAGCGTCTGACAAAGAAGACCGGATTGGCGGTCTTTGCTTCCGACGCGCTCTCTTCGACAGCGTATGCTTCCGAAGAAATTCTGCTCGTGCTCGCGGTGGCCGCTGCCTACGGTCAGACTTACGCCTTTGGCTATGTGGTGCCGATCACCTTCGTCATCGCTGTCGTGCTCGCCATTGTAGCAACCAGTTATCGGCAGACCATTCACGCCTACCCATCTGGCGGCGGAGCTTACATCGTGGCCAAGGAGAATCTGGGAACTTATCCCGGACTCGTGGCCGCCGCCGCGCTCCTTGTTGACTACGTGCTTACGGTCTCAGTGTCGCTGGCGGCAGGCGTGGCGGCTATTACATCCGCGGCGCAAGGAACGCGCTTCGCATGGCTTAACAATCACAAGGTCTTTTTGTGTGTCACCCTGATAGCTTTCATCGCGCTTGCCAACCTGCGAGGCGTGCGGGAGTCGGGCTCTCTCTTTGCCGCGCCGACTTACGCCTTCGTTATTAGTTTTCTGTTCATGATCGGCTACGGCATCATTCATTACTTTCTGTATCCGGGGAGCGTCGCGCCCATCGCCGCAGAGAACTTGAAACTTGCGGAGGGTTACCACCTCCAGCCTCTAACTCTCTTCCTTCTGCTCGGCGCGTTCTCGAATGGCTGCGTCGCGCTGACGGGCATAGAGGCAATCTCGAACGGCATTCCCGCCTTCAAGCAGCCGGAGGCGCGCAACGCGGCGACGACGCTCACCTGGATGGCTGTGCTTCTGACGACGATGTTTATCGGGACGAGCGTAATGGCCTACTTCTACCACGTGCATCCGCTCGAGAACGAGACGGTTATCTCGCAGTTCGCACGCACCATCTTCACCGGGCCGATGGGGTGGTTCTATTACGTGCTCCAGGGTACGACTGCGCTGATTCTGATCCTCGCCGCCAACACCTCTTTCGCCGACTTCCCGCGCCTCTCCAGCCTGCTGGCGCGCGACCGGTTCATGCCGCGGCAGTTTGCCACCCGGGGCGACAAATTAGTTTTTTCCAATGGCATTATTATCCTCGCCGTCTTCTCTGCCATCCTGGTCGCAGTCTTTAGTGGCGACACCAGCCGGCTGATCCCGCTCTATGCCGTAGGCGTCTTCCTCTCCTTCACGCTCTCTCAGGCGGGCATGGTGCGACACTGGCTCAAGGCGGGTCGGGCGCTAAAGTCCGCAAGCGCAGCTTCGGCGGACAATGCGCGCTCTGTGTCACGAGAGGGTCAAAACCGCGCTGACGCGGCGGCAGACAGTCGCAAACCGAATCAGATTGAACTGACTAAGGACGAGCGAAAACAGGCAGCGCACTGGAAGAAATCAATCGTCGTCAACGGCCTTGGGGCCATCGCCACTTTCATCGTCCTGGTAGTCCTGGTCATCACGAAATTTATTCATGGCGCATGGATCGTAGTCGTGCTGATCCCGCTCCTGGTGGCGATGTTCCGAGCGATCAGACGGCACTATCTGGACGTCGCAAATCAATTGACGACCGAGGGAGTCGTAGGATTACGCCCGATTAGACATGAAGTAATAGTGCCAATCTCAGGTATCCATCGCGGCGTCATTCGCGCCCTCGAATACGCAAAGTCGATCGCGCCTGAGCACGTAACGGCCCTTTACATAAACATTGACGAAGAGGCGACGCGCAGCCTGCGCGAGAAGTGGGGGCGATTGGGCGGCGGCGTGGAACTGGTAGTGCTGGCGTCACCATATCGCTCGCTGGTAGGTCCGCTGATCCGCTACGTGGATCGAAGAATGGCAGCACACCATGATCAGATGGTCACGATAGTCCTGCCGGAGTTCATCCCTGCCAGATGGTGGCACCATCTGCTGCACAATCAGAGCTCGCTGATGTTGAAAGGCGCCCTACTCTTCAAACCGGACGTTATCGTTACCAGTGTGCCGTACCATCTGAAGAGTAGAAATAGAGGTGAGATAGACGAGCAGCAGACCTAACAACGCCCAACAAAAGCCTGCCTATGCTGAGCGTGTGGAGACGCTGGCGAGTTCGAGACTGGCTCGCTACGTTGGCGCCGTATTAGCCGTCGCGGCCGGCACAGCGCTGCTCGCGGTCCGTCGAGAACACATCAACTCCGCGACTGTTGGGCTTGGGTTCCTGCTGGTCGTGCTCTTTGTCGCGATACTCTGGGGCAGCAAACCTGCCCTTCTGGCGTCAGTGCTCGGGGTGTTGTGCTTCAACTTCTTTTTTCTCCCGCCCTTCTACACCCTCACAATTGCAGATTCTCAGAACTGGGTGAGTCTTGCGGCATTCTTCATAACGGCCGTAGCCGTTGGTCAACTCTCGGCGCGCGCCAAGCAGCGAGCCGAAGAGGCCGAAGCGGGTAGACACGAAATCAGACGTTTGTACGAAGAGCTGCGAGAGGCGTTTGAACGGGCGAGCGAGGCAGAGGCGCTGCGGCGCAATGAGCGTCTGAAGTCTGCGTTGTTGGACGCAGTAACGCATGACTTGCGGACCCCGCTTACTGCGATCAAGGCTTCGGCAACCCTTCTGCTTGAAGACCGCGAGATGACCGAGCAGACTGAGACGCTTGCGCCCGGAGAGCAGCAGGTATTGTTAAAGGTAATCACCCAGGAAGCCGACAAGCTCGATCGTTTTGTCGAAGGCATTGTTGACCTTGCGCGTATTGAAGCGGGAGAACTGAAGCTATTTCGCAACTGGGGAGCAGTCGACGAGATCATCGAAGCAGCCCTGACCCGGGCAGAATCGCTTACAGGCAAACACCGTGTGACTATTCTGTTGGAGGATGAACTACCAGCAGTTCGCGTTGACGCCAGGGCCGTCGCGGAAGTCGTCTACACCCTCATTGAGAATGCTACCAAGTACTCGCCCGCCGGCACTCGTATCAGGGTAGAGGCCGCTCGTTCCTCGGACGAGACAGTGCAAATCGCCGTGGAGGATCAAGGGCCTGGCATTCCTTTTAATTTACGGGAGCGTGTCTTCGAAAGGTTCTTTCAGGTGGCCGATGACGGAATGTTGAGCAAGGGCCGCGCGTCCGGACTAGGCATGGGCCTGGCGATCGCCAGAGGAATCGTTGAGGCTCACGGAGGCCATATTTGGATCGAAAGCGCGACCGAAGGGCCGGGGACGCGCGTGAGTTTCACAGTTCCCGTTGGCGATGATGAGCTGCCCACGAATGGTGACACGCCGGTTCTGGTTGGAGCTCGGGAGATTAATGGAAAGTAAGAAGCGCATCCTCGTTGTCGACGACGAGCCACAGATCACGCTGGTCCTGCGCAGCGGACTGGTGAAGCATGGCTATGATGTCAGGGTAGCCGCCGAAGGAGAATCCGCGCTGGAACTCTTCCAAGCCTGGACGCCTCACCTCGTAGTAACGGATCTTTCGATGCCGAATATGAACGGGCTGGAGCTATGCCGCCGGCTGCGAACCATTACTACTGCGCCAATAATTGTTCTTTCGGTCAAGGGCGAAGAACGCATCAAGGTGGAAGCACTCGATGCGGGCGCCGATGACTATGTGACAAAACCTTTCGGCATGGGCGAGTTGGTCGCCAGAGTTCGCGCGGCCCTGCGGCGGTCACCGCCGGCAGAAAACGATCTCGCAACGATTCTGGAGGAAGAGGATTTCCGAATTGATCTTGAATCCCGTGACGTGCGCGTGGTGGACAAGGAAGTTCGGCTCTCTCCGAAAGAATTCGAATTGCTTGTTTACTTCATGCGCCATCCGGGCAAAGTCCTAACCCATCGCAATTTGCTCAGCGCAATTTGGGGTGGAAACTCCGTCGAGCAAACCGAATACCTGCGCGTCTTCATTCGCCATCTACGCATGAAACTTGAACCTGATCCAAAGCGGCCCCGCTACATCCTGACTGAACCGTGGGTTGGTTATCGGTTTGTTCCGGGAAAGTGATCAACCTGACTCTCACAGATTTCCGACAAACTTCACAGTTTGTCGCTTTGTTCTCCTTACAGGCCTTTCTGTTTTAGAGTCGGGCTAACGCCCATCAGCAGTAGCCCGTTGCTAAACCTGAAGACGACAAACTGTGAAGTTTGTCTGACATTTCCTTTATGAACTTTTAATAAACCTTTAAGCCCTTTTTTATTCCGCTTGCTCTACCTTTCCTGTTGGTATGTTGTCGAGCAGAGAGATGTCAACAAGCAGGAATCAATTAGCGGCTGAGTATCGCGCGATCAAGCGCCACCCTATCGAATACCTAACAGAAAACGGTTTCAGCATTGTCCGACTGTCCGAGCTAACTCACGCGCCTGTGATTGCGGTCGAATACAATTTCTTAGTACGCGACCCTCACGGATACGAACTCGAGATCACAGTTGAGATCGATCGGTTGGCTGCAAGTGAGGTTGCCAGACGAAGCAATGGTCGCATATCAAGCGAAAGCTCTTACTGGATCTGTTGCGCCGAGCGACATCTGGCCACTTACCTTTGGGACAACGACGACTACCCGCCGGACGCGAGACTCAAGGTGGATCAGTTAACGCTTGATGATCTTAATCTAGCCAGACGATGGGATTGCCATACTTAAAGAGGAATGACCTGGGCGGAGATTAAGAAGGAGAAAACAGTTAACCTAATCATGGACAAAAGTAAGCAAATGGTTTTCCGTGCGGACAATCTCGAACTCATCTGGAGGGCCGCAGTTGGGATGGCGCTATTCGTGCTTCTTATGGCCGCTCTAGCTATTAAAGCTCAAGCGCAACAGACGGTTTTCAATGTTCCGACAACGGATGTTTTGGACAAGGGCAAGGTCTATTTTGAGCTGGACATCAGCGCGAAGCCGAACGATACGGACGCTCTGGGACACTTCTCGTCGTTTGTTCCGCGTCTCGTTTTCGGCGCCGGCCATCGAGTCGAGGTTGGAGTGAACATTCTCGGCAACATCCAGCCGGGACCGGATTCGACAACAATTGCCCCCGCCGTGAAATGGAAAGCATACGACGGGAAAGACAACGGCTGGGCAATCGTCCTGGGCGACAATCTGTATTTCCCAGTTCGTAACAAAGGCTATGACGCCGGCACGTACGCTTACACGACGATCCAGAAGACCTTCAACAAGAGCACGCGCGTCGGCTTTGGCGGCTACTTCTATAGCAAGAATGTGGTCGCGGCAAACGCCAATCGCGCCGGCGGCCAGTTCACTTTCGAGCAGCCCATCACGAAGAAGCTGAACTTCAATGCCGACTGGTTCACCGGAAAGATGGCCAATGGATATCTGACGATGGGCGCGGCGTACAAGTTAACCAACAGACTGGCGGGCGTGGCCGCCTATTCAATCGGCAATAGTAACGCGAGCTACGGAAATCATTTCTTCTATTTCGAGTTGGGCTACAACTTCAACTGAGGTAAACCGGAATGTTGGACCTGATCTATATCGCGGTGGCAGTCTTTTTCTTTCTGATCGCGCTCGCCTACGTGCGCGGGTGCGAGAAATTGCAGTGAGGGTGGCACGGGCGTCCCGCCCGTGGTCCACGCGCAAGATGCGCGTGCTACTTCTACTGAGGGGATGACGAGATGAGTATTGGAACAATTGTGATGCTGGCAGTTTCGCTACTGCTGCTCGTTTATTTGGCGGTCGCATTGCTGCGGCCGGAAAAGTTCTAGTAGTTAAAGCGCAGATCGTGGTGAGCGGCACCTAAACAAAGTTCTGCTCGCTGCTTTACGAGGTTTGATATGACTCTGAATGGCTGGTTACAAATTCTGCTGTTCATCGCGATCATAATCGCCGTCGCAAAGCCGGTGGGTATTTTTATGACCCACGTCTTTGATGGTGAGCGCACGTTCCTGCACTTCGTGCTGCGGCCAGTTGAGCGGCTGATCTATCGCCTGACCGGCGTCGATGAGAAGCGCGAAATGCGTTGGACTGAATACGCAGCAGCCATGCTGTTGTTCAGCGTGACTTCGTTGCTATTGCTTTATGTACTCCAGCGCCTGCAGGGCCACTTGCCCTTGAATCCGCAACATCTGCCAGGTGTCGACTCAACCGCAAGCGCCACTGGCGGCTTCGTCGGCTCGGCTTTCAATACCGCCGCATCATTCACGACGAACACGAATTGGCAGAGTTATGTTCCCGAGACGACGATGAGCTATCTGACGCAGATGGCCGGCCTCGCCTATCACAACTTCGCTTCGGCCGCGACTGGTATTGTGTTGGCCATCGCGTTCATTCGCGGCATTGCGCGGCGCGAGACGGAGACTATCGGCAATTTCTGGGTGGACTTCGTGCGCTGCAATCTCTATGTGCTGCTGCCGATTTGCGTGCTCGGTGCGTTGCTGCTCGTGTCACAGGGTGTCATACAGAATCTCCGTCCCTACGATACGGCGAAGCTGGTCGAGCCGCAGACGATCCAGGTTGATAAGAAAGCCGCAAACGGCAACGTTTTGACCAATCCGGATGGTACTAATCAGAAAGAGAACCAGACGGTCACGGATCAGACGATAGCCCAGGGACCAGTTGCTTCGCAGGAATTCATTAAGGAACTGGGCACCAACGGCGGTGGGTTCTTCAACGCTAACTCGGCGCATCCTTTCGAAAACCCGACCCCGTTTACCAACCTCATTGAGATGCTGTTGATCTTCTCCATCGGCGGAGGTCTAACGTACACGTTGGGCCGGATGACCGGATCTCAGAAACATGGCTGGGCCGTGCTGGCCGCCATGGTAGTTGTTTTCTTTGCCGGCGTCGTAACTATCTATTGGTACGAAGCACATGGAAACCCCATTCTGCGCGGCCTCGGAACAGACCAATCAGTTACAGCTTTACAGTCCGGCGGGAACATGGAGGGCAAAGAGGTGCGTTTCGGTATCGCCAATAGCTCACTCTTTGCCACGGTGACGACAGATGCGAGTTGCGGCGCGGTCAACTCGATGCACGACAGCTTCACGCCGCTCGGCGGCATGGTGCCACTGGTAAACATCATGCTGGGCGAGATCATTTTCGGCGGTGTGGGCAGTGGCCTCTACGGCATCCTGATCTTCTGTGTCCTGTCGGTGTTCATCGCCGGTTTAATGGTCGGCCGCACACCCGAGTATCTGGGGAAGAAGATCGAATCCTACGACGTGAAGATGGCAATGCTCTATGTGCTGATCTTCCCGTTAGTCATCCTGGTTTTCACGGCGATTTCGGTTCTGGCGCCCGGCTTTGGAACGTCGCAATTGAATAACGTCGGGCCGCACGGGTTGTCAGAGATTCTTTACGCGTTCGTATCAGGGGCTGGGAACAACGGTTCGGCCTTTGCCGGCATCTCGGCGAACACCTACTGGTTCAACACAACGATCGGCATAACCATGCTGATGGGACGTTTTCTGATGATTGTGCCAATGCTGGCGGTCGCGGGCAATCTGGCACGCAAGAAGATCGTGCCCCCATCGTTGGGAACATTTCCCGTGACCACGCCGCTGTTTACGGTGCTGCTCGTTAGCGTGATTCTGATCGTAGGCGCGCTGACATTCTTCCCGGCGCTCAGCCTGGGACCGATAGTTGAGCATTTGTTGATGTACGCAGGAAAAACGTTCTGATATGGAGTGCGGCGACGTGTCGCCGCTTTGGAATGGGCCAAAGTTAAGACACTCCAGTTGAGAGTCACGTAGTTAGATTAGAAAGCGGCGACAAGTCGCCGCACTCCAAATCGTCATGATCAAACAAACCAAAAAAGTAGCTGTCTGGAACTGGCTGATCGTCAAGCGTGCGATCGTTGATTCATTCGTCAAGTTGAACCCGCGCGCGATGATGAAGAACCCGGTCATGTTCGTCGTCGAAGTCGGCAGTGTGCTGACGATGCTCCAGCTCATTTATGGTCTTCTTCGACCGGTGGCGGGCGTGACGAACACCAAATTCGAACTCCAGATCACCTTGTGGCTGTGGTTCACCGTCCTGTTCGCCAACTTCGCCGAGGCGATGGCCGAGGGCCGCGGCAAGGCCCAGGCCGACAACCTCCGCAAGACCAGAACTGAGACTACCGCCAAGCGAATACTGCCCGATGGGAAATCACAGATCGTAAACGCCACACAACTGCGCAAAGACGACGTCGTGCTCGTTGTCGCCGGCGAATTCATTCCCGGCGATGGCGAGATCATAGAAGGCGTTGCCTCGGTAGACGAGTCGGCGATCACCGGTGAGTCGGCGCCGGTAATTCGCGAATCCGGTGGCGATCGTTCCGCAGTCACCGGCGGTACGCGCGTGCTGTCTGATCAAATTAAGATTCGCATCACTTCGAATCCCGGAGAGACTTTCCTTGACCGGATGATCGCGCTCGTCGAAGGAGCGGAAAGACAGAAAACGCCAAATGAAATCGCGCTGAACATCCTGCTCGCGGGATTGACGATTATCTTCCTGCTGGCGGTGGTAACGCTCCAGCCATTCGCGATCTACTCGAGCGCGCCGCAGACGATCTTCGTACTGGTCTCGCTGCTGGTTTGTTTGATCCCGACAACCATCGGCGGCCTGCTCTCAGCGATTGGAATTGCCGGCATGGACCGCTTGATTCAGCATAACGTGCTGGCGATGTCGGGGCGCGCGGTGGAAGCTGCGGGCGACGTCAACACGCTGCTGCTCGACAAGACCGGTACGATCACGCTCGGCAATCGACAGGCGACCGCTTTCATTCCCCTGCCCGGCGTTGACGAAATGGAATTGGCCGAAGCCGCGCAACTGTCTTCGCTCGCCGACGAAACTCCCGAAGGACGTTCGATCGTCGTCCTGGCGAAAGAGAAATATGGTATGCGTGGGCGTGAGTTGGCAGCGCATGAAGCTACCTTCATTCCATTCACGGCACAGACACGCATGTCCGGCGTTGATTATTCCGGACGCGAGATTCGCAAAGGCGCCGCCGACGCCATTGAGAATTACCTGACCGCTTTCGGAACCAAATTGCCAAGAGAATTGGGCGAGATTGTAGACCGCATCTCGAGAGAGGGCGCCACACCTTTGGTAGTGGCTGAAGACAGATTGCCGCTCGGCGTCATTCAGTTAAAGGACATCATCAAGGGAGGCATGATAGAGCGGTTCAATCAAATGCGGCAGATGGGTATCAGGACCGTCATGATCACGGGCGACAACCCGCTGACGGCGGCAACGATTGCGCGCGAAGCCGGTGTCGATGACTTTCTCGCGCAAGCGACCCCGGAAGATAAGATGGCCCTCATCAAGAGCGAACAGGCGGGCGGCAAGCTGGTCGCCATGACGGGCGACGGCACCAACGATGCGCCCGCCCTGGCCCAGGCTGACGTCGGGGTCGCAATGAACACCGGCACCCAGGCAGCTAAAGAAGCCGGTAACATGGTCGATCTCGATTCGAACCCGACGAAGTTGATCGAGATTGTCGAGATCGGAAAGCAACTGCTAATGACGCGTGGCGCATTGACGACCTTCTCGATCGCCAATGACGTGGCCAAGTATTTCGCGATCATCCCGGCGATGTTTGCGATGCTCTACGCCGCCAACGGAGGCGCCAACGGACCCCTTTCAGCGTTGAACATCATGGGTCTGCGCACACCGCAATCGGCGATTCTATCAGCCGTAATTTTCAACGCGCTGATCATCGTCGCGTTGATCCCGTTGGCCCTGAGAGGCGTCAAATATCGCCCGATGAGCGCTGCATCATTACTGCGTCGCAACCTGTTCATTTACGGTTTCGGCGGTCTGGTGGCGCCGTTCATTGGCATTAAGATCATTGACGTGATTATTCACGCGATTGGATTGGCGTAGCTGGGAGCGCGGACGTCGCGTCCGGCACTGAGCGCCGTGTCAGTAGCCCGACCGTCAGGGAGGGCTCTTACGGGTCGCATATGAGCCCTCCCTGACGGTCGGGCTACTGCCCCGGAAGGATTGACTATGAAAAACCTACTAACTGCAATCTTAATGACAATCGTAACGACGATCCTGCTGGGGCTCATCTACCCGCTAGTCGTCACCGGAATCGCCCAGGTGATCTTTCCCGATAAGGCCAATGGTCAACTCATTCGGCGCGGCGACGGGACGGTCATCGGCTCACGGATCATCGGCCAACCATTCGGTGGGCCGGGCTATTTTCATTCGCGGCCCAGCGCGGCAGGCGCCGCCGGATACGACGCAGGTGCGTCTTCGGGATCAAATCTCGGCCCCACTAGTCAGAAGCTAATCGATCGCGTGAAAGGCGACGTTGAAAAACTACAGGCGGAGAACCCCGGCAAGCCGGTACCTGTCGATCTCGTGACGACTTCCGGCTCGGGCCTTGACCCGCACATCTCACCAGCAGCCGCGGAATTTCAGGTGCCGCGCGTTGCCCGCGAACGCGGTCTGAGCGAGAAAGATGTGAAACAGATCGTGGCCACCCATACCGAGGGCCGGCAGTTTGGTTTTCTCGGCGAACCAAGGGTCAACGTGCTCGAGTTGAACCTCGAGCTGGACAGTAAGAAACCGATGCCAACGAAGTGACTAGCGCTGACCACAGGCCTTCACCGGAATCCCTACTCGCCAAGCTAAAAGAGGGCGAGCGGGCCAGCTTGCGTGTTTACATCGGCGGCGCTCCCGGTGTGGGCAAGACATATCAGATGCTGGAGGACGCCCATCAACTCAAGCAAGAAGGCGTGGACATCGTCGTCGGGATCGTTGAGCCGCATGGGCGGGAGGAAACCAGGGCGTTGATTGGCGACCTGGAATGCGTTCCCATGCGCCGCATCGAGTACAAAGGCGTCGTGATCGAGGAGATGGACCTCGATGCTGTGATCGCCCGTCGTCCCGCCGTGGCCATCGTTGATGAGCTGGCCCACACAAACATTCCGGGTTCGAAAAATCGCAAGCGCTACGAAGACGTAATCGACCTGCTGAACGCCGGCATCTCAGTCATATCCGCAGTCAACATCCAGCATCTCGAATCGCTGAACGATGCGATAGCGCGCACCACCGGCGTGCGCGTGCGGGAAACAATTCCCGATCACTTCCTGCGCCGGGCCGACGAAGTCGTCAACGTCGATGTCTCAGTCGACACTCTGCGCACGCGCCTGCGTCAGGGAAAGATTTACGATGTCGTAAAAATTCAGCAGGCCCTCAACAACTTCTTCCGCAAGGGCAACCTGTCGGCCCTGCGTGAGCTCGCGCTGAGACAGGTGGCCACCGACCAGGCGACCAAGGCGCACGACTACCGTGAGCGTGAAGGCCTGGAACAGGCGGCAATACCTGAGAAAGTCATGGTGGCGATCTCTTCCCGGGGCAGTGCCAAGCGCATTCTGCGCGCGGGTTCGCGGATCGCCGGCCGTCTGGCTTCTGATTGGTACGCGGTGTATGTGGAAACGCCCCGCGAAGAACCGGGTCGAATCAAACCGCATGACCACGCAGTACTGCAAGAGAACATCCGCTTTGCTGAGGACCTGGGCGCAAAGGTTGTGAAGTCAAAAGGCCGCAACGTGGCGGACGCACTGATAGATTTTGCGCGGCGCGAAGGCATTACGCATGTGGTGTTCGGACAATCAGCGCGCTCGCGCTGGGATGTCCTGCTGCATGGTTCAGTAATCAATCGATTTCTTGGCGAAGTGCGCGATGCGACCGTGCAGGTAGTGCCGTTGGATAAGAAGGATCAGAAGGATGAAGGCGGAAGGATGAAGGACGAAAGTGAGTAGTCGTCAGTGGTCAGTAGCCAGTTGTCAGTTGTTAGTAGTCAATTGTTAGTTGTTAGTTGTCAGGGTGTCGATCTGGCTTTCGTTTAGAACCAAATCTAACGACTACTGACCACTAACTACCGACCATCGAGTTATGGGCTTACGAACAAAACTTTTAGCCGGATATATGGTCTTCGTCGCCGCGCTGATGGTGCTGGGCGGATGGAGCGCCTATCGCCTGCGCGAGATGGGCGGGGTTTCACGGCGCATTATTTCGAACAACTACGACTCAGTTCTGGCCGCGCAGCAGATGAAAGAGAGCCTCGAGCGACAAGATTCCGCGGCCGTCTTTGCCCTGCTGGGCGCGCGTGAGCGGGCGCTCCAGCAAATGCGTGAACATCGCGCGCGCTTCGACGCCAACTTTCAGAAGGCAGCGGCTAACATCACAGAGGTTGGTGAGCCCGAAGCCATCGAAGCCATTCGCACGGATCGCGATGAGTACTATCGAATGTTTGACGCTTTTCTCGCTCGGGTGACCGAGACCGAAGCGCCGAGGGCGGAAGAAACATCGGAGCGCAAGGAATACTTCAATCGACTCGAACCGCAGTTCAATAAGCTCCGCGCCGAATGCGATCACCTGCTGCAGCTTAATCAACGCGCCATGCTGGCCAAATCCGAAGCCGCTGCCGAAGTGGCGCGACGCTGGTTCTATCTGACATTACTGATGGCTGGTGTGATGGTTGCGGCCGGTATCGGGCTCGCGTTCCTGCTGGCCCATCGCATCATCGAACCACTGCGGCAATTGACGGCGACGACCGCCAGGATCGCGGGTGGTGATCTGGACGCCAAAGCAGAGGTCAATTCAGACGACGAAGTTGGCATTCTGGCCTCCGAGTACAACCGCATGGCTGAGCGCATTCGCCAACTCCGCCAGACAGACAAAGGCCAATTGATCGTCGCCCGGCAAACGACTGAGGCGGCCATCGATTCTTTGTACGATCCGGTGATTGTCACAGATGCCGCTGGATGCGTGACGAAACTCAACCGCGCGGCAGAAGAGATTTTTGGATCGGAGAGCGAGAACGCCGGAAAGCACGTCGGCGAAATCGCCCGCGATACGCTGATCGCCGGAGCAGTTGCCGAAGCCTTACGTTCGCAACGTCCCGTGGCTGGCGAAGGCGCAGTCTCGATTTTGCCGCTCGCAGTTGACGGCTCGGAGCGAGCGTTTCGCCTGCGCACGACGCCGATGCGCGACCCAGAGAACCACCTGCTCGGAGCGGTCACGCTGCTTGAAGACATCACCCATTTACGCGAGATTGACCGCCTCAAGTCGGAGTTCATCGCCACTGCTTCGCACGAATTGCGAACGCCTCTGACGAGCGTGCAGATGGGCGTTCATCTGCTGCTTGAAAAGGCTGCCGGTGAGTTAACGGACAAGCAAACGGAAGTATTACAGGCCTGTCGCGAGGATTGTGAGCGACTGGATAAGTTGATGCAAGATCTGCTCGATCTCTCCAAGATTGAGGCAGGCGAAAGCCGGCCGCAGCTTGTTTCTGTTCCCGCGCATGACCTGATCGCTAAATCTGTAGAGGAGTTGCGACTGCAGGTGGAAACAAACGGTTTGGAGCTGCGCGTTGACGCTCCGGTTGATCTCCCGTCAGTAGTGGTTGACCGCTCGCAGATCGAGCGCGTAGTCAGCAACCTCATCATCAATGCCATTCGTTATACCAGGCACGGCGAAATCAAGATCAGCGCCGAGCACCGCGGCGCTTACGTGGCCGTGTCTGTTGGCGACACCGGGAGCGGCATCCCGACGGAATACCTGCCTCACATTTTCGATAAGTTCGTACAAGTGCCGGGCGCACCCACGGGCGGAGCTGGATTGGGGCTTGCGATTTCGAAGTCAATCGTTGAATCGCACGGCGGGCAGATCAGCGTGCAATCCGAAGTCGGTCGGGGCACGACGTTTACGTTCACTTTACTGGTGACATATGAGCGGCCACAGGCGCCGTCGGTTCCTACGCAAGCCTGGAGGAATGAGCATGAGTAAGCGCATTTTGATTATTGATGACGAAGAGAATATCCGCCAAATGACCCGGCTCACCCTGGAAACCGCAGGTTATCAGGTCGGCGAAGCCGCCAGCGGTATGGAGTGCTTTGCCATCCTCGGCGGCGACGCGGCGTGGGACGTCGTCCTGCTCGATCAAAAGATGCCGGTCCTGATGGGTACCGACGTGCTCCGTCGTCTGAGGGTACTGGTCCCGCAGGCCCGCGTGATTATTATGACCGCCTTTGGCTCGGTCGAACTCGCGGTCGAGGCGATGAAACTCGGGGCGGCAGACTTCGTACGCAAGCCAATGACGCCTGAGATTCTGCGCAATGCTGTCGCCGGCGCACTCGACGCCCCTGGCAGGCAACACGCACCCGAGGAGCGAAAAACTTTCACGATGAATGGCTTCGCGATTCTGCGCACTTCGAGTGTCACCGCAGATGCTCTTAATGAACGACGCTTTTTCGTAAGAAGGCCGGACGGCGGCGAGCAGGAGGTTGTGGTCGAAATCAGTGAAGAAGCGATCCGCAGCGTAGAGAACTCCGGAATCACAATTAGTCTCGACCATCCGTTCTGGACAGAGGAGGCCGAACACTTCCTCAGTGACTTTATCTGGAACGACGGCAGCGTTCCGGCTACCGGCACGCTGAAACTAAAAGGCGTTGAAGCAGCCGATCTGGCAAAGGTCGCAAAGACTGGAAAGCTCAAATGAAAAAACGTGCTTTGATAATCGACGACGAAGATAACATCAGACGCATGATGCGCCTGACGTTGGAAGTCGCCGGCTATGAAGTTGGTGAAGCTGATAATGGTCAGCAGGGCCTGGACCTATATGCCGATGGTTCGAGTTGGGACGTTGTGCTCCTCGATCAGCGAATGCCCGGCATGGATGGTTTGGAAGTGCTTCGTCGCCTCAACCAGCGCGATGCCTCGGCACAGGTGATCATGGTCACCGCCTACGCTTCAGTCGAGCTGGCGGTAGATGCCATGAAAATTGGCGCGACCGACTTTTTACGCAAACCGATGACGCCCGAAATACTTCGAGGCGCAGTAGCCGCGGCAGTTTCAAAATCGGCCAAGCGCCGGGTAGAACCTTCGGGCGAAGTTGAAGCTCCGGTGGAACGCCCGCAGATAGAAACCATAACGCTTAATGGCTTTGAGATTAGTCGCCCGACGGCTGCCGAGGCGGTGAGAACTCAACCCGACGAGCACGCATTTATCGTCCTGGCCCCGGACGGAATGCGTTCTCAAGTACTGGTGAAAATTGATGATGAAGCTGTCAGCTATGTTGAGCGGATCACCCGGAGACGGCTCGCGGCGGACAATTCTTTTTGGGATTATGCGGCCGAACGTCTGCTCAGCGACTACTTGTGGAATCAGGGTAAGATCCCGACGGCAGGCAAGCTATCTCTCAAGGAGATCGATCGCGATCAGTTGCTGATGGCTGAACGGTGGAGCAAGTAAAGATCGCGGCACGGCACCACTACCTCACAGAAGAGGTGTTCAGAGTACCAACTTCAGTTGGGTGTTTGTCAGACAACCTTAAAGCCTTGAGTGTATAGCGATGCAGTTTGAATGAATCACGCGCATCTTGCGCGTGATTCACGGGCGGGACGCCCGTGCCACCTCAGTCTTCCGGCACAGTCTTCGCACCGAGGCTGCGAACGATTCGCTCGCGATAGCGACGCGCGTCAGCTTTGATTGTTTCTTCGTTCAGCGTCAATAGCCTCCGGTCGCGCATGACGACGCGCCCTTCGATGATCACGGTGCGCACGTCCGCGGCTTTGGTCGCGTAAACCAAATCAGAATAGATGTTGTAGTAAGGAGTTTGATTCAGATCGTCCAGGTCGACGACTACCAAATCGGCGCGCTTGCCTTTCTCGATCGATCCGATTTCTTTTTCCAGGTGCAGGGCGCGCGCGCCACGCAGGGTAGCCATCTCGAAAGCTTCTGCGGCGGACACAACCTTAGGATCCTTGCTGATCAACTTATGAAGTTTCGCCGCGGTGTCCATCTCTTCCCACAGATTCAGATCATTGTTTGAAGCGGCGCCGTCAGTACCCAACCCCACGGGAAGATCTTCCTTAAGCATTTGTGGGACGGGCGCGACGCCGGAAGCCAGCTTCATATTCGACTGTGGATTGTGAACGATCCCGACGCCGAGTTTCTTGAGCACTCCCAGTTCTTCTTCGCTGGGCCAAACCACGTGCGCGGCAATGACACGATTGTTGAGAAGACCAATGCGATTAAGATAGTCGACGGGGCTTGCGCCTTTGGCCTTGATGCTGTCGTCAACTTCACGTTTTGTTTCCGAGATGTGCGTCACAATGGGCGCCCCGGTTCGATCGGAAAACGCGCGAATTGCTTTCAGGTGTTCTTCGGAAACCGTGTACGGCGCGTGCGGGGCAATCGCCGGAACAACCAGGGCATTGCCCTGCCACTTCTTAACAAAGCGTTCTACGTAGGCCATCGCCTCGGCGTTGGTCTTGTTATCGGCGACCGGAAAATCGATCACCGTCTCGCCAAGGACCCCGCGCATTCCGGCTTTCGAAGTCTCGTCAGCAATCGCATCTTCAAAGTAGTACATGTCGCAATAGGTCGTGGTGCCACTGCGAATCATTTCAGCTAAGCCGAGGCGAGTGCCCACACGCACGAAATCTTCGGTGACGTTCTTCGCTTCGGCAGGAAAGATGTATTTGGTAAGCCACTCCTGTAGATCGAGATCGTCGGCCAGGCCGCGAAACAGCGTCATGGGAACGTGGGTATGACCATTGATTAGCCCCGGGATGACAACCTTGCCCGTGGCGTTGACTACTTCGCGCGCCGAATAGTTGCGATCTATATCAGTCACGCTGCCGACCGCTACGATGCGTCCGCCCTTAACCGCCACGCCGCCGTTTTCAATCACGCGGCGGGCACCGTCCATGGTCACGATGGTTCCACCGCGCACAATCATATCCACGACAGTCTTCCTTCTCTGCGCCATGGTTGTCGACGCACCTAAGATAGTCAACATTAACAAAGTGGTTAGGGCCCGTTTCATGATCATCCTCTTTATTTCGGCAGAAAGGACTCTGCAAGTCTTTCGTACTCTTGTCGAGCTGAGACTGGAACGAGAGCCAATCAACCAGCCTGCGAAGCAGGCGGCATATTAGTAGCCCCGGGCGTGAGCCCGGGGTAAAGAAGGAAAATAGATTTCAAAGAGCCCAGTAAGGGGCGAAAGAGATTTCGATGAATGCGAGCAACTGAGCCTTCATTTGTGTCGCCCGCTTGGCGGGCTTATATGTCTTAGGTGGTATCGATTCCCCGGGCTGACGCCCGGGGCTACCAATATGCCGTCCGCCAAGGCGGACTCATTGAGCTTTTCAAGTCCACTCTATTCTATTTGAACTCGGTCTGACCTTGCGTTCTACCGACTCGCTTCTTTCAAGAACCGGGCATCAAATGCTCGCGGCAACAGGTCCTCGATCGACACTTCTTCGCGTTGGCCTCGCAGATTGGCTAAAACAATCCTAGCGTGTTTGGCGAACTCCCAGATGATCTGCCGGCACGTACCGCACGGCGGTGTCAACGCTTCGGTGTCAGCCACGATGACGAGTTCGATAAAATCTCGCTCACCTTCCGACAAGGCTTTCCAAATAGCCACGCGTTCAGCGCAAACTGTCAGGCCGTAACTTGCGCTTTCGACGTTGCAACCGGTGAACACCTTGCCCGCTTTCGTTTGCAGAGCGGCGCCCACAAGAAAGTTTGAAAAGGGCGCAACTGATTTCAAGCGCGCCCTGGTTGCCGCTTCAATTAACTGATTCTCTGATTCGCTCAACTCTGGCCTCCCACTGGATCTAAATCCCGGGCCAGCCTCTCGCGAATCTTTCCACTGATCAAATCAATGCTCACAAGATTATGACCACCCTCGGGAATAATAACGTCCGCATGCCGCTTTGACGACTCGACGAATTGATTATGCATCGGTCGCACGGTGGCGATGTACTGCTCAATAACTGAATCAAGCGTGCGGCCGCGCTCGGCGATGTCTCGCTTCAAGCGACGAATGAAGCGAATGTCGTCCGGCGTGTCTACAAAAACTTTGATGTCCATCTGCTCAAGCAAACGCGGCTCGGCAAAGATCAGGATGCCTTCCACGATCACGATTGGCTTGGCTTGAATCGGAGTAGTGTCGGGCAGGCGCGTGTGCGTGCGGAAATCGTAGATCGGAAGCTCGACCGGCTCACCCGCGTTCAGCTTCTTAAGGTGATTGACCAGCAGGTCGTTGTCGAGCGCGTCGGGATGATCGAAATTGGCCGCATTGCGATAGTCGAGCGGCATGTCCTTAAGATTGCGATAATAAAGATCCTGCTGGATAAAAACGACTTCGTCGGCGCTGACTGATTGCAGAATACGATTCGCGATTGTCGTTTTTCCTGAACCGGTGCCGCCGCAGATACCAATGATCATAGTCGGTTGTTAGTTGTTAGTTGTTAGTTATTACTTGTTACTTGTAGTAGCAGAGTCTATCAGGTTGCTTTTGCAACTGACTACTGACCACTGACAACTGACAACTGACTCGTTATGCGAATCTCGGAATAACCTTCTTTAACAGTG
>JBGPWS010000284.1:0-5984 GCA_041492345.1 Pyrinomonadaceae bacterium | reverse complement strand
GCCAACCAATCGGTTTCACAAAAAAGCCGTCGACGTCCCAATCGTCGGCGCTCTTGTAACTGAAGCGTTCGACATCGGCAAGGTGCACTTGCTTCCACAGCGCCTCGTTTAGATCGGTCAGCTGGAATTCGTTCTTTCCATCCAAACCCGCGACATACAGGTTGTCGAGGTGCTTGAAGTCGTTGACCAGATAAGCCATCTTCCCGCCGGCGAAGTTGAAATCAACGCTGCGCACAGCGCGTGGGCCTGACGTTACCTGGGCGATCGATTTCGTGGGAACGTCCACCCGGAAGAGTTGGTACTCGCCTTTCACCCCGGTCTCGAAATAGATAGACTTGCCATCGTCCGCCCACTCAAGGCCACCGGGAATCAGATCGAGTCCGTTGGCAGCCGGCTCCGAAGGCGCACCGCCGGTCGCCGGCGCGAGGAAGATTTTCGGATGATCTCGATCGTGGATTTCACCCGTAAACGCAATCCATTTTCCGTCCGGCGACCAGCGCGGCTGATTGTCAGCTTCGTCGTGATCCGAGATCTTTGTGAGCTTGCCACCTTCGGCACTAATCACCCAAACATCAGTGTTTCGATTCTCTTCGTACTCTTTGCCGGTGCGATTCGAAACGAAAGCCAGGCGGGTTCCATCCGGCGACCATTGCGGGTCGCTGTCGTTCCAATCGTTGCCGTCGGTGATTTGTTTGGCCTCGCCCGACTTTGCGTCGACGACCCAAAGGTGCGTGCGGCGATCATCGAACCAACCCGTGTCGTTGAACTTGTACGAAGTGTTTTTGTAGTGGCGCACGTCGCTGCGATCTCTGTTCTCAGGCCGCCCCTCGCCCCGACTGTCGCCTGGTCCTATGCGACTGACCGCGACGAAACGCGTTCCGTCCGGCGACCAGCGAAACACGCTCACTCCGTTTTTCAGATTCGTGATTCGCTTTGCTTCACCGCCGTTCATCGAGAGCAGGTAGACCTGCGCGCGCGGCGGTTCCGTAGTTCCAGTTGCTGCGCCTGCTGCCGGCGCGGGTGCCGGAGTCGATTCAGGTCGCGACGACAGAAACGCGAGCGACTTTCCATCAGGACTCCAGCGCGGCGAAGTCGAGGATTGCGGACTGGTGGTAAACTGCCAGGGCGCGCGGCTGCCGTCGGTCGCCACCATCCAGATCGAAGAGTTCCGCCGGTTCTGTGCGCGGTCAACTTTCGTCAAGACGTACGCGACCAGCTTTCCATCGGCCGAGATGTTCGGATCGCTGATGAACTCAAACGAAAAGTAGTCTTCGGGCGTGATGCCGCGTGGCGCCGGTTGAGCAACAACCGTCAACGCCAGAACAGCGAAGATAAGAAACAGTGTCGCGGCCGATAGCGTCCTGAAGGGTAACTTCATTGAATCGTCCTCGTCAGAAGAATTGTTGTATTGCAGCAAGCAGTTAACCGTAACGGTGGGTAGCATGATACATCGGCAGGCGAAAGCCGCGAAGCGTGGCGGTAGCCCCGATCCCGCTCGATACCGCTGAAGTGATAAGGTAAAGTCATCCTAATCAAAGGAGAATTCCTATGCGCCGAATATCATTGTTCCTTTTCTTGATCTGCGCCGCTTGCTCGGTCGCGCTGGGCCAAGGCCAGACGACCCCCGCTCAACGAAACTACCCCGCACCCGTTGAAGGCGATTACGTGATTCAAAACTTTCGTTTCCGCAGCGGCGAAGTGTTGCCGGAACTGAAAATTCATTACCGCACCATCGGCACACCCAAAATGAATAGTTCCGGTGTCGTGCAGAATGCCGTGCTGATTGGACATGGCACAGGTGGAGCAGGCACGCAGTTTCTCTCTCCGCAGTTTGCTAATGTTCTCTTCGGTCCGGGACAGTTACTTGACGCAAGCCGCTACTTCATCATCCTCGCTGACGGCATCGGCCATGGCAGCTCGAGCAAACCGAGCGACGGGTTGCATGCGCGCTTTCCGCATTACACCTATGACGACATGGTGGCCGCGCATTATCAACTACTGACAAAGAAGCTGGGCGTGAATCATCTGCGTCTGGTGATGGGCACTTCGATGGGTGGAATGCAGACCTGGGTTTGGGGCGAGACTTATCCGGATCTCATGGACGCCCTGATGCCTCTGGCGAGTTTGCCTGTGGAGATTGCAGGCCGCAATCGCATCTGGCGCCGCATGGCGATGGATGCGATTCGCGACGATCCCGAATGGCTCGGCGGCGAATACAAGACCCAGCCGATGCGGGCCCTGACCGCAGCCGAGAATCTCCTTTTATTTGTAGGCAGCGCGCCTTTGCAGTGGCAAAAGCAGTCGCCCACCCGTGACACCGCCGACAAATTCTATGAAGACCGAGTGAAAGCGGCAGTCGCGCGTCTTGATGCCAACGATCTGCTGTATCAGCTCGATGCTTCGCGCGAATACAATCCGTCACCGAAACTAGAGACTATCAAGGCGCCGCTGGTGGCCATCAATTCCACCGACGATGTAATCAATCCACCCGAGCTGGGATTGATTGAACGAGAAATCAAACGGGTCAAGCGCGGCCGCTTCATTCTGCTGCCCATCAGCGACCAAACGCGCGGCCACGGCACGCACACGCTGCCGGCGATCTGGCAGGGGTATTTGAAGGAGTTGCTGGAGGAGTCACAATGAGAACAACTCGTCGCTTGACAGGTTGTTCTCATAATGAGAACATTCAGCCATCCGCACAGCGCGGATCAGAAAGGAGCAACAAACATGAGCATTTACGTCCTAGGAGGATAGTTACTGATGCATGTAATCAGTTTTAAGCGGCTTCGGGAATTCTTTTCTGTTCACCCGGATTCTGAAAGCGCTTTGACAGCATGGAACAAGACGGTAAAGAAAGTTCATTGGCAAAATCTCGCAGAATTGAAGCAAGTCTATCCGTCCGCTGATCTCGTGGGGGATTACACTGTTTTCAATATTCGAGGCAATAGATACAGATTAATTGCGGGAATAAATTATCGCAGCCAAACACTCTTCGTAAAAGCGGTAATGACGCATGAAGAATACGACTTAGGAAAATGGAAAGAATGAGAAGCGCAGTTCGCAAAATAGACCCGACACGCTATAGGAGACTTCTGTCTCAAACTATGCCGGTCGTTATTGAAACCGAAGAAGAGAACGAGCGCATGCTAAAGGTTATTGAAAAACTGATGGACAAGGGTGAAGGCCTTTCGCCTGAAGAAGAGAAACTTCTAAAACTACTGACCAGACTAGTGGAAGATTTTGAAGAAGAATATTACCACCCACGTGATGCTACGCCACTTGAAGTCCTTCACCACCTGATGGAGTCTCGCGAAACAAAACAAACCCACTTGTGGGAAGTATTTGGTTCGAAAGGAATCGCTTCTGAAGTACTGAATGGCAAACGCGGGATCAGCAAGACGCACGCTAGAGCGCTGGCTGATTACTTCCACGTTCCAGCAGACTTGTTCATCTGAAAGAAGAAGTGCCGCTCCTCACAACTCATCAAACATCACTTCATCAACATAGCACCAGCTCCACTCTTCGCCGGGTTGAAATGACTTAATGATCGGGTGACCGGTCGAGTGAAAGTGCTTCGTCGCGTGTTTGTTCGGTGAAGAGTCGCAACAGCCGACGTGCCCGCACGTCATGCAGAGGCGCAGGTGCACCCACGTGCTGCCTATGCGCAGGCAGTCTTCACATCCATTCGCGCTGGGCGTGACTTCCTTAACTTGATCTAGGTGCGTGCATTCCATATTCAGTCTTCGAATTCAGAAGTTAGTGAACCGGGAGCGGACAGCGACGCGATCATTTTCCATTTCTCATTGATCATTAAGGACGGGTGTTGAGCGTACCAACTTTAGTTTGGGTCTTTTCGATCAAAACACCCGACTGAAGTCGGTACTCCGCAACGCCGCTAGCTTAAATTGAATTGATAAATGGAAAATGTTCTTTGGTTGCCGGTTCTGTACCCAGCGATCACTTCTTAGGCTTTAAGATCGAGTCCAGGTCAATCTTCCCGTGGAATGACGGCGCGCGCTGCATGAGCTTCTTGATTATTCCGCGGGATTTAAGAATCTCAACTATTCCTTCGGCCATTTGAAGGCGAATTGAAATTGTATCCCAGAATTCTCTCTATCTAGAGTAAACCCCGTCTCATTAAAGGTGATTGGCCAAATCCTTAACTTGCTTTTCGAAAAGGGCAGGGGTGACGGCTCAGTTATCCACGTGTCTCTCATCTGAATGATTAACATTGGGGATTGCCCGGAGAGAGAGAATTCAGCCCCATCGGCGAGTTGTTGGTGCATCACAATTAGCACACGTGTCTTCGACGGTCCGCTGCCTTCAATGCCAGTGTGAGCTACCTTCAGCTGTCCTTTTAAACCCAGGGCCTTTAGTTTCGAGAGATCCTCCTCAGTGACTTCACTTTTCGGACCTCCGCTTCCCAACACCAACTGCGTATCACCCGGCGTCCAAACCAAAAACACGTGTTCTACGCGACCATCACTAGATGCATTTAATGAACCTTCCCAAGCCTCGTGCAAGCTCTTAGCAACATTATCTGTGAGTTCCTGGACGACATCCTTACTTCGAAACCTAAGATTACGGCCGGTTGAATAACTGCCATACCACAATTCTTCCCCATGCTTCGATCGAAGATGTAACGCTACTTCAGCCATCAAGAACCGGTCGCCCCATTTTTGTTCTGTAGAAATCGAAAGCGACCCTTTCAAAATAGCATCAGCCTTTTCTTTATCGTTGGTAATTACAAATCCGTTTCCAGCCAGTTTCTTCCGAAGAAGCGAGCGAAAACGTGACGATTGAAGAGAGCTGCCTATCTTGTCCACAAACACTGTTTGAACGAGATACAAATCCCCGCTATCAACATCTTGAGCGTGAATAGCTTGAGAGCCAAAACAAATGCCTATCAACAAGGCTATTGTCGCAAAGATGCGCAAGTTTCTTCCTTTCTGAATTACCGGCACAGAGCAGCATAACAAGCTGATCTCTAAATCAAAGCGCGTATCCATCCGCCGTCAACTTGAATCGAGGTGCCGGTTATGTAGCTGGCGCGTTCAGAGACCAGAAAGGCGGCGAGGGCCGCGAACTCGCGCGGTTCACCAAGTCGCCGCATGGGAATTTCTTTCTCCCATCTCGCAATGAAATCCTCGGAATTGATTCCTTCTTTTTCAGCCATCATGCGCGACAACTCTTCAACGCGTTCGGTCCGCGTGTAGCCGGGCATTATGTTGTTGACAGTTACGCCGAACGTGGCAACTTCATTAGCCAGCGTCCGTGCAAATCCTGTTACCGCCGCACGCAAACTGTTGGAGAGGATCAAGTTATCGACAGGCTGCTTTACCGCGATTGAAGTGATGTTGAGGATGCGGCCCCAGCGACGCTCTTTCATTCCGGGCAAAACCTGGCGAGCCAGCTCGATCGCGCTGAACAGTGTCAGACGCGTTGCGGCTTCCCATTGGCCCTGACTAAGACTTTCGAACTGGCCAGCCGGAGGCCCACCGGCGTTTGTTACCAGAATATCGATGCGGCCGAATTTTTCGATGCCGGATTGCACCAGGCGCGCTACCTCGTCACTTTGGGAAACGTCGCACGGCAGCGCGAGTATCTCGGCTCCAGTCGCCTCCGCGATCTCGCTCGCGGTCTGGCTAATCGTCTCAGCATTGCGCGAACACAGCACCAGCGCGGCGCCTTCCGCGGCGAGTTCTTCAGCGACGGCGCGCCCCAGGCCGCGACTGGCCGCGGCTACGAGTGCGATTTTACCTCTAAGACCGAGATCCATCTAGGTTTGTCTCCGATCGGTCGGAGCAATGAGGTCAGTACCGAGAGCGGTAGCGACCGGGCCGCAACGCTTCCCATGACCCGAGATCGGGAGGATGAGACCCGGTCGCTACCGCTCTCGGTACTGACCTCATACTGTCTCATGCCTCTCATTGAGTCAGCGGGCTCGGTTACGTTACGGGAAGCGCAAGTTATCAACTTTCGAT
>JBGPWS010000175.1:0-9372 GCA_041492345.1 Pyrinomonadaceae bacterium | reverse complement strand
TCAGGAAGACGAGGAAGAACATGACTATGTAGCCAACGATTACTGCTATGATCGCTCTGGCCATTGTAGGGACTCCTTCGTTATCGGACTTCGAGTGAATCTGCCACGCGGCTTTATCATGATTCGACTCCGGCCTGCAAGCTTTTGTCAGGCTCAGAACCGCCTGAAGTCGGTACTCTGAACTTCGCCGAACGTTTACTGCTTCGCAATTGCGCTTCGCTCGCCGCGCAGAACGTACTTCTGAATCTTACCCGTAGCCGTCTTCGGCAGCTCTTCAACAAACGTTACGCCGTCCGGCGCTTTAAAGTGCGCGAGATGCGAGCGCGCGAATTGCCGGAGTTCATCTTCAGTCGCGTTTGCTCCGGTGCGCAGGACCACGAACGCGTGCGGCGCTTCACCCCAGCGCGGATGCGGCATGCCCACAATCGCGACCTCCTGCACTGCGGGATGCCGCAGCAGCACGCCTTCGACTTCTACTGACGAAATATTTTCGCCGCCGCTGATGATCACGTCTTTCAAACGATCGCGAATCTCGATGTAACCATCGGGATGAACCACGGCCGCGTCGCCCGTATGAAACCAGCCATCGCGCATCGCCTGAGCCGTCGCTTCCGGATCGTTGTAATAGCCTTCCATCACCACGTTTCCACGCACCACGATCTCGCCGACCGTTTGACCATCGCAGGGAACTTCGGCTCCGTCTTCGTCAACGACGATCGTCTCGCCCGAAGTAATCAGCTCCACGCCCTGCCTGGCTTTGATGATGGCGCGTTCGGCGATTGAAAGTTGTTCGTGCTCGGCCCTTGGCTCGCAGATAGTTATGAACGGCGTTGTCTCAGTCAGGCCGTAAGCCTGTGTGACGCTCCAACCGAGATCGCCTTCCAGGCGTTCGATCGTGGAAGCCGCCGGCGGAGCGCCGGCCGTGAGCACGCGCACCCCGCGCCGCGCGCTTCGTCTCACTTCTTCGTCGGCGTTCGCCAGACTTATCAGCACGGTCGGCGCCGCGCAAAGCATCGTGACGCGTTCCTTCTCAATCAGCTCAAATACAGCCCGCGGGTTGACCTTCGGCAAACAGATGTGCGTGGCGCCGGCGGCGGTGACCGTCCAAACAAACGTCCAGCCGTTGGCGTGGAACATCGGCAGCGTCCACAGATAACGATCCGCACAGGCCATGTGCTCGTGGACGAGCGTGCCCACCGTATTCATGTAAGCATTGCGATGCGTGATCATCACGCCCTTGGGCCGCGACGTAGTGCCACTGGTGTAGTTGATCGTCAACAAATCACTTTCCCGGATCGTTGGCCGAGTAAATTCGCTCGTACCCTCAGCCAGCAACGACTCGTAATCAAGCCAGCCGGCACGTGCGCCATCGCCCAGGTTTTTCCCTGAGCTGTCCCCTGAGCTTTTAAAAGCCACGAAGTGCTCAACCCGCGGTAGTTGCGATCGAATGCTGTCGACGGCCGCAAGATAATCCGAATGAGCGCAAACTACCCGGGCCCCACTGTGATTGATCAGATAAGCGAAATCGTCGGGCGTCAGACGGTAATTGACGGGCACCAGCACCGCGCCAATCTGCGGCACTGCATAGAACGACTCGAGTTGCGCGTGCGTGTTCGGTGCGATGTAGGCGACGCGATCACCCTGGCCTACGCCAAGCTGCTGCAAAGTCGATGACCATCGATCACATCGGTCGAGGAACTGGGCATACGTCAGACGCAGGTCGCCATCCACGACCGCTTCGCGCGCGCCGTAGAGTTTCCGCGCGCGCCGCGCAAAATCCAGTGGAGTTAGCGGAGTTTCCATCAGTCTTTGTCTGGAATCTTTCGGCCTGAGAACGACCGAGACGCGATGCGGCGAACGTCGTTATCAAAAGTTTTGGTTAGATCGATCTGTTGTTGCATGATTTCCAGCGCGTTTTCGCGTGAACAGGACGACGGAGGGGCCGGCGCCTGGGTCTTCTCCTGGGCGGCGGCGCCGGCGCTAACTACCAGCATCAATCCGCCCAACGCAAAAGAGGGTAGAGCTTTCGAGATGTGGCGCATAGCTATTAACTCCGGCTCAAACCTACGCGATTTGATTACTACGAGCTGACGGTCTTCTGCAAGCTTTGGGCGATCAGCGGCACGACCTTTCGCGATACATCGATGGCCGCCTTGATATGCCGGGCATTCGTGAAGTGCCCGGCCACATAGATTCCACGCACGTTGGTCTCGAAAGTTTCCGGATCGTAAACCGGAACTTCGGTCATTTTTCCGGGTACGGTTCGCACTCCCAACTTTTTTGCCAGCGTGAGATCGGCGTCACTTCCAACCAGGACAAAGACCACGTCGTTTGGGATCGTCTGTTTCTCTCCTGTGTCAGTCGTTAAGGTAACGTCGTGTGCCGTGATCTCGTCGACATGCTGGTAGAGAATTACCCGCAGGCGGCCTTCGGAAATCTCGCGTTCGAGCGGCGAGCGCACCCAATGCTTCATCGCGCCGGCTTTCGGATCGCGGTTCTCCCAATCTTCGCGCCAGATGGCCATCGTCGTGCGCGCGCCCTCTTCCGACAAAAACAAAGCCGCCTCAGCAGCGCTGTTGCCTCCGCCGACCACCAACGCTTCTTTCCGCACATAGGGATAGGGCTCAATAAAGCGGTGATGAACCTTTGGCAAGTCTTCGCCCGGAATATTCAGCCGCCGCGGCCTGGCCATCGCCCCAATCGCAAACAGAAGGCGCTGGGCATGATAGGTCGTGGTCGTTTCTTGTCCCAGCGTGTTTACGCTCCTGGTGTGAACGATGAATCTGTCAGGTTCCGGGTGTTCAATGTCGATGACTTCTTCCCCCGTGTTGATTCGCAAGTCGCCATCCAGCACGAAGTGAATGTAATGCGACAACAGTTCCTCGCGCGTGGGCTTCTCACGCACGGGATGAAGCGCGCCCTCGCGCATCTCCAGTTCATTCGGAGTTGAGAACAGCGTGCGACCCACCGGGTACTGGCGAATCGTGTCGGCAATCGTTCCCTTCTCGATCACCAGATAGTCGAGACCTTCGCGCGCCGCCGCGTCAGCCGCGGATAGTCCGGCGGGTCCGGCGCCGATGATTAGAAGATCGAGTGATTCTTGATCCATCTTGATTAACTTTGGGCCTTGAGTCTTTTGTTATTGTCTCCCTCTCCCTTTGGGAGAGGGTCCGGGAGAGGGCGTGATGTTGCGCCGTCGTAGTCCCTCTCCCCAGCCCTCTCTCAAAGGGAGAGGGAGTCATTCGGCAAACCGCTAAAACTCCACCGTTCCCCGCGCCACCACCACCGAAAGTCCGCCGACGCGGACCTCCTCAACCTTTCCTTTCTCGCCTTTAACTTCCAGGCCCATCCGGCTGGGACGATTGATGAAATCACCCTGCTCGATCACGAACTTGTAAACGCCATCAGATGGATCCACGCCCGCCGCGCCGTGATGAACCAGATAGCCACCCAGCGGCCCGGCGGCGCTGCCCGTCGCTGGATCTTCGCCTATGTTCTGGCCGATAAAGAATCGCGCGTGCGCGCGGGCTTCGCCAATCTCGATCGTCTCGCGGGTAAACGCATAGCAGCCGGTCCCGCCTCCGAAAGAACTACTGCGTTCGTAAATCTCACTCAGCATCGGCAGATTCACACGACAGTGACCGAGATCCGCCAGCGATCGCACCGGCACCAGCAGCATCGTGTTACCGGTAGAGACAGCCTGGATCGGCAAGCTCTCGTCCAAATCCTCTTGCGCCAAACCCAATGCGCGCGCAATGTCGGCCTGGTCCTGCCGGTCGTCGATCTCGCCTCGAATTTCAAACTTGCCTTGCGTCATCACTACTCGCTCAGGCTCGCCGTCTTTGAACTCGATATCTACCGGTAGAATGCCAATGCCGACTTCGTGTTTGATCTGGACCCACCCGCTGCCATTTTCGGGCTTCGGCACCACGCCTTCGCGCGCCAGACAGTTCCACGTTCCTACGACCGGATGGCCGGCAAAGGGCAGCTCGCTCGACGGCGTGAAGATTCGCAGACGGCGCAGCACTTCTTCTTTTTCCGAGGGAAGGACGAAAACGGTTTCCGACAGATTCATCTCGCGCGCGATCTGCTGCATCTGCTCGTCGCTGAGTCCCTTCGCGTCGGGGAAAACTGCGAGTGGATTTCCGGTAAAAGCTCGATCGGTGAATACGTCGAGTTGAATAAAATTGTAGGTGCCCAAAAGTTTCGTCTCCTCTGTTCGATGCGGAACAATTCACCAGCGCCTATTGAACTCGCTCTCCTTCTGAGCGAGGACTTAAAGAGAGGGACCCTCACATCTGAGGTCAGTACCACCTGCGTTAGCAGGTGGATCCATCGGTCAACCCGCGTCGACAGTTTGATCCACCCGCTCACGCGGGTGGTACTGACTTCTTCGCCCAGGTCAAAGCGTCCGCGCCCAATCAGCGACCTTATCCATTATCGTCTCGTAGACCTTCTCCTGCGGCACGCCGATGCGCTTGGAAACCTTAAAAGAATGATCACCGCCTTCGACTGCGTAGACCTTCGCGGGCAGGCGAAGTTTTTTGATCACCGCGCGGATTTCGTTCTCTGCTCCGAATGCGTCGCGCGCTCCCTGAACGAACAGCATCGGCGCGGGAATATCCTTCAAATGATCGGCGCGCAACTTATCAGGCCTGCCCGGCGGATGCAGCGGATAACCAAGGAAGACCAGGCCCGCAACGCCCTTGCCGTCCGCAGCCGCAACCTGTGAAGCGATACGCCCGCCCATCGATTTGCCGCCAATCACCAGACGGTTCTTTTTCAGCTTCCGGTGATTGAGCGCCGCTTTGATAACCGACGCGTAGCAGGATTCAAGTCGCGCTTTTGGATCAGGCAAATGACGCTTCTGCTCCATGTATGGAAAGTTGAACGTCATTACGTCAAATCCGCGCGCCGCCAAACCGCCGGCAATCATGCGCATGAAATCGCTCAACTGGTTTGTGCCGGCGCCGTGACCGAGCAGCACCGTAATACCCGCCCGGCCGCGCTTCGACGCCGGATACAGCAAGGCCGTCACACTCTCGCGATCGTTGATGCCAATGATCAGCTTTTCAGGTTCCATTGTGTGTTGGGCAAAGGCATGCGCCGCCCATAGTTTACACTCAGAGCGGCGCGAGTGATCACCCGAGAGGGGACCTTATCGAGGATTTGCCTCGGGTCAGGGCGTCTGCCCGAGATGAGCTTTCACCTGCGCTTCGAAGCTTTCAAGGGGTGGGGCGCCGGCAGCAAGCTTGTCCGGGCAAATCGTATGGATCATATGCGAACCCAGCATCCGATAGCTTTCAAATTGCGACTCACTAAACCACTGATCGGCGATTGTATCCTGCGGAAAAGCATTGTCGCTTTGGTGATAATTCAGCACGTCAGCCGGTTCGCCACCATTTAATGAAGGCTTAATGTAGATGAGCACTCCGTCATAGTCCTCATCCGGGTCGGTGCTGCCGAGAGGTTTGTCGACGCACGAATAACGAATCGCGCCGATGGCGCAATACTTGTTCGCCTTGTCCGGTTCCTTCCCCAGATTCATTTCTCCCATCTCGATCGGCACGCCGAAATCTACGCGAATCTGGCGAATCGAGTAGGCCAGAGAGTCGAAGCTATAGCTTGGATCAGTGCTGGCGTCGCTGACGACGATAAAGCGGCAACGGCGCAAAATCATCTCGTACAGACCAAGGTTATCGAAGTGTCCACCGTCTGATAAATAAACGTAAGGACTTTGCCCGTTGGTCATGCCCAACGCTTCGGCGAAAATCGGGCGGACGGACTGTGTGGGTGAGTCACGATTAAAAGTCGGGGGGTTGAATATAGTCGAGCCGCCGCTGCCCGCCACTCCGGGATTGCCGAGCCAGAACCCGAGCCGCACATTGAACAACGTCATGATGAAACGGACCACGGGCGAAGTCATCATATAGCCCATGTTGGGACTGGCCGCCGCGCCTGAGATGGCTGCCGAGGTCGCCAGAGAAATTCCCGCCGCGCCACCGTAATGCTCCGAGTTCCGATAGCCCAGCCAATAACTGCCCGAATGCAATGGCGAGATCGCAAACGACTCGGCTTTGCGATCCTGCCACTCCAATTTGTCACCGCCCGCCAAATTCAAAGTAACGTTGACGACGTGCAGCGGTTTCTGCTTCAACTCGTGCATCTGCACGTTGTCGTCGTGATCGAAATCAGTGAACTGGTTCTTGGTCTTAGCTCGATTCCGCGACGCGCCGAGATAGGCCCGCATCAGGCGATTGCGCCAGTAGTAATGAAGCGAGAATCTGTTCGTATTTATGAACCGGCCAAGAATCCCGCCTACCAGTGCAACGAGGACCGCCAGGGCCACCAACACTCTTCCCGGTGTGTGATAGATAATCGCTCTCGGATCGTTTGCGTTTAGCGGCGACGCTCCGGCACCGAGCAACTTACCAGCCCATTCGCCAAGGCTCGAGGCCAGAATCCAATTGGTGACGAGCGCCAGCACAATCAGAAGAAAGGCCCCGAAGATTACCGCCGCCACGGCCGTTACGATTGGGGCCAGATTGGGTTTCGAAGGGGCCGGCGAATCTCCGTGCGCCGAGGTCTTCGAACTGGAGCCACCGAACAGCGTAATCGCGCCCGAAACAACTCCGACCAACGCAGTGCCAACTCCCTTTATACCGCTCCAGCTGGTCCAGTCCTTGTTGTTAACCAGTTGAGTTTGCATCTCGACAAACAGCGCAGGGCCGAACAACACGATCAGATGAAATACACTCCAGCCCACCACCACGATGAGTATCCAGGCGCCCGAGCGCGCCCACCACTCTTGATCGTCAACATCGGTAAAGCGACTGGTCAAGCCGGAGATGAGCGTGCCGCCGACGGTCAACAGGACTAGTAAGACAGGCACGGCCAGACTGGCGTAGGTGCGCGCGAACGAGGCCTGTAGATTGAGCGGCGTCGGAAGTTGGTGGGTGACAACATACCAGGTCACAAAACCGGTAAGGGCAAAGGCGATCAGAATCAGCACCGTGGCTAAAGCATAACGCCCAAGCGCGAGCATCCAACCGCCGGGATGCCTGACGCTCTCACGATCATCTTTCGTCTCGCGGAGCCGCGCAATAATTCTTAAGATGGCAGACAGCGTCCAGGGCACGGCGCCAAGCACCACAGCAAACAGACCGAAGTGCCACCAATCGGGCTGCTCACCTCTTTGCAAGCGGACCCAATAGGTTGTCAGCGCCATTGCCGAAATCACTAACGGCGCCAGACATAAGGCGACAAACCAGCCTTTGCGCAGATTCAGTTGTTTCGCCCCGGGCAAATTCAGTCCGATATAAATCAATGCAATCAGAGCTCCCGCAAACCCCGTCCACAACAAGATTGTCGGACTGAGATAAGAACTCTTCACAAAAGCAACCCAGATCCTCGGCAGCATCAGGCACGCGATGATCACCGGAACAAAAACCATCCAGTTGAGCAAGAGGTTGCGCAAATAAACAGCCACGAGCGTCCAGGTATCGACCGAGAGCAGTCCTTTCCGTGGCGTCAGATAGTTTGCGTAAATACGCAGGTTGTAGACCGGATCAGGCTCCGGCTCGAGTGGATCATCGGGTGGGTCGGCCAGCCTGGCCGCGACCTTGCTGACACGCAACTGTCCGGGCCGCAGATTTTTTTCACGATGGATCCACGCCGTTAGCCAACCGCCGATGAAGCCGCCGCCGGAAACAGTCGAGAGGTAATCAAACTTCTCGAGCAATCCGTAGCGCGCCAGTCCCTGCAAGATCCCAAGATTAAACGTCGCGCTGCGAATTCCGCCTCCGGAAAGACAGAGCACCGCGCGTCGGTGCGGCAAATTGCGGTTAATCTCATAGAGCACGGGAACGAGTTTCGCGCTAATTGCTTTCTTGCATTTCCAGGTCGCGGCGAATAGATCGCTGCCGACCTCGATTTTCTCTCGCTGACAAATCCGCTCGATCTCATTCCGGCTAAGGGTTGGTAGGGATCTAATCTCCTCGATTCTCTCCTCCACGTCCGAATCCATCTCACGGCAAATCGCGCGAATTAATGCCAAACCTCGGTTCTCGACCTCCGTGAAGGCGACCTTAATCTCTATATCGGATGCCTCGATGTCGGCGCTCGTGGTTTCAAGTTCTTCAAAGAGAACTTCAGCTAGCGTGAGTGGATAGTCAGACTGGGCGTTTGGCATGGTGAGTTCACTCCTGTTCTGCGTGCGAGCCAGGCGTTAGAAACCGTTAAAACCCCCGGGCAAGTTCAGCCGGAGGTGATAAGACTGCAAGCACTTTGGCTGGTCAAGTAGAAGTGCGAGTGAAGCTCTGAGGACCGGCCTGATAATTTTCCCGATTGGCGGTTGGACGATAAGCCAGATTCGTGACCTTCGTCAATGTTTTTGCAACATCGGCATTGGAATGTTAAGGCTTCAACTGTTTAGCGCAGATGCTTGCGTTCGCGGCGCTGGCTTCATGAATTGGCGTAAATTCTCGGAACTCGACTACTAATCCCACAGGTGATCTCGTAAGAGATCGTTCCGGCTAGTTCGGCAACCTCTTCGGCAGTGATCGACAGTTCGCCATCCCGCCCCAGCAAAGTCACCTGGTCATGAAGCGAAACTCCGGGCACGTCCGTGACATCAACCAACGTCAAGTCCATCGAAACGCGGCCAACTACGGGCGCGAACTTTCCGCGAACGATCACCCGGCCACGATTTGAAAGCGCGCGGCGATAGCCATCATCGTAACCGATCGGAATTGTCGCGATCACCGATTCACGCGTGGTTTCAAAACTGCAGCCGTAACCCAGCTTCTCTCTCTTGCCGACTGTCTTCAAAAGCATTATGCGCGAGCGCAAAGACATGACCGGTAGCAGTCGCGGAGTCGCAATGTTCGGCGGTAGTACGTCACGACTGAAGCCATATAGAGTGGCGCCGGGCCGCACAATATTTGCGCGTGCCGGTGGATAAGCAAACGTGGCGGCCGAGTTTGCGATATGAACGTAACTCGGCGAGAAACCGCGCTCGCGAAACACTTTGACCGCGAGTTCAAATCGTCCCAACTGGCCTTTCGTGAAATCCTCCTGAGCAGGATCGTTGGCGGAGGCCAGATGCGTCATCAGACCATCAACCCGGGTGTTCGGGAACCGCGACAGCGCCTCACAGAATTGCGGAAGGTCATCGGTTCGCACTCCCAATCGGCCCATGCCGGTATCAATCTTTATGTGTACATCGGCGACGACACCCGCGTCTCGCGCTGACCGGTCCAGTGACTCGATCATATCCAGCCGGTAGACAACCGGAGTCAGGTTCTGCTGCAAGCAAGCCTTTTGCTGGCCTTCCCAAAACCCTCCGAGACAAAGAATTGGTTTGGTGATTCC
>JBGPWS010000006.1:0-36537 GCA_041492345.1 Pyrinomonadaceae bacterium | reverse complement strand
GTTAACGTCACGGCCCGCAAGGCGTCGTCGTGCGACATGCCATAGGCCACGGCGTTTCCCGCCTCGTACTTCAGGTTACGGGCATTGAACCGCGACACGTCGCTGCCACCAGTTGCGACCAGCACCACGCGGACGCCGGCGCGGCGCAGTAACCCGGCATTTTCCTGCCGCTGATTCAGCGTCGCAAAACTCGATGGTATGTTGCTCATGGCCCCGGTCAACACCGGCACCTGTGCCGCCGCCAGCCGGTCGGCGCTGAGCCAGGCTTCGGCTCCACCTGAAATCATCAGCTTTAGATGATAGTCGCGGGCCAGTGCCAGCGCCGCGTCGATCTCGTCCATGCGGTTTGCTTCAACAATCAAAGGCATTTTTCCGTCAATCACGGGAATCAATGCTTCGAGATCCGCCCTCGTCGCGTTGAGCGTTCTGCTTGCGGCCCGGTCATAATCGGCCCGATTCAGCGCATAAAACTTCACGTCGTCAAGGAGCGCGCGGAGCTTGCTCATCAATTCCCCGCGCGCACCTGTTCCCGCCCCATTGGGACTGTCGACTTGCGCCACCATTGCTACCGGCGCCTTTCGTATCATGTCGGTCGCATGCCCGGAAACCAGATCAATGACCGCCGCCTGTCCCGCCACAAGTCCTCCCTGAGGCGTGATGATCGCAGTGGTAACGCCTTCGTTGCGGGTTGGGGCGAACATCGCCGACGCCGGGTTCAATCCTTCCCAGACTCGAAACGCGGCTGAAATGTTGTTCGTGCCCTTCGCCGTGTCATCGTTGGTATCTTTAACCTGATCGATCTCGATCACGCCAAGTTCCGTCGCAGAGTTGATCAGGCCCGGCGTCACGACTTTTCCGGTCGCATCAATTCGGAGCGCATCCGCAGGCACTGTGACTCGCGCACCAACCGCAACGATCACGCCATCACGGATCAGTACCGTCCCATTCGGAATCGGCGCACCGCTGACCGGGTACACGGTGCCGTTTGTGATCGCGATCGTCTGCGCGAACGCGGGCACGGCTGCAACCACAATAATAATCGCGCTCAGAATGCTTGCTCGCATCTCACTCTTTCTCCCGCACGGCGCCCAGTTCGAAGTCCGTGCGCCAATGCTCGGCAGCGTCGGAGCGATCGAAGAGCAGGGCCCCATCGATCCAAACCTTCTCGGCCTTTGAATAGATACTGAATGGATTGCCGGACCAGAGCACCACGTCCGCGTTTTTGCCGACTTCAATTGATCCGATTTTATCGTCCAGCGCCAGCGCCCAGGCCGGATTGATCGTTAACCAGCGAATCGCCTGATCCTCAGTGACGTTGATGCCAGCCGCTCGCCCGGCGTACATCGCCTTGGCAACTTCCTGATTTAGTCGTTGAGCGCCATCCGCACTATCCGAGTGAATCATTGCGCGCGCGCCGAGGGCGTCGGTGATCGCCAGGTTCGCCTTGATCGAGTCATTGGATTCCATCTTGAATCCGCCCCAGTCTGCCCACTCCGCCGCACCTGTGCCACTGGCCTTTAACAGATCGGCGATCTTGTATGCTTCGACCGCATGATGAAATGCGCGCACCGTATAGCCAAACTCCCTGGCGATGTCCAGCATCTGCGCCATCTCGTCGGCGCGGTAGCAATGGTTGTGGACCAGGATATTGCCGCGCAGGACTTCAGCCAGCGTCTCGAGGCCAAGATCGCGCGCGGGCGGTTCACCCTTGTGGGTAGCGTTCCAGGCGTCCCACTTCCGCCGGTAGCTTTCCGCCTGAATCCAGGCGGCGCGGTACCCCGCCACATTCCCCATGCGCGTCGACGGCCCGCGCGTTTGGTAGACCCGCTTTGGATTTTCACCGCAGGCCATTTTCAGCCCGTACTTCGCGCCGGGAAATTTCATACCCTGCACGGTTCGCGACGGCACCACCTTCAACACGACGCTGCGGCCGCCGATCAAATTGGCAGAACCGGGGAGGACCTGCATGGTAGTCACACCGCCGGCCAGGACGCGGGGCAGTTGTGGATCCTGCGGCCAGACCGAGTGCTCGGCCCACACGTTGGCTGTCACCGGGTTGGTTGCCTCATTCCCATCGCTGTTCGCATCTACTCCCGGCGCCGGATACACACCGACATGTGAGTGCACGTCAATAATGCCCGGGGTGACATATTTCCCCGTGCCATCGATTACCAACGCATCCGGTGGCGCGTTCACTGATGTGCCTACCGCTACGATCTTCCCGTCGCGCAGCAGCACTGAGCCGTTCGGAATCGACGGTCCCGCGGCAGTCATGATCGTGGCGTTACGGATCAGGGTTGGCCGCCCGGGAAAGGCGCGATAGGTGCTCGGAAATGGATTCGCGTTTGGCAGCGATGTGCCACCTGCTCCAGGCGGTGTAGCGGCAGTGCTATCGGAACCAGGCTGAGTAGACTCCTTTGACTGTTGCGTCTGAGGCAGCTGCGCGGTGGCACAAGCAAACGTGAGACAGGCGCTGGCGATAAGACGAAATAGTGCGTGGTTCTTTTTCATTCTCTTACAGGCTCCGCGAAGTTGGACATTCTCTTATAAGTAATGGTCCAGAGTCCATGTTTTTTCGTTACTGGTCAAATTCAAAGCGGAGCTGATTTCACCCGGTGCCCGCAAAGTTAGCCCTCGCACATAGCCCGATGGTATGCTTGGCTGTCTCCTAATCAACTAATCAACTGACCCGTTCGAATGCTGAGTCACTTCAAAAGTCTGCGCCGGGTAGTCATCACCGGCATGGGGTGTGTCACGCCGATCGGTATTGGGCGCGAGGCGTTCTGGTCCGGACTGCAAAAAGGCGTGAGTGGTGTGCGCCGCATCGAGTCGTTTGACGTCTCTAAATCGCCGGTGAAGATTGCGGCGCAGGTGCAGGACTTCGACTGGGAAGCTCAGCTCGGTCCCAAAGATCGAAAGCACGTGCCGCGCACGGTGCCCCTGGCGTTGGCCGCCGCGCGCGAAGCATTTCAGGATGCGGGGATGTCCCCGAACGATTTCTCGCTGGAGGAGAGACAACAGATTGGTGTCATGCTGGGCACCGGCGGCGGCGGTTTACCTTTCGTCGAGCAGCACTACGCAATTTGGTATCAAGGGGGCTCGCATTCCAAGGCCAGCGTTTACATAATTCCGGCCGCTACGCACGGCACCTTGTCCAGCGAGCTTTCGATGGCCTTTGGCCTGCGCGGGCTGTCGCATGTGATCTCGACCGGATGCACCAGCTCGACCGACGCGATCGCGTACTCAGCGCAGCACATCGCCCTGGGACGTCAGGAAGTGATGCTCGCCGGCGGAGTGGATGCGCCATTGGCGCCGGGAATTCTGGCGGGATTCAATCTCCTGACTGTGCTGACGACTGAATGGAACGACGAGCCGCAACGGGCGTCGCGTCCGTTCACGCGCAATCGTTCCGGCATGGTGTTGGGCGAGGGCTCGTGGATTTATGTACTCGAAGAGTTCGAGCGCGCTAAACAACGCGGCGCCAGAATCTATGCGGAGATCACCGGATACGGATCGACCTGTGACGCCTATCATCGCGTCCGTCTTCAGGAAGGCGGCGACGAGCCGGCGCGCGCCATGACCCTCGCGATGGACGATGCCGGCGTTGAACCAGGCAACATTGACTACGTCAATCTGCATGGCACGTCGACGATGCTCAATGACCGCATTGAAACGAACGCGATGAAGCTGGCGCTGAACTGCAACGCCCATCGAATCCCCATGTCCGGAACCAAGTCGCAGATCGGTCATCCCCAGGGCGCCAGCGGCGCTGCCGGCCTGGGCGCGGCCCTGTGCGCGATGGAAACGGGCATCATTCCTCCAACGATCAATCTCGACGATCCCGATCCCGATTGTGATCTCGACTATGTCCCCAACACGGCGCGCAAAGCCGATGTCCGGGTCGCGCTCTGCAACTGCATCGGTTTCGGATCGAAGAACAGCGCTCTGGTGATCAATAAGGTTTAGCGTTTCGGGTTTGGAGTTTCGAGTTGACGGCCTGTCACGCATCGGACTCAAAACACAAAACTCGCAACTCGACAAATGTTCGATCGCTTCCAACATCGCAGCTACGAACTCGAGAACATAGACAAGGGCACTTACACGCCCGAAGAGTACGAAGGCTGCATCGTCGAATTGCAACGCGTGAATGAATGGCTCGGCGATGCCAAGGCTTTGCGAGGTTCGCTGCTGAAAGAAATTAATAGCCGGGGCCTGCGATCGTTTTCAATTCTCGACATTGGCGCCGGATCAGGTGAACTGCTCCGGGTTACGGCCCGATGGGCCCGTGAAACAAATCGTAGTGCTTCGTTGGTCGGGCTGGAGTTGAACAAGAGATCAGCAAAGTCAATTCTGGGCGAGTCCCCTGACTTTCCGGAAATAACTTCGGTCCAAGGCAGCGGACTGCAGCTTCCTTTTCCTGATCATTCCGTCGATTACGTCATTTCGTCGCTGATGCTGCATCACTTTGACGACGAAGGGGCAGTCGGCATTCTTCGCGAAATGGGCCGGGTCGCCAGGCGCAGAATTTTCGTGATCGATCTCCATCGCAACCCCGTTGCGTATTTTTTTTATACGACCCTGGGGCACCTCATTTTGCACAACCGGCTGTTACGTGAAGATGGCGCGCTATCGATCTTGAAGAGCTTCAAGCCCGACGAATTGGAGAAACTCGGGCAGCAAGCGGGTCTGGGGAATGTCACCGTCGAGAAGCATTTTCCCTCGCGTCTGGTTTTGTGTGCCAGCACAAATGGTAATGTTTAGAGTCGGGCTAATGCCCGACATAAAGCGGGCGGTAGCCCGCTTCTAAACAATCGATCTCGATTTGTATGAGTAATCAATTCGATTACGACGTGATCATTGCCGGCGGTGGGCCGGCCGGATCCAGCGCGGCGATTCACTTAGCCATGGCCGGCGCGCGAGTACTGTTGGTAGAGCAGAAAAAATTTCCGCGGGCGAAGGTTTGTGGTGAATTCATCTCGCCGGAATGCGCGCCTCACTTTAAACGGCTGGGCGTCGCTGAGCAAATGCTCGCCGCGGGCCCGGCCCGGCTAACCGAAACTATTTTTTATTCGCGCAAGCAAAGGAGTGTCAGCGTGCCGAGCGCATGGTTCGGCGCCGCCGGTGTCGCGCTTGGTTTGAGTCGTGCCGAAATGGACGAACGACTGTTGCGTCGCGCGAGTGATGCCGGCGCCACGGTGCTGGAAGACGCGCAGGTCGTCAATCTGCTAATGGAAAAAGACCGAGTCGCGGGCGTGACGATCAAGCACAGCGGTAAGCACGCCGGCAGCGAAGCCGGCTATCGCGCGCCAGTGACGATCGATGCCACGGGACGAGCGCGGGCCCTGGCCCGTCGCGTCGGTCAATCACAGCTCAAGACGAAATCGAATCGTGCATCACTGGTTGCTTTCAAAGCACATCTGGAGGACGCTCGCGTCGCGCCCGGTGCCTGTGAGATTTACTTTTATCGCGGTGGATACGGCGGGCTAAGCAGCATCGAAAATGGTCTGAGCAATCTTTGCTTCATCGCCTCGGCGCGCGCAGTACGCGAGTGTGGAACTGACGCTGAGCGCGTGATGCGCGAAGTCGTCTGCCAGAACCGCCGCGCAGCTTACACACTCGAGCAAGCGCGCGCGTGCACACCCTGGCTGGCGGTTTCGCTTGAAGGCTTCGGCAGGCACGCGGTTACGCCCACAACCGGGCTGCTGGCGATCGGGGATGCCGCCTCGTTCATCGATCCTTTCACGGGCAGCGGAATGTTGATGGCACTGGAAAGCGGTGAACTGGCCGCCCGCGTGATTGGCGATCGGATAGCTGCGATCCGGCGCGGTGCGGGAATTGTCGAACTCGAAACGATATATCGCGCCGCGTACAAAACGAGGTTTCACTCACGCCTGCGCGTCTGTTCCCTGATGCGGCGTGCAGCATTTGTCCCCGGCCTGGCTCAACTGGCAATCAGGGTCTTCGGCCGAAGCGATCACCTTCGCCAGCGTCTGTCGCGCGCGACGAGGGGCAGTGCGCCGGAAACTTATTGTCTCCCCGAGCGTTTAAATGGCGGTGGTTGAGAGCCGCTTCAACTTCTTTGAGAGAAAGTTGCCAAAGGTAATAAGTCCTTGCCACGCGACGGTTTTTGCTGTAAAAAGCGCGTTAAGATATGAAGCTGTACGAGGTTTCCATCCGATTAAGTCTGGGCGTAGCAAAATTATTCCCGATTTGTATGAACCGCACCCGGGCAGTCGGAAATTAAGTCGTCTCCCATCAAATGGTCGGCGCGCTCTGGCGTCGGGCGAAGGATTCACCGGCGATAAGCAATTTTCCGAGCTTACTTCAGAAGGAGAAACGAAGATGTTTTTGTCCCTCAGGCAGTGTCTCAGGACGTCAAACCGAGTTCTGTTGGTGTGCTTAGCCGTAATCTCTTGTTTCAGCGCGGCAATGTCGCAGGCGCAGTCAAACGCCGCGGATCTTCAGGGTACAGTGCGCGATCCCAAAGGGGCCGTGGTGGCCGGCGCCACAGTCACGGCGCGGAACACCTCCAAGGGCGGTTCGCGTGAGGCGACGACAAACGATGATGGTTTCTACAAGATCGTAAGTCTGCCTCCCGGAGATTACGAAGTAACCGTTAAGGCGCCAAACTACAAGACCGCGGTGATCCAGACCGTGACGCTCACAGTCGGTCAGACTGGGAATCAGGATATCCCATTAGAAATCGGCGAGGTAACAGCTATTGTAACCGTGACCACTGCGCCACCCAACGTGGTGGAAACATCGGGCACTGCCGTAGCCTCGACGATCGATCAGCAGCGTGTCAATAGTCTTCCGATCAACGAACGCAGCGCCACCGGCTTCGCGTTAACCATCTCCACGGTTGGACGGGACAACGGGCGTCCCATCGGACCTGCGCCAACGTCGGGCTTGAACATCGGGGGCCAACGCGGACGCTCGACGCTTGTGCAGGTTGACGGCGCCGACTACACGGACAACTCAATAAATGCCGCGCGTTCGACCGTGAGTCAGGAAGCCGTGCAAGAGTATCAAGTGGCAACCAATTCCTACGCGCCGGAGTTTGGTCGCGCGACAGGTGGAATCGTCAATGTCGTGACGAAGAGCGGCACGAACGACTTTCACGGCAACATCTTTGGCTTTCTGCGTCACAAATCAATTCAAGCACGGAATGCATTTGCGCCCCTGATCGATTTCAATCCGAACAAGAAACCGCCGTTTACGCGGGTGCAGTACGGGGCCACCTTTGGTGGTCCGATCAAGAAAAATCGGACGTTCTTCTTTACCAGCTTCGAGCAGCGTCGCCGTCAAGAGTCAGGATTTTTTACGAGCGATGTCGGGGCTGGTTTGACCAGCAGCATCACAATCGGCGCTCCGTTTCTGCCTTTCTCGAATGTTTATTCGAACCTCACGGCTGCCCAGGCCGCTTTCATCGGAGGCGAACTCGCGAGCTTGGATGCCGCGCGCATCGGTCGCGCCATTACTTATGCGACGTTCGCGTCATCCGGCGGTCAAATTGGGCTTAATGGGGTAAGTACGCTGATTAGTCCGGGCGGCGCGATTACAGCCGGTCAAGTCATCGGCGGGCGTTTCTTCATTTCCGGCACTCCCGTTCCTTCGCGTGCCAACAACAACATCCTGCCGAATTTCGTGACGGTCAACGCGCAGGGCCAGGCTATCGGTTTTCGTTCGCTCAACAGTCTCTTGCGTATCTTCCCCTTTTCTGAATCGACGGGCTTCTATTCAGGGCGCATCGATCATTCATTCAATCGTAACAATAATTTGACCTTGCGCTTAGGCTACAATCCGAGCGACCTAACGGGTATTCAGGACGAGTCGCAGAACCAAACGCTCGGACAAAATGATTTCTCGCGCACGGGCATACAGACTTTGCGCGACACCTCGTTCGTTGCTTCTCTCGCAACGACGCTTTCGAATACCGTCGTCAACGAATTGCGCTTCAACTACGGACGCCGCAAGGCTACTTTTGATTCGCAGATTCCCGGCACGGCCATTCAAGTGATTGGCTCGGCCTTCATGGGATCGAATCCGTTTTCTCCCGTTAGACGCACGGAGGAGCGTTTTCAATTTACGGACACCTTGAACTACATTCGCGGCAATCACACGTTCAAATTCGGCGGCGACATTAGCTTTATTAACGTAGCCGCAACCTTTGAATTGAACTTCCCCGGACTTTTTAACTTCGGTGGAGTTGCCGCCAGCACACTCGCGTCAGGCTTCATTCCGAGCCTCTCGGCCGCAGCTCCGGATCTGACTCCGGTGCAATCCTACGGGCTGGGTTTCCCCTCGGCGTTTATCCAGGGCTTCGGCAATCCGAACAGCACGATCAAAAACCGCCCGCTGGCTTTCTTCGCCCAGGATAGTTGGAAAATTCGACCAAACTTTACCCTCAACTATGGCGTGCGTTACGACGTTGAACTGACTGATACGATTGCGCCAATTGGTTTCACCGATCCGTTGACAGGCATTGCTCTAACTCCCGCCAACATGCTTACGGCGCAAGACGCGGTGAATGTGCAGCAAGGATTTCCGCGAGATACGAACAACTTCGCCCCGCGCGTAGGCTTTGCCTGGGACATTAATGGCAAGGGCAAGACAGTGATTCGCGGGGCCTTCGGCCTCTTTTATGATCACCCACTCCTGGCTGTCGCCTTCAACTCGGACATCGCGGACGCCGCGCAGCAACAGCAATACTTTTCCGTGCTGCCGGGCAGCCCTGCGTCCAATCAACTCCTAAACTTGCTGCAACTTTTTCAGGGGACGGTCTGCTCAACGGCCACCGCCAACGCCTTGTGCCCAGCCGGTCTTACTACGCCGGGCGTCGCCACCACCGCACAGTACCTACCGGGGAGAGTCCGTTTCAACGATCAAACCTTCGTCGGCTTCGGTCCGCTTTTCCCCTTCACGCTCGCCGTAAGCAAGAAGTTTGAATACGCCTCTGCCAACCAGGCAAACTTCACTGTCGAGCATCAGTTGACGAAAGACATGTCAATTTCGGCCGGTTACATCTTCGTCGGCGCGCATCACCTGCCGCACCCGGAGGATGTGAATGCGCCGCGCCAAGATCTATTGATTGAGAACTTCCGACGCTTTGCCGGGGCCGCTCCGGCGAGCAACAGCCAGGCTTTGTTATTCAGTTTGCCAACTGCTTGTCCCGGCGCCGGGTGCCCTCCGGGATTTACAGTAGTCATTCCCGGCCTTGTGGGCGTTAATGGCGTGGGTCAAGGCGTCGTCAGCCCGATTGCCGCCAATTTCTTCCGTCCAAACAGTCCCAACTATTTCTTTGTTGCGTCGGTCACGGGCGGTGCGGTGAGCAAGGCGGTCTTCGATGCAGCACTAGCCGGAGCAAATACCGTTCGCACGATTGGCCCAATCACGCCGTTCGGTGAAGTTGACGCGCAGTTATCCGATGGCAACTCTAACTACAACGCGCTAAACCTGGAATTGAAAAAACGCTTCTCAAACAACTTCCAGTTCGTGGCCTCCTACACATGGTCACATTCGCTTGACGATTCCAGTGACTTGCAAACGCTTCTCAAGCCGCAGGACAATCGAAACTTCCGAGCCGAGCGCGGCAATTCGCTTTTCGACCAGCGTCACCGCTTCGTCTTCAGCGGCGCCTTAAGCTCGCCCAACGCATGGCGCAAGTCGTCGAGTAGCTTCCATCGCGCCTTGTCCGACTTTACTATTGCGCCGATCGTCGAAATCTCTTCAGGTCGTCCGTTCAACATCTTGACGGGCAGTGACTCCAACGGCGATTTGCAAAGCTCAAATGATCGCCCGAGCGTGGCGACCAGCGGCGCCTTGTTCGTGCCGACAACAGCTTTTACAACCGGCAGCCTCGGTCGCAATCTCGGTGTCACGCATAATTACGCCGCGCTCGACTTGCGCCTAATGCGCGCGGTTCGCTTCGGCGAACGCGTTAGATTGGATCTGATTGTTGAAGGCTTTAACCTCTTCAATCGTTTTAACGAAGCAGCCGCATCGCCTTTCTTTTCCGACGTAAACACTTTCAATCAGCGAGCCAGCAATGGGCATTACTACAGCCGCCCGACTGCGGCGTACGACCCGCGACAGTTCCAGGTCGGACTGAAACTGAACTTCTAGATTAGTGGCGCAAGTGCCTTACTTGCGCCCAAAAACTCTAACCCCGCGGTCAGCGCTCCTGGTTTGCGCTGGCCGCTTTTCTCGCCTGCCCCGACCTGACGGGCAAACCTGCCTTCCGGTCGCGGCATCCGAAATACCGTCGCTTGTCTCTCTCCCGGTCGTCATTTGAAAAAGGACGTGCAAATCTGAAAGAATCACACGCCATGAGGAACCAAACGCTTCGCCTGATGTTGATGACCGTGTGGGCCCTGCTCGCTATCGTGGTTGCCGTGGATGCGCAGTCTCGCCCGCGTCGCGTTACTCCGCCGGACACCCTGCTGGGCCCTGAGCCAAAATCACCACCGAGTACGGACAAGAACGCCCCGCTCCTGGAGGTAAAGCCGTCAAAGCCTGTCGGTAGCGCTCCGGTTTCGTCTGATACGACGCACGCCTTTCAACTCTTTCAGCAAAAGCAGTACGCGGCGGCCGCTCAGGAAGCTAAACAGATCGCCGCAAATGATCCGGGCAATTCCGAGGCGTGGAAATTGGCGGGCTTTTCTGAGTTCTATTTGAAGCAATACGCGGATGCATCTGAAGACCTGCAAAAAGCTCTCGATCTTCAGCGGAGAGCCAGTCAGGAAGATTCGCATACTGTCGATGCGCTCGCCGAGAGTTATGTCCTGGCCGAGAAATTCGATCGCGCGCTGCCCTTACTCATAGCGGTGATCGAAAGGCCGGGCGCTAAGCCAGACGCTTCGTTCCTTTACTATCGCGGCCTGGCTGAGTACAAAACCGGAAAGACCGCCGACGCCGAGCGCTCTTTCAATGCGGCCATCAAGGCCAACCCGAAAGACGTCGCCTCGCTCTTGTATTTGAGTCAGATCGCACTCACGCGCAACGATCTGGATACAGCCATTTCGACTCTGAACCGGGCCACGACGAACGATCCTCGACTTGCTTCCGCCTGGTCTCTATTGACCTCGGCTTATCTTCGCCGCGCTGCTTCGGCTGCAGACGAAGAGAAGTCAGGCGCGGATTATCTCGGCGCTGTGCGATCGGGCGAGGCCCTGACGCGTTTGCGCTCAGACGAAGAGGCGATGGGTCTATACGCGCGTGCGCTGATCGGCGCAAAACAATATGCTCGCGCGGCCATGGCCCTGGAGCGCACGGCCGCAAACGAGGCTGCGACTGGCATAACGCTTTACCTGTTTGGACTGGCGCATTCGCGCGCCAACAATTTTCCCAAGGCGATCGCCGCGCTGGAGCGTGCCTTGGCGAAATCACCGAGCGATGTGAACGTTTATCGCGAACTCGGTTACGACTACGAAAAGACGAAGCAGTACGCCAAAGCGTTCGTGCTTTATCAGAAGGCTCTTGAAGTAGCGCCCAACGACGCTGATTTCAAAGAGTCGCTGGAACGTCTCCGGCCCTTTGCAAAACAGTAGCGTTCGATTAGCATGAGCGTCGCATGGCAAAGATAACAGAGCAGCGCCGGGCTTCCTTGGTGACAGCCATAGTGGTTGTGTCAGTGCTTGCCTGCGCGAGTTTCGCGACGGATGTCCGCGCTGCCTCGTGGAACGGAATAGAGCCTTTTAAGAGCCGTCGTGACGACGTTTTGAAAATACTTGGTAAACCTGTCAGCGAAAGTCCTGACGGCGTTTTGCGCTTTAGTGTCAGCGGCGGCTCTGTTCAGGTCAGTTTTGTAAATGAGAAATTTGTCACGGCCAAGAGGCTCCGGCCGGTACTGGCTGGCACTGTACTCGAAATCGTCTTGCAGCATGAACATTCTTCCGATACCGCAGAATCGATGAGTCTGCTAAAGAACCGAGATTTCACTCGGGACGAGGTGCGGAACATATCATTCTTCCGCAACATAAAAGACGGCATCGTTTACACCTTTATTGACGGTAGTTTGAAGACTACTCGATATACTTTTGGGGATGGTCAGTTGGGCCGAGCCCGTCGGTGAGCACTTGTAATTCCGTCAACCGCCCTTCTTTCTATTCATGTCTTGGCAACTTCGATGTACTGAAAAGCGTCTTTGATTCGTCTTTCTTTTCTGGTACGAGAACGGAGGCTACCCGATGCTCAAAGGACTCAGGTCAATTACAGGAGTGGTTCTGGTAATCATGATCACCGGCGCGGCATTGGCGCAGCGCCCACGAACGTTGAGTCAGGACAAACCTGAGCCGGCCACGAACGTGCCTCCGCCGCCTCCGGCGCCGCAAACAGTCAATGCCAAGTACGAAGGCGGTGTCTTTGGATACAACAAGAAAATGGAAGGCACACTCACTTTTGACGATACGAACCAGCGACTAGTCTTCAAGAACGACAAGCAGAAAGAGATCTTATTTGTGCCGTACACTGCACTAACTGGCGCGTACGGTGATACCCACTCCGTCCGACCGGCTGCTGCAACCGTCGCCAGTAACATTCCGTTCTATGGGCTGCCGGCCAGTTTCATCAAGACAAAGGTGCGATATCTCACGCTTCAATACAGCGATCCAGACAGTAAGGTTTCGGGAGTCACCAGCTTTCGCCTGGAGAACAAAGATATCCTCGACTCTGTTTTGAATACTTTGGCGGGGAAAGCCGGCTTGAGTAAGCGCGGTGACATCTTCGTCAAGAAGAAGGAGTGAGGCTTGCCTCCTCTTTATCTCCCACAAAGCACCCCCTCAAGCTTGCGTGTCCCGTGGTCAGTAGAACCTCTCTTAGGGTACAATCACTCGCATCGATGGACGAAACTTGCGGGAAAGCTGAGCAACTGCTCAACTCAATTTTCGAGAGTGCCGGGTTTGATGTGCAGGCATCAGCGTCAGCATCCGAGCTGGGTTGTTTATTGGCAATCAATGGTACTGATAGCGGCTTGCTGTTGAACGAAGGCGGCGAATTACTTGACGCGCTCCAGCAGATTCTCAATCAGGCCCTGGGGCGGGCCCTGCCCAAAGGCCAAAGGATCATCTGCGACGCGAACAATTACCGCGCGGCCCGCGAAGCGGAACTACGGGCGATGGCTGAACATGCGGCTCGCCAGGTGCGCGCGACATCTGCGGCGTTTGTGTTTGGTCCAATGGAGCCAAGTGAAAGACGTGTTATTCATCTCTCACTGGCGGCTGAAGAGGATCTCATCACAGAATCGATCGGCGAGGGCAATGGGCGCCGCCTTAGAGTCAGCCTAAAAGCGGCTTCCGCCCACTGAGACTTCCTCTCCTTACTACTTCAATCACTAGTACTGTGGCTGTTCAGATCGATACTATTGTTGCCTTGTCCACTCCGCCCGGCCGCAGTGGCATTGGCGTGATCCGCATGAGCGGTTTCGATTCTCTCAAAATCCTGCGGACCCTGATCTCCGTTGAATCATACAACCCGACACCAAACCAGCTGAGCCTTAAGAGTCTCATCGACCCATATACCGCCGAGACGCTTGATGAGGCCCTGGTCTGTTTCTTCAAAGCACCTCGGTCATTTACTGGAGAAGACGTTGTCGAGTTTCATTGTCACGGCTCTCCAGTCTTGCTGCGCACTATCATTGATCTCATCCTCAAACTCGGTGCTCGTCTGGCGGATCCAGGTGAATTCTCGCTCCGCGCCGTCACCAACGGTCGGTTGAAGCTTACGGAAGCCGAAGCGATCCGCGATGTGATTGACGCACAAACTGACACCGCGCTACGTCAGGCTACGCGCCAGTTGAAAGGTGATATCTCGAACAGACTACGGCCCGCCAAAGAGGACCTGCTGGAGACAATCGTTCGTTTGGAATCGTCGCTCGAGTTTGTCGAAGAAGATCTTCCTGCGATTCAGTACCAGAAGATCGTCGACTCGCTTCGAAGCCTGGAGCGAGACCTCTCGCGTCTGCGGAGTACGTTCGGCTTTGGCAAACTACTGCGGGATGGAATTCGCGTAGCTTTCGTCGGACGGCCAAACGTAGGTAAGTCCAGTCTGTTCAATAGTTTACTGGGACACGGGCGGGCGATAGTCACTAGAATACCGGGCACAACTAGAGACACGTTAGCAGAGTCAATTGTTGTCAACGGAGTGCCCGTACTGCTCATTGACACTGCCGGCCTTCGCAGCTCGAACGATGAGATCGAGTCGATTGGCGTCGAGCGCGCGAGGCGAGCAGCGGCGGACGCAGATCTTCTGATCGTAGTCGTCGACGGCTCGGAATATCAACCCGACGAAGATCAATTGGTACTCGCTGAGGTTTCCGACGTTCGACATATCGTGGCCTTAAACAAGAGTGACCTTCCGAATTTTTCGGCAGCGACCTTCGATCGGAAGCTTGGCGCTCATCAAAATTGTTCCGCCGTTGTGTCCGTCTCCGCGAAGAGCGACGCGGGACTTGAAAGCTTGCGCGCTGCTATACTTGAGCCTTTCGCAAACGGAAATGCTCGCACCGAAGGGTTGCTCATTACTAACGCGCGCCATCACGACTTGCTGGTGCGGTCGATAGAAGCCATCGCTTCCTCGGCGCAACTCTTGGAGGACCACGCCAGCGAGGAGATTGTTCTCATCGGACTTCACAATGCGCTTCGCTACTTGGGGGAGATTACGGGTGAAACGACTACCGAAGAAATCCTGGGACAGATCTTCTCGACCTTTTGTATCGGAAAGTAAGAACCAAATGCTTTCCCAGTTACTTTGAATTCAGAAAGAGCCGCTATGATCTTCGACGAGTTTTTCGATGTGATTGTTATCGGTGGAGGCCACGCAGGTTGCGAGGCCGCCTCAGCCGCGGCAAGGCTCGGCGCTAACACGGCTCTCCTAACACTTAATCTTGATCTCATCGGACAGATGTCCTGCAATCCCGCCATCGGTGGGATTGGCAAAGGTCATCTGGTCCGCGAGATTGATGCTCTAGGTGGCATCATGGGTAGGGTTATCGACCGAACGGGGATACAGTTTCGTCTGTTGAATCGCTCGCGCGGCCCCGCGGTGCGCGCCCCTCGAGCGCAGGCTGATCGAGCTCTTTATCGGGTAGAGATGCGTCGGACTCTTGAAGGCACCCCCAATCTTTGCCTCAGGCAAGGGCTGGTTACAAGTCTCTTGATAGAAGATGGTCGGGTCCTTGGCGTTGAATTGCAGGACGCGCGCAGAATGGGCGCAAAGGCGGTTGTGGTTGCCACCGGCACCTTTCTCAACGGACGGATACACACGGGGCGTCAGACCTACGAAGGCGGTAGGGCGGGCGAGCCTGCCTCGATCGAATTCGCAGAGGCCTTGAAGCGTCTTGGGCTACGAATAGGCCGTTTGAAAACCGGCACGCCGCCGCGGCTTGATGGACGGACAATTGACTGGGAGGCATTTGAACCGCAGCGGCCCGACGAGCGCGCCGTGCCATTTTCTTTCTCGACCGATCAAATCCGGCAGCAACAGCTGAACTGCCATCTTGCTTATACGAATGAATCAGTGCATGAGGCCATCCGAGCAAATCTGCACGAGTCCCCTCTCTATTCAGGAAAGATCACCAGCATAGGGCCACGCTACTGTCCATCGATCGAGGATAAGGTTGTCAAGTTTCCCGAAAAGACCAGACACCAGCTTTTTATAGAACCTGAAGGCTATGCTACTAACGAGGTCTATCTCAACGGCTTTTCCACTTCGCTGCCGGCGCAACTTCAGCAGGAATTGGTTAGCCTGATCCCTGGATTTGAGCGGACGCAGATTATTCGGCCCGGATACGCAATTGAGTACGACTTCGTGGACCCGAAAGAGCTGTCACCTTTCCTGGAAACAGCACGACTCAAGGGGTTGTTCCTGGCGGGCCAGATTAATGGCACTACCGGCTATGAAGAAGCGGCCTGCCAGGGTCTGTTAGCTGGAATTAACGCTGCCTTGGGGTCTCTTGGCCGTCCGCTGTTTCGTCTCAATCGTCGCGAATCCTACATAGGGGTACTCGTTGATGACCTGATAACACACGGCGTGGACGAACCCTACCGGATGTTTACCTCGCGTTCCGAGTACCGGCTGGCACTGAGACATGACAACGCTGACGAGCGTCTCGAGCCTTATGGTCGGGAGCTCGGCTTAGTGGGTGATTTAGAGTGGGAACGATTCAACCAACGACGAGTACGACTAGCCAAGGCCAGGGCGCTTCTCAAAGAGTGCAAGCTCCAACGTTCAGATGAGCGTTACTCCATCTGCCGCGAGTTGACCGGACAGGAGCTTGGCGAGTCACTTACTTTGGCTGAATTAGCACTACGGCCGCGGATGGACGCCGAGATGCTAATGAGCCTCATGCCTTCCCGCGCGAGGAGTGAATTCTCCATAGGCGACTTGGAAACGGCGCTTGCTGATCACGTATGCGCTGGCTACCTGCATTCGCAAGCCGCTGGTCTTCGTCGCTTGAACCAGCACGACACGCTCAACATTCCCCACGGCTTCTCATTTCGAACGGTTGGTAGCCTGTCTCACGAGATTGTCGAGAGGCTTGAGCGGGCGCGGCCTGAAAGCTTTGGACAGGCTCGTCGGATCCCGGGCATGACGCCAGCGGCATTATCCAACCTTTTGGTGCACCTGACGGGAAGCCAGCGGTTTAGCAGTGCTAGCCAAGATTAGGCCCATTCGGGAAGCTAACAAGCGCCACGGCGTTTCACGTGAAACATCCCACCAAGGTAGCGCTTTGATGGAAGCCGCCGCGGGTCTGGGGGCCGCCGCGTCACCTCCAAATCGGTGGCGCCCGAATCCCTTCTTGTGCTAAGGTGCTCTTCTCCTGTCAGTTAGTTACCAAGCCGGTAAATGGCAAAAACTTTAGCCATAGCAAATCAGAAGGGCGGCGTTGGGAAAACCACGACCGCCATAAACCTCGCGGCTTCTCTTGCAAAGTTAAACCTCCGAGTTCTCTTGATAGATATTGATCCTCAGGCGAATGCCACTTCTGGGGTAGGAATACAGCGAAGCGGTTCTCAACGTACAACCTATCACGTTCTGGTTCTTAAAGAGCCGATAGAAAACGCTATTCTATCGACCGACTTTTCTTTCCAGGTCGTCCCTTCTGACAGAAATCTTGCCGGTGCTGAAGTGGAATTGATTGATCTGCCCAACCGTGAGCTGCTCCTGCGGGATGCGATAGCTCCTATCCGTGACCGTTACGACTTCATTATCCTTGACTGTCCTCCCGCTCTGAACCTGCTCACCCTCAATGGTCTGTCAGCCGCCGACTCTCTTCTGGTTCCTATCCAGTGCGAGTATTACGCACTCGAAGGTGTTTCCGACCTCTTCAACACCCTGGCACGAATTCGCCGGCTGCTGAATCCCGAGCTAAGAGTAGAGGGCCTGCTTCTAACTATGTACGATGCGAGCACCAACCTGTCGGCGGCGGTCGCAGCGGACCTCAGGAGTTTTTATAGTAGCCTTGTGTTTCAAACCACCATTCCAAGAAATGTTCGCCTCGCCGAAGCGCCAAGCTACGGCAAACCAGTTATTTATTACGATCAGCGATCAAGGGGAGCTGAAGCTTACTTCCAACTTGCAGAGGAGGTTGTGGCCAATGACCAAAAGACCCTTGGGTCGCGGACTGAGCGCTCTGATCTCGACAGACTCACCGCCAGCGGACAGTGACGAGATCCGCAATATCGAAATCGACCTGATTAGGCCGGGCCATCAACAGCCTCGCACTACTTTCGACCAAGCGAGACTTAACGAACTTGCTCAATCGATCCGAACGAGCGGAATCATCCAACCGCTGCTGGTACGGCCGCGCGGAGGTTTGTTCGAACTTGTCGCCGGCGAACGGAGGTGGCGTGCGGCGCAACTTGCAGGGCTTTCCCGGATCCCAGTAATAATTCGCGAAATCCCGGACGATAAACTCTTGGAGCTTGCTTTGATCGAAAACATCCAGCGGCAGGAGTTGAATCCAATAGAGGAAGCAAACGCCTATAAGCGACTGATCGAGTCTCTAAGTCTTACCCAAGAGGAGGTTGCACAGAGGGTCGGCCGAGATCGTACTTTCGTTACTAACTACCTTCGCATCCTAAAGCTTCCATCAGAAATCCAGCTCCTCCTCGAGAATGAGAAACTGTCCTTTGGTCATGCCCGAGCCTTGTTAGGGCTTGGAGATGTTATCCTCCAACGTCGCTATGCGCAGAAGATTGTCAAACACAATTGGTCCGTGCGTGAGACTGAGCGCCGGATTAAGCACGCATCACAGGATAGACCCGTGGCTTCCAAGCAATCCCACAAACACGATGATCCTAATGTCCGTGTCGCCGAGGCCAAGCTCCGGAGACTACTGGGAACCCAGGTACGAATACTTTCCGCTAGAGGCGGCTCGGTTGGTAAGATCGAAATTGAATACTACTCCGCGCTCGATCTGGACCGCTTGTATTCGATTATCGTATCCAGTCGCGAACCCGACGCCCTTAACAGAGCGCCTGCCTCATCCGGCCTGTAGTCCATGTAGTTATACTATCTACAACTGAACACGCTCCCGTCCGACGGAGGGTTCCTAGCAATCCTTATCCAACCGCTTCGGTGGGCCCAAGGAAGTTTCTCAGCTGTTTTTCTTGCGTCCTATCGGAGGGTTATGTTAGCGTCACGGTTTCCACGCGGGTCTGGGTTTTTCGCGGCGGCAGATAGTTCTGCTACATCGTAGTATGTGTTATGTCCTTTAATGCTAGTACACTCTGAAGATTCAGCAGCACGACCTTTTTTCGCGGCCCTTGAGCGCCGGCTCAGCAAACAGGCTTTTGAGACCTGGTTCCGACCCCTCCGCGTGACACGATCTGAGGTGGAGGACGTGCTACGGATCTCGGTGCCAAATCCTGCCGTGCGCGACTGGATACTCTCCCGGTACTCCAACGCTTTGAAGGATTCTTTGGTCGAGTTAAAACTTGAAGGTTGTCGGATCGAGTGGGCCACGCCCCAACCGCATGTGGATCGTGGCCGCGAACTCTCTGCCGAAACTCGGACCAGCGTGCTTCCTCCTGAGGGACAGGGAAGTATGTCTGGCGTCGCGCGAGTAGAAGCACTCCCAGACATCCCTACCGCCCCGCTGAACGAGAAATACACGTTTGCGACTTTCGTAGTGGCGTCTTGCAACCGATTTGCGCATGCCGCCGCTCAAGCTGTCGCTGACGCCCCTGGAAAAACCTATAACCCTCTGTACCTGTATGGCGGTGTCGGTTTAGGAAAGACCCATCTCATCCAAGCTACGGGGCACGCAATAAAAAGGGCTAATCCCAAATTGCAAGTTTCCTATCTCTCGCTTGAGCGCTTCATGAATGAACTTATCAATGCCATAAGGTATGGCTACGACAAGACCCAGGTTTTCCGCGAGAGGTACAGAACGATCGACGTGCTTCTAATCGACGACGTTCAGTTCATTGCGGGCAAAGAGCGAACCCAGGAAGAGTTCTTTCATACTTTCAATGCTTTGTACGATGGGCAGAAACAGATAGTACTCACTTCCGACTGCCCGCCCAGAGAAATACCGGAGATTGAAGAGCGATTGCACTCCCGATTTGAGTGGGGCTTAATTGCCGACATCGAGCCTCCCGACTTGGAGACCAAGGTTGCGATACTCAGGCGAAAAGCGGAGCTTCAAAGAGTTGATTTGCCCGATGATGTCGCGCTGTTTCTAGCTGGTAACAGCCAACACAACATAAGAGAATTGGAGGGCTCCTTGGTGAGGGTTCTAGCAATGGCTTCTTTACGAGGATTGCCGCTCTCAAAGGCCCTAGCCCAGGAGGCCATGCGCAACGTCTCGCGTACGAGCGACGAAAATCCTATATCTATTCCCAGAATTCAGAAGGTAGTTGCTGATTACTACAAGCTCACCGTTGACAGTCTTAAGAGTCGGTCTAACATGGGAAATGTTCTGGTTCCCAGACAAGTCGCCATGTACCTTTGCAAGCAATTAACCAGGAAGAGCTATCCCGAAATAGCAAGGCAGTTCGGCGGCAAACACCACACTACAGTTATTCACTCTGTCGAGAAGATTAACAAGTTAATTAATTCTAATCGAGAAATGGATACGCTAGTTAAGCGAATAATAAGTAGTATCGGGGTATAGTCAACCAAGTGAATCTTCCTACTCCGATTCATGACTTCCACAGGGGATTGTGAAAGCTCGCGTTACTAATTGTGGAAGAGTCTTTGATCTTAGCTGGTCGCTCTAAAGTCAATCGAAGTCCGAGCAGATGTTCAACGCTTTCTTCGCCGTTTTCGGCTGGATTAAGTGAGTTTCACAGTTCCACATGCCATACTACTATTACTAAATAATTCTGACATCTGACTTTCCTTTTTAGGAAACAGTAGTAAAGACTATTTCTCGGAAAGATTTTTCGAACTGTGATATAAGAAAAAGGAAACTTCAGGAGCAGCTAAATGCAATTCGTTATAACGCGAGGGGTGCTACAAAAAGAACTCGCTTTTGTACAGGGTGTAGTTGAACGAAAGAACACCATTCCCGTCCTGGCTAACATTCTAATCGAGTCAGCGGGCGAGGGGGCGATTCGGATTAGTGGAACAGACCTGGACGTCACTATTAGATGTGACGCCGAAGCCGAAGAAATATCGTCTCAAGGGGCCATCTGCGTTCAGGCACGGAAGCTTTTTGACATCGCGCGATTGCTGCCGGACGCGCCCGTGAGTTTTCGTAAAGAAGAAAACGAATGGGTGACGGTTGAATGTGATCGTTCAAAGTTTCGATTGCCGGGCATATCGAAAGATACTTTCCCAGAGTTACCTGGCTTCAAGTCGACGCCTCTTAAATTGCCAGCCTCGCTGCTAAAGCTATTAATCGACCGCACGATCTTCGCAATCACCCAAGAGGAAGGGCGCTACACGCTCTCAGGGGCGAAGTTTGAACTTGATAAGCAGGGCGCGAAAATGGTGACAACCGACGGCCACAGGCTCGCTTATGTGGCTACCAAAGAGATTGGTAAGGATTCGCCAGGCGCACGGCTTGATGTATTGATTCCGCGAAAAACACTAGCAGAGCTTACAAAGCTGACGGCTGATTTTGATGGAGACATAAATCTCGGAGCTGATGATAATCATGTTTACTTTCAGGTCGGCTCGCGCCTTTTGATTTCCAGAATGCTATCGGGGCAGTTTCCGAACTACGAAATGGTAATGCCGAAGAACAACGATCGGTCGGCTGTCTTCGATACTGTTAATCTAAATCAGGCGATTCGTCGAGTCGCTTTGATGGCTGACGATCGTTCGCACGCGATTCGTTTTCATCTCAGCAAAGAGCAATTGTTGATTAGTTCACAGAACGCGGAAGAAGGAGAGGCGCGGGAAACCCTGGGAACCGATTTCGCCGGTGAAGAAACTGAGATTGGTTTCAACGCGCAATACCTGCAGGATTTCCTTAATGTTGTTGGTTCTGAAAAAGTAGCCTTTGAGTTCAAAGACGGGAATTCCCAAGCTCAGTTGCGACCAGTCTCTGACGAAAAACATGATTAAAGGTACATCATCATGCCGATGAGACTCTGAAGGAGTGGGACTAAATAAAACACAACAACATCGGAAGCTGAGAAAGTGTCATAACGAGCGCCAGAAACGCTGGCGCTCGTTGTATGTTTTGGGCGCGGAGTGGCTCACAGAAGCACCATAGCAAGACGAGAGGCTATGTTAGAATTTAAGTTATGTTCCTTAGATCGATCCGGGCACACGACTTCAGAAACCTGGAAGGCGAGATCCGTTGGGGCAAAGGCATTAATGTCATCTACGGGAATAACGGGCAGGGGAAAACGAATTGGTTGGAAGCCATACATCTTCTGGCCCATGCAAAGTCATTTCGAACTCGGCATCTTCACGAAGCCATAACTTTTGGCAAGTCCGCCGCTTCAGTTCAGGGTCAGGTCGCCCGGGGAAACGAAATCGAACGCGACCTGCAAGTTGATATTCGAACAAACACCAGACAGACCTTTGTTAATCGCAAGCGCATGCCTCTGGCACACTATGCAGCGCAGTTGCATGCGGTGTGGTTCACCGCAGACGAGTTAGAAGTGATACGCGGTGGTCCTGAAGCGCGCCGAAGCTTTATCGATCGTGGCGCGATATCACTACACCCGTCGTATGCTCAGGCGCTGGGCAGCTACAGCAAGGTAATTAGGCAAAAGAAGAGCCTGTTGCAGCAGGCGGATGACGGGCGCTTGAAGTTAGAAGAAGTTTTCGAACTCCTCGAACCATGGAACAAACAACTGGTGAGTTTGAGCGCGCAGATCCACAGGTCGCGCACCGAGTATGTGGACCTTTTGAACGACGCTCTTGAGCACAGCCTGTTCGGTGACAAGCTCTCGATTCGCTACGTTTCATCACTGGAAGGCAAAGGCGATCTGAATAATTATGAGGATCTGATAGCGCAACGACTGCAAATTCGAATGCAGGCGGAAGTGTTTGCCGGAGCCTGTTTGATCGGGCCCCATCGGGACGACCTGAGCGTCCTTTTCGGTGACCGGAATCTGCGTAGTTTTGGCAGCTCGGGACAACAGCGTAGCGCATTGATAACGCTTGATTTAGCAGCGATTTCAGTGTATCATTCTGAGCATCAGGATTATCCAATTTTCCTCATTGATGACGTGGACGCAGAACTCGACGGAATCCGCATTGAACGCCTGCTTGAATATCTGGGCGGACGCACACAAACGTTCGTTACGACGTCAAAGAGAAACCACTTCGAGCGGTTCAATCAGCGGGCACATTTTTATGAGGTCAGCGCCGGTCGAGCGAGGGAAGATATTGCTTTGAGAGCGGCAATTGTATAGCGCTTAAAACAAGAGAAATAGAAACGGAAGTGAAAGGTAAGCACCAATTGGCAACTCCATCATCAAATTTGAAGCATAAGAAAGAAACCTACGATTCGTCTTCGATTGCCGTGCTTGAGGGACGCGATGCTGTCCGCAAGAGACCGGCGATGTATATCGGTTCCACTGGCGAGTTAGGTCTTCATCATCTGGTCTATGAAGTTGTCGACAATTCGATCGATGAAGCCCTGGCCGGGTATTGCGACACGGTCGAAGTCAAGATCCACCTGGATAACTCGATTACCGTAATCGACAACGGCCGTGGTATCCCCGTGGACATGATGAAGAAGGAAAAGAAGTCCGCTGCGGAAGTCGTAATGACGAAACTGCATGCCGGAGGAAAGTTCGACTCGAATGCTTATAAAGTTTCAGGTGGTCTGCACGGCGTCGGCGTCTCTGTCGTGAACTTTCTTTCCGAGTCGCTGCACCTGGAAATCTGGCGCGACAGTCTGACTTACGAGCAGGAATACGCCCGCGGCATTCCGGTCGATCCTCTCAAGCAAACGGGCAAGACGCGAAAGCGGGGAACGAAGATCACCTTCAAACCTGATCCCCAAATTTTTGACACGGTCGAATTCAGCTTTGACAAACTGTCTGAGCGTCTGCGCGAAAAGGCTTTTCTCAACAAAGGTATTCGGATCACGATCACTGACGAGCGAGAAGAGCCTGAGCGTTCGCACGAGTTTTACTATCGCGGCGGCATCGCCGAGTTTGTGCGCCACTTGAACAAGAACAAAAGTGTGCTGCACGACAAACCAATCTATTTCGAGAAAGTCAGCGACGTCCTTTCGATTGAAGTGGCCATTCAATACAACGACGGCTACGACGAAAAAGTCTATTCATTCGCCAACAACATCAACACCGTCGACGGCGGTACACATCTTTCCGGATTTCGTTCAGCCTTCACGCGCACCATTAATGCTTACGCCCAATCGTCCGGTTTGGCTAAGAACTTCAAAACCTCGCTCACCGGTGACGACGTACGCGAGGGCCTGGTGGCAGTAATCTCCGTCAAACTTCCGCAACCGCAGTTCGAAGGACAGACGAAGGGCAAGCTCAATTCCGATGTGAAGGGAGCCGTCGAATCGTTTCTTAACGAGCGACTGACGGAGTTCCTTGAGCAAAATCCCACGGTGGCGCGACGCATCGTAGGCAAATCGGTAGATGCCGCACGCGCGCGAGACGCGGCCCGTAAGGCGCGCGAGATTGTGCGCAAGGGCGCTATGGGTTCGACCATGCTGCCGGGCAAGCTCGCTGATTGCCAGGAGCGCGATCCGGCGCTGTCGGAAATCTATATCGTCGAGGGCGATTCCGCCGGCGGCTCGGCCAAACAGGGCCGCGATCGCAAGAACCAGGCAATTCTTCCTCTCAAGGGAAAGATCCTGAATGTCGAGAAAGCGCGTTTCGACAAGATGCTCGGCCACAGCGAGATCAAGTCGCTGATAACCGCACTCGGCACGGGCATCGGTAAAGAAGATTTCGATGCGAGCAAGCTCCGTTACCACAAGATCATTCTGATGACTGACGCCGACGTTGATGGTTCGCACATCAGAACACTGCTGTTGACCTTCTTCTATCGTCAAATGGCCGAACTGATTGAGAAAGGCTATGTGTACATTGCTCAACCGCCGTTGTTTAAGGTCAAGCGCGGGAAGAAGGAAGAGTACATCAAAGACGAGGGATTGATGACCCGCTATCTGATGCGGATGGCGACAGCGGATATGACCGTAAAGTCAGTCGGCGCCAATCACGACATCGAAGGTAAAGCCCTGGCCAAGTCGTTGGAAAAGCTGGTGGACCTGAAACGCTACTGTGAAAAAACAACTCGACGGCTCGCTGGAGACGCGCGTCTGCTGGATATACTGCTGGAGGCTTTCGCCGGCAAGAAGGGTGTGTGGCGTAAAGAAGGACTGACGTTGCGCGGAATCTTTCAGGACCGTGACCTGATGTTTAAGGTAGAGGAAGCGTTGGACAATGCTGGATTCACAACCAAACCCTCGACTGATGAGGAACACGATTTGTGGGAGATTGAAACCACGACGACCTCAGGCGTGAATGTTTCGATCGATTGGAACTTTGCCAGCTATGTTGAGTTTCAAAAAGCAGTCGAACTCTACATGACTCTGGAAGACGAGTTGGCGCCACCTTTCATCACCGGTACGAATGGGACCAGCGAAGAGATCTCGACCCGCGAGGCGCTGCTTGAGAAAGTGCTGGCGGCAGCAAAGAAGGATCTGTCGATTCAGCGCTATAAAGGTCTGGGCGAAATGAATCCTGAGCAACTTTGGGAAACAACCATGAACCCGGAGAAGCGGACTTTGCTGCAAGTCAGGATTGATGACGCAGTCGAAACCGATGATATTTTTTCCATTCTGATGGGAGACGCCGTCGAGCCGCGGCGGAAATTCATCGAAGACAACGCGCTGGACGTGCGGAACCTCGATATCTAAATAACAACGCAGCATGAGTGTCACAAACTTCAGTCTGTGGTTCTTACCGCTAAACACCTGAATCACAGACTAAAGTCTGTGCCACTACCGCTCTTCTCTATATCTATCGGCGCGAAAGCGCCAGAGCCTGATCGGATCTCCTGGCAGGATTCCCGCCTTGCGCGTAGCGATCTCTACCTGATGAGCCGCAGTATCAATTCCTTCAAGATTAGGAAGCAACAAACCCCGGCGCACTCCGTTCTTGTCTTCGACGATCACGCCATAAACGCGCGGATCCAAGTCTTCGAGACGCGTCAGCTCCGGTTGCGAAAGCACGTCAACCGAATACTTCAATCCCGGCAGCTCATGTTCGCGAACGGGTGCGAAGCGCGGGTCAAGCGTAGCCGCGCTGATCGCATTGACGATCACTTCTTCAGCCAGGGTGTCTTTTGCCGGGTCGATCGTTCCGATACACCCACGCAGTTCTCCCGCGCGAGTCTTGATTGAGACAAAGCAGCCGGCGCGCTGACTGAGCAGTTCTGAAGGGTTCCCAGGCGCCTTGATGATCTCGCCACCAGTCACGTAAGTCTCGACGACGTGGCGGGCAAGCGCTGGTAACTCGGCCATCGTTTGTCCGCCTCGGTTTTCATTTTCAGCAGTTAACCCGCCCGCGACCGCAGGCGGTACTGACTTCACGTCTTTCGCGGCTAGTAATTGTGCCACCAGATAACCAACGCCGAACGGCGCTTCATAACTGATCACTTCGCACGATGGTTCGAGTTCCTGCGCGACTCCGATTGCCACCAGCATCGAGCGATAGCCGCACTCTCCCGCCATCTTGCGCAACTCCGGGTCGAGGTCAACGATGCGACTGGTCGAGCAACTGCGAATTGCGTCCACCACCTCTTCGTCGAACCGATGCGCTTGCGGGTTGTAGCCGGCGGGCGCCTCGAGCTTCAGCCGGTGGCTGAGATCGCCGCTGGCGATAAAGGCGACCGGTCGCCCTACGCGTTCGATGGCTTGCTTGATGCACTTGCCGAATCGCACGTGATCTTCGTTGGGAAGAAAGCTGTAACCCAACGCGACCACGCTTCCATGCCAACCATGGCGTTGCAGAAAATAGAGGGGTACCGCGGTGCCATGATCGAGATCGAATCCTTTGATTCGAATTGTCGAGAGATTTTGTTCAGCCGCAGTGCGTGCGATCTCGGTGAGTAACTCGTCGTCTAGCCGAGCGTGAACGGTCGCGGTGGGCGCCCGAAAGTCAGCAAAGTCGGCATACAGTTGCGGCCCGTCGTAAGCGACAAACGCGTCAGGCTCGAGCGGCGCGTGCGGTGAAATCAGAATGACAGTCTCAGCGCCGCTGCGGATCACGCGTTCGGTGAGTTCGGCCATCGCATCGATCGACCTGCGCACTTCGACAATCGCATCGCGTCCGACTTCCGGCACCATGATCGGAGGATGCGGTGCAATTCCGGCGAAGACTAATGAACTAGCGTTGGCCATACGGTCTAACTTTGCAGGCGCAGCTTGCATGCGCTGGCCGACAGTCGTGGTCAGCCAGTCGTCAGCTCATCACACGAAGGGAAGGACACCGTTCTGAGCGGCTGCTGGTTGTAAGCCGCGGGTCATATCAAATTTCAATCAACGAGGAGGATTTTAGCATCGGTGCGAGGCGAACGTGCAATTGAGATACTTCGCGGCTGCGCCGCCTGATGTGCGGAAAGCCTCTGGCTTTCCGGCAGCATCTCTGAATTCTCTCATGAGGCTATGCCTCCCTTTCCGCGAGGCGTAGCCTCGCGATGCTCTCTAAGAGGTTTTGCCGGGAAGGCAAAGCCTTACCGCACATCAGGCGGCATAGCCGCGCCGCGCCCGAAAACCATCTTTGCCAGAAGCCAGAGAGCAAACTATCATGGCTACCCCATGGAACCATTCGATGTCTTAATCGTTGGCGCCGGCCCGGCCGGATCGTTTGCCGCGGAACGTCTCGCGCGTGGCGGTGCGCGCGTCGCGCTATTCGATGGCCGGCCGCCGGGCGAGCCGAAGGCCTGCGGCGGCGGCGTGACCTCGAAAGCTTTGAAGGCCTGGCCGCATTTGCTCGAAGCGGTCGGGCGCACGATCGATGAACTCGACATGTACTCGCCTTCAGGCAAACGTCTGCACCTGAAACTCGACGAACCCTTCGCGGTTTACTCACGGATTGCTTTCGATACTTTTCTGCGCGAACGCGCGCGTGAGGCGGGCGCCCAGGTCTTCGCGGAAAAGATCGCCGGTCGCGGTTTCAAAAAGAGCAGTGAAGGTTGGACCGTGCGCACGCAAAGCGGCAAAGAGTTTTCGTGTGCGTGGTTGGTGGGTGCTGACGGAGCCAACAGTCCGATCGCGAAGAAGCTCGCCGGGTCTTTGCCGCCCGCCGAGATGGAAGTCGCCTTCGGTTATCGCGCGCCTTTGCCGGTTGAAGGTGACGCGGCCACCGTGGTGGCTTTTCTGCCGAAGTGGGTCGGCTATGCGTGGGCGTTTCCACGTCCCGATCACATTTCGTTTGGCATCGCTACCACCCAGGACGCCTTCGATCATGAAGCCCTGGATCGACTGCTGTGGGATTTCATGGTGAGCTACTACGAAGTAGCGCGGTACAGAACCGCGAGCGGTAGCGACCGGGTCCCGTCACACAACCGCAATGCAGCGATGAAGCTTTGGAAAAAATCCCAAGGTGCAGATTCATCTAACGCTCAGCAGGTTCGCGCCGAACTCAAGAAGACCGCCGAACGTTACGCCGCGCGCATTCCCGGGCTCGAGCCGCGCACCTGGGACACGCGCCACGCGTGCGGTGAGCAGTGGGCGTTGCTCGGCGATGCCGCAGGCTTTGCCGATCCGGTTACCGGCGAAGGGATCTATTACGCCTTGCGTTCGGCGGAACTTTTCGCCGATGCCTACCTGTCGGGCTCGCCTTTGAATTACGAAAAACTTTGGCGCCAGGGCTTCGGCCGCGAGTTGCAGCGAGCTTCACAGATGCGCCGAAAGTTTTATGGAAACTTCTGGGGCGCGCCCTTCACCGAACGAATGATCGAATTCGCCCGCGGTCATCGCGGCATTCGAAAAGTCCTGGGCCAACTCGTCGCCGGTGACCAGGGCTACACCGATCTCAAGCGTAAACTCGCGCGCAGCGCGCTGAAGCCGCTTTAGTAGAACCGCTTAGGGGACCGACTTCAGTCGGGTGTTTACTAATGAAAGTACCCAACTAAAGTTGGTACTCTAAACACGGGCGACCCCGAAAAAGGACACGCCAAACCCACATAACACTTGAATCTTCCCCGCCGAAAAATGTAATCTGTTTTAGGTCTGAATTGTTCGGTCTCAGTTTAACTTGCCCTGGTTTCCACGCTAGTAAAAAACCTCCTCCCTATTTTGAAGAGCTGCCAGTACGATTCACCCGATGGGAATTCGCGGAACTCTGAACACAATGAGTGTCTCGGACTTGCTCCAGTTTCTGGCGTCAGGTCGCAAGACCGGCGTGCTCAAGCTCGGCCGCGGCAGCATCGTCAAGCATATCTATCTGGAAGACGGATTGATCGTCGGCTCGATTTCCAACGATCCGAAGGAGTACCTGGGCCAGGTGCTGCTGCACTATGGCAAGATCGAAGAAGCCCACCTACAAACGGCCATGGAGATTCAACGCCAATCCGGGGGCAAGCTGGGAATGATCCTGTCGTCGCGCGGATTTGTCACCCAGCAGGACGTGATCGAAGTGCTGCGCACGCGCACGCTGGAGATCATCTACGATCTGTTCATCTGGGACGAAGCCCACTTCGAGTTTTTTGACAACGAACCTCCGCCCGAAGATCTAATTCGCATTCAGGTCCAAGTTACCTCCGTGATCATGGACGGCATTTACCGGATTGATGAATGGGCGCGCTATCGCACGGTCATACCTTCCGATCGCACCTTCTTCGAGCTGATACCCGGCTGGACGCAATCGCTTACCGCGAGCCAGGAAATTCGCCAGGTCCTCTATCACGTCGAAAAGCGGATGACCGCGGCAGAGATTTGCTACAACATGCACACCTCGCTGTTTCACGCTTGTGCTCTGCTGTTTGACCTGATCAGTAAGGGCGTCGTCAAAGTAGCCGGCGCGGCGCCGGAAATTCCCGAAGTAGCGACTGATTTGTCTGCCCTCAACTTACCGCAGACCGTGCCCGAATTGCTCAAGCTGGCCCGTGCTGAGATGAAAGAGGACAATGCGGAAAACGCATTGGCGATCATTCACAGCGCGTTGGAACGGGAGCCGAAGAATTCCGAAGCGCATCGTTTGCGCGAAGAAGCCGAAAGGAAATTCATCGCGCAGGTCTACCGGGGCGGTCTGTCTCCGCGCGCGGTGGCCAGGATTCTGGACTCGCCGGAGCAACTCGAGCACGAAAGACTGGGACCGCAGGAAGGCTTTGTCCTCTCGCGCATCAACGGCGAATCGGACATCGAATCGATTCTTTCCATCTGCCCTTTTCGCGAAGCCGACAGCCTGCGCATGATCAAAAAGCTGCTGGACGGCGGCATCATCGGAATCTGACTTTCTCCTTGAGCCGCTGGCAAAGCGAGGCCTATAATCTCGCCACCGTCATCCCCCAAAAACTTATGACAGTGGGCCTTAGACGAGCCTGGCGCCGATTAGCTCTCGCGGGGATGTGTTTACTCGCGGGATTCGTCGCTGTGCCGCAAATATCCGCACAGCGCCTGCCCCTTAAGTCTTACACGGTGGCCGACGGGCTGCCGAATAATGTCATCAATAAGATCGTGCGCGACTCGCGCGGCTTCCTTTGGTTCTGCACCGGCGAAGGGTTGTCACGGTTTGATGGTTATTCCTTCACCAATTACGGCGTCGATCAGGGGTTGCCACACACGACCGTCAATGACTTTCTTGAGAAACGCAACGGTGAATTATGGATCGCGACGAATGGAGGGCTCGTGCTCTTCAATCCGAAAGGCGAGCCCACGCCTCGGATTGTGTCTGCGAACGAAAACTCGCGACCAGCGGCGATGTTCACAGTCGTAATTCCGGAAGACGAAGATCGCGCCGCCCGGGCCGTTAACGTTCTGTTCGAAGACCGCAGCGGCACGATCTGGTGTGGAACGATGAAGCATCTTTATCGGCTGGAACGATCGAGTGATCGTTTCAAGCTCGTGCCGGTAGATATGGGAACGAAAGAGATCTTTGTTCTTGATTTGCTTGAAGACCACGGCGGTTCACTTTGGATTGGATCATTCACCGGACTCTACTGTCGCCGGTCTGATGGGCGCATCGAACACTACACTCGACGCGACGGTTTGCCGGACGAGGTTATCCATGACGTGATGGAAGATCATCAGGGACGCCTCTGGGCGGCGACCAGAAGCGGCGGCTTCTTTCGTTTCAGCGCCGGCAACGCACCGGGTTCATCATTTGTGGCCGAAGTCTATAACAAACAGAGAGGTTTCCCAACGGATTGGGTATTCCAGCTTTTTGAGGCAACGGACCAGACGATCTGGCTTGCGACAAATGTCGGACTCATCGAGTTCTCTCCCGAGACCCAGAAAAAGGATGAGCGCTTTCGGACATACACGCCCCGGAACGGGTTGACCTTTCGCGAGATTACGGCGCTTAACGAAGACATCAGCGGCAACCTCTGGCTGGGGACCAACGTGACCGGCGCGATGAAGCTTGAGCGCCACGGTTTTCTCACTTACGACGAGCAGGACGGCATCGCGATAGTGAACGCCATCTTCGGCGATCGAGCAGGCGGCGTTTGCTTCCGGGCCTTCGTCGTGGGCGGCGCCCATTCGATCAACTCCGACGCCGCGAAGACTCAGCAGCAGCTCGGCCGTTATGACGATCAAGGTTTCCGCTGGTTCATGCCCGAGGCGTTGGAAAAAACCGGCTGGGTGTTTGAGCAAGTTACTCTGCAAGCTCGCGACGGCGAGTGGTGGATCGGGACCGGCTCAGGCCTTTACCGTTTTCCTGCCGCCGAGAATTTCACGGAGATTAAACTTGCGCGACCGCTGTCCGTTTACACGACGGCCGATGGGCTGGCAACGATGCAGGTGTTTCGACTCTTCGAAGATTCAACCGGAGCGATTTGGGTATCGACCATTGGCGCCCCGAATGGTCTCGCGCGTTTCAAGCGCGCGAGCGGAAGGATCGAAGAATTAGGGAAGAGCACAGGCTTACCATCACCGAAGGATGATCTGGCCCGATCATTCGGCGAGGATCGTTCGGGAAATATCTGGATTGGTTTTGGCGGCGGAGTGGCTCGTTACCGTCAGGGAAGTTTCATGTTCTTCACTACGAATGAAGCTTTGCCGCCGGGCGGAATTCAATCCATCTATTCAGATCACAACGGACGGCTTTGGCTTGGCTCATTGCGCAGCGGACTGATTCGCGTCGACAACCCCACGGCAGAGCAACCAGTCTTCACCACGTACACAATCGTGCAGGGACTCTCGAGTAACAGCACTGAAGCCGTCACCGAAGATCTTCAGGGACGCATCTATGTCGGGACGGGGCGCGGCCTCGATCAACTCGATCCTGAAACGGGCTACATCAAACACTTCACCACTTCCGACGGGTTGGCGGCCGGAGCAATGAACGCTGCGTTTCGCGACGGCAGCGGCGCGTTGTGGTTTGGCACGCAAAAGGGTTTGTCGCGCTTCGTCCCGGCAACGGATTTATCGTCGACGGCGCCAACGATCCTGATTAGTGGTTTGCGAGTTGCTGGTTCTTCGCAACACGTTTCGGCGCTCGGCGAAGAAGAAGTTTCGCTGCCTGACTTTTCAGCCGGCCAAAACCAGATGCAGATCGATTTCGTCGGGCTGAGCTTCGCAGTTGGAGACGTCTTGCATTACCAATACAAGCTCGAAGGTTCCGGCGCGGATTGGAGTGCGCCGACAGAACAGCGCACGGTTAACTTCGCCAGTCTCTCGCCGGGGCGCTATCGCTTTTTCGTGCGGGCCGTGAACTCGGATGGCGTTGCCAGCGCCCAGCCTGCTGTGGTCACATTTACGATACTACCGCCAATCTGGCAACGCTGGTGGTTCCTGACCTTGGTCGCGCTTTCGCTCGCCGCGCTCGGTTACGCGGCATATCGTTATCGCCTTCGCAGATTGATCGAGCTGGAGCGGGTGCGCACACGCATCGCTTCCGACTTGCACGACGACATTGGATCGAACCTCTCGCTAATCGCCGGCTTGAGCGAAGTACTGCGCCAGCAAGCGCGGCAGGCTGATTCGCAAATCGCCGAGCGACTATCAGTCATTGCCAACGCATCTCGGCAATCTGTTGAGGCGATGGGCGACATAGTTTGGGCCGTCAATCCCAAACGCGATAACGTTATCGATCTGGCGCATAGGATGCGACGATTTGCCAACGATAGTTTGACCGCGCGCAACATCCAGTTTCACTTCGACGCGCCCAGGGCGAATCAGAACGCGAAGATTAACGCCGGGGTCCGTCGCGAAGTCTTTCTAGTTTTCAAGGAAAGCGTCAATAACATCGCGCGACATTCCGGATGCAAGTCGGCTCAAGCCTCGCTGAAGATCGAGCGCGGGATGATCATCTTGAAGCTGAGCGACGATGGGCGTGGTTTCGACGAAGCGAGCACGGATCATGGTCAAGGATTGGACAGCATGCGCCGCCGCGCGGAAAAGGTTGGCGGCCGGCTCGATGTGATCTCGCAGCCGGGCGCCGGCACAACGGTCATCCTGAAGGCGCCGTTGGGCCGTCATAGTTAAGGCGCCGCTGTGAACTTTCACAGTGACTAGCTGCCGCTTCCGTCGTAAGCTGGCAGTCTGTCGGGAAACACATCTTTTCGGAGAATCGGATGATTTCAAATAGAATTGAATCTCCAGGCGTCGCTTCAGCAGCCGAGCGGCCCGGTCCGGTGGGCGTCGCCATCATCGAAGATCACCGGGAATTCCGGGACTACCTGACTGCCTTGATCAGCGGCACAGAAGGCTTCCAATGCACGGGCAGCTTTCGCTCGGTGGAAGAGGCTCTGCCCAGGATAAACGCCCACGTGCCCGACGTGATGCTGGTGGACATCGGCTTGCCGGGCATGAGCGGCATCGAGGGCATACGTTTATTTAAGGAACGCTATCCAGAGATTCTCTTGCTGACGCTGACCATTCACGACGACGACGAGCGCATCTTTGACGCGCTGTGCGCCGGCGCATCAGGTTATCTTTTGAAAAAGACCCAGCCCGCGCAGTTGGTTGAAAGTGTGAAGGAGGCGGCTCAAGGCGGCGCGCCTATGTCGCCCGAGGTCGCTCGCCGCGTCATTCGGTTGTTTCGCGAGATTCTCCCGCCGGACCGCGCAGACTATAACCTTTCACCGCACGAAGTTCGAATCCTGAAGCTGTTGGTCGAGGGGCATAACTACAAAACCGCCGCGGCAAAGCTGGGAGTCGCGCCCACCACCATCAACTTCCATCTGCAAAATATCTATCAAAAGCTCCAGGTGCACTCGAAGACCGAGGCAGTCGCGAAAGCTCTCCGCAACCGGCTCATCTGAAGGAGCGCAGGCATCCTGCCGCCAGTTCGCTCATTGCTGTGAAAGTTCACGGTGACTGCTGCTTCTGACTCGGTCAAAGTATCGACTCCACCGAATTACAGAATCCAGAGGACATAAAGGTTTTGAGGAGGATAATCATGATAACGAGTCAACTAAATGCTTTGTCGGCATCGCCGACACCGGATTTCCTAAACAAGCGACGAATCCCAGCAACCTGCAAGCAGCGACAAAGCGGGTTCACGCTCATCGAGCTGGTTGTGGTAATCGCGATCATCGCAGTTCTTATTGCACTGCTGCTGCCCGCAGTCCAAAAAGTTCGCGAAGCCGCAAACAGACAGCAGGCCGTTCGCCACCTGCACCTTATACAGGCCGCCGAAAGATCCTTCTTCAGCAGTCACGGAGCTTTTTCGGGTTCCCTCGACGAGCTTGGCCTGGGCACAGAGTTTCCATGCGGCGATCTTGGCTGCACCACAAGGCAGAACAACGGGTCCCTCTTCGAGATCAATCTGGGCAACTCGGGCCAGTCGTTCACCGACGGGCAGGCCCGCAGTGGTTGGCAAGACCGGTTCGACCAAATGTGTCGTAGGGGCAAACCCAGGTCTGATTAATTGCGCCCCAATCGACGGAGCTGACGCCGTGCGCGAGCAGATGTTCGCGAATATACGCGACGCCGCGATCCCAACGCTGTTTCAATTGATACTCCAGCGTCCGCAAGACGTGTCGGAAATAGCACGCCGTCTCGAATCTCCCGACACACTGCCTCGCGCCTTCGGTAATTTGGATGTCAATGGCGATGGACGAGTGACATTCACTGAGATTCAGAACTACAACGGCGTCGGCGCCGATGTGTTGGGCCCGTTCATCGCAATCATCGATCAGGAGATGCAGTTGGGCGCAGGCGGCGAAGACGTGAACATGCTGCCGGGTGTCACTCTAAAGATGCTCCGGTCGCCTTCTCCTTTTGGCGATATTACCCGTCTCGAGGCGAACATGAACGGTTTGGCCAACGATCCCACGGCGGTAGAATACCTTCCGGCTTTCGCTGATGGGAGCGTGCGATTCTCGGACCAAGATTCTGGGCCAGGAAATGTGCGGTTCAACGATGCCAGCTTTTTCGCTCGACTGAATCAACTTGATCCGGCGAATGCCAATGCTTGGGCCGGAACGTTTACACTCACTGACGTTAACGGCGACGGGATCACGGGCATCTTGATTGGCTTGCTGAAGCCGCCGAACCCGAATCTACCGCCAAATCCGAATGCTCCACCAAGTCTCGACGGCATTGTCATCTCAACTCGCGGCCGTGGTCTATGGGTTGGCGGGGTTGGAACTGGAGACGCGACCATCAACTGGGGCGACCAGACTCTCAATGGACCATTCCGCGCCGAATTCCGCCTGGTGCCCGCTGTTCAGCGAAGGGAAAGGGACTAGCTCTGTTGTTTACGAGCGGGCCGGCGAAATGCCGACCTGGAGGAGCAGGAGAAACAGTGACATCGATGCTTCGCTGGCATTGTGTGTCAAGCATGCATAGAGCAGCGAGTTCCCCTCCCGTTTTGAGGAGGGGATTCACCCCGTGAGATAGCAAGACTTATCTCACGGGGTAAAGGGGTAGGGTTCTGGCGACGCGCTAAGCCCTCTCCCCAACCCTCTCCCACCAGAGAGAGGGAACATTCTCAAAGCAAGAATTCAAAGTAAGGAGACACATCATGAAAAGATTCATCGGATTGGCAATGGCAGTTTTGGTGATGTCCGGTTCTACTCTGGCCACGGGCGGCGTGTGGATCACGATCTCGGGGAACCAGGGACAAATCAAGACTCAGGCGCAGGAGTTTCGCTACGTTCGATCGCCGCGCGATCTGGCGGGTGGACAGTCAGCGAGCGTAGCGGCGGCGGCGGGACCGGCAACCAGCGCACGGGGAGCGAGCGCAGGCCGCGCAGGAATGAGACGCGCAAACGACCCCGTCGTGATCGTTCACAATTTGGATGAGGCATCACCGTTTTTTGTGAAAGCTGCAGCGAGCGGCGAGACGTTCACCTCAGTCGTGTTTGAATTCAGGCGCGCGGTCGGCAGCGGCACCGAAGTTTATCAAACGGTCACGCTCACCAACGCGATGGTTTCATCCGTGAAGACAATAAACGGAGGGATTCAGCCGATGGAAGAAGTCTCGTTCACGTTTCAAAAGATCGAATACCAAAACAAAGATGGCGCGGCGGCTGCCCCGGATAGCTGGAAGCCGTAGAGCCATTCGAGTAGCGTTAGTAGATCCTCTCTGTGGTTCTCTGTGCGATCTCTCCGGCCTCTGTGGTGAGTGTTTTTCTGCGCGATTTCACCACAGAGACACAGAGAACCACAGAGGTCGCACAGAGAAATCGTTAACCCAACTAGCGCCGATAACTTTTTCAGCAGCCTGTTAGGGCAAGCTTCTTTGGAGGAAGTCATGAGACTGAAACTTGATTCTAAATGGAAGGAAGTTCTACTGTTAGCGGCATTGTTGCTGGCTGCCTGCAACCTGGGGCAGTCGCAGCAAACCGGTTCAGGCTCATCGCCGGCCGGCGATGGGGGCACGAGCGGCGGCCCGTGTAAGAACGTCGCGATTTGCACCTTGATTCCGCAATCTCAGGTCAGCTCGTCGCTCGGCGTGATGGTCATGTTCACCAGCCCCGACACGCCAACGAACATGGGCGGCATGACGTCCGACGAGTGCTCCTATAGCG
>JBGPWS010000269.1:0-6447 GCA_041492345.1 Pyrinomonadaceae bacterium | reverse complement strand
TGAGCAGAGCCTGGCCCCGAGCGACATGCTGCGCTTTGGCTTTTTCCGGGGTGGTACACGCGCTAATTAGCAGCGCGGCGGTCAAGGCAAGAAACAGAGGAAGGACGTAGAACTTTCGACGGCACTCGTGATTTTTCATTACTGCGGGTCTCCGTGAGCGCTGCGGACTTTCCAAGAAACGGAAGCCGTCGCGCTCGGGCTGTTTCGCTTCGGCGATTGTCTTCGGCAACGGGCAAAGTCGCGTGAAGGTCGCTGGCGGCGAAGTTTCTTATGTCAAAAACCTTGTTTCCGACCTCGGTCAGTGCGGGGACGCACCGGCGAGTTACAGGTAAGAAAGCGATAATCCCAAGTTTTCCCCAGGAAATAATGGCGGCGTCGTAGGCGGCAGGCGGCAGGATAGGTCAATTCGGAACATAGGCGGCCAGGGGTAAAGCGGCCTGCGAGGCCAGTTCAACTGCGGTTTTTTGGGCCTCCTCCTGCGAATTGCCCACCGGAACCATCACCCGGACCATCGCTCCGTCCGAGCGACGCCGGCGCACGCTGTCGAGCACCGTATAAATCTTTCCCCAGTATTCGCTGGCGACGGCACGGCCCCGGCCCTGATACCAGTAAATCATCAGCGCGCGGTCCCGGCCGTTGGCGACTACAAACCGGTTTGCTTCAAAGGGCGCGCCGCCGCCCATGGGCGTGATCGCAATGCGAGCGGCATCGCTCATGACCCAGCCAGAGCCTGGCAGGCAATTCAGCGGACTGTGATAAGTCGCACCGTTTCGTTGCGTCGCGTAATAGCCGACATAGAACGAAGCCATGCGCCCGTTCGAGACAAAGTTGCGCGAAAGATAGTCATCGGCGCGTAAAACCTTTTCAGTCTCGTCGTCGAAGCGGATGTCCTCTCCCGTCTGACGCCACGAACCGATCTGCGCGGGAAAGTCTTTTAGCGGCCGGCGCGCGACACTGGCTTCGCCGGCGCGCTCCCAGGCGTTGATGATTCCGCCGCCCATTAACAAGACGGCCAGCAGGGCCCAGAAGCGAATTGTGTTGGCTTGAGTTGTCATGCTTGCCAGGATTAGACAGGATTTGCAGGATTAACATGATGAACTGAAATCTTGTTCATCTGGTAAATCCGGCCTTTCTTATTTAGTCGCGCGAAACGATCAAGCATCCAGCCGGTGGCGAACAGCAGCACCGCTGCCGCGATGTAGATCACCCAACCCGAGAACGAATGGAAGAAACCATCGGCCACGCGCGTGCCGTAGTAGTGCGCCAACACGCCGGTGCCGCTGACGCGTAAAGCGTTTGTCAGAATTGCAATCGGCACGGCCGCTACAACCAAAATCAGCGAGCGCCAAAACGTGAAACTCTTAAGAAAATGTCCGACAAACTTCAGTTTGTCGTGCTCTTCTGCAGAACCTTTTTCTGAGGTTTGCGACAAACTGAAGTTTGTCGGACCCTGTTTCGGTTTCGTGAAGTACGCGTAAACCACCGCCAGTGTCACCAGCGTCATCAACGAGCGTATGCCGCTGCACGCTTCGACGACGGCGAGTCTTTTAGGCTCGCTGGCGCCGAGCGGCATCAACTCGATCACATTTCCTTGTCGCAGCACTGGAATGCTAAAAAATGACATCGCGGCGACGGCACAGCGCGACGCGAAGAGCTGCAAGGGAAAAGCGATCCGGTTGAAGATGATCTGTGGAATCGGGATCGAAAGAATTAGTAGCGACAAGGGCACCGCGATCAGACGCAGCAGACGAAATCCCCAGAAGTAGATGACTACGCCGGCCAGCATTACCACCAGGGAGAGGCGCTGTACAAAGAGTTCGGCGCCGGCTGTTCCCGCCCACAGCAGGAGCAGTGAAAATCCGACACCAATCACGCCCCACCAGACAGCAGGCTGTGTTCTGGCTTCGCGGAAACGATCGCGCTCCAGCCAAAGGATGTAGCCGATGATGAAGGGAATCAGCAGGCCGTGCGAATAGTTCTCGTCGTTCCACCAGTCGCCACCCAACTTCAGCAGCACGGTGAAATAGACAAACGCCAACGCGATGGCGATGGTTATCGGTTGGTAGAGCTTGCGGGGGACGGCGACACTCATGCGGTTCGTTGATGCTTCGCAGCGGAGGGGCAATCTCTGCCGGCAAAGCTTTTATCGATGCGGACCGGAATCAGGGCGGTAATGCGATCTAAGACCGGCTTTCAATGACGGGGCCTCGGAGTTTCGGACCCTGCCAGGAGGAAGAAAGTGCGATTGCGAGCGAGGTTCCTGAGAGTAGTTCACTTTTCCCCAAATGACCGCTATTCTCTCTAGCCATGACTGCGACCACCGTCGGCGTAATCGGCTGCGGATATTGGGGGCCGAATCTGCTGCGCAACTTTGCCGAGAACGAAACGGCAGACCTGCGCTGGATTTGTGATGCCGATGAAGCGCGTCTGGCGGCGATGGGCCGCCGTTATCCCGCCGCACAAACCACGACCGACTATCAAAAACTCCTGGCGGATCCAAAGCTCGACGCCATCGCCGTAGTCACGCCGGTGGCCACACACTTTTCGATCGCCAGGCAAGCTTTGCTGGCGGGAAAGCACTTGCTGGTGGAAAAGCCTCTGACGGCGACCGCGCGCGAAGCGGAAGAGCTGAACGAACTCGCCGAACGTAATCAGCGCACGCTGATGGTCGATCACACGTTCGTGTACACCGGTGCCGTGCGTAAAATGAAAGAGATTGTTCGCAGTGGCGAGCTGGGCCAGTTGCTCTATTTCGACTCTGTGCGCATCAACCTGGGATTGTTTCAGCCGGACATCAACGTGCTTTGGGACCTGGCGCCGCATGATCTATCGATCATGGATTACCTGATCGAGCGACAGCCGGACATGGTCAGCGCCATTGGGAGTTGTCACATCGAACCGGGCATTGAAAACATCGCTTACCTGATGATGCACTTTGCTGACGATTTCATCGCGCATTTTCATTTCAACTGGCTGGCGCCGGTCAAGATTCGCCGGACCATGATCGCCGGTAGCAGCAAGATGATCCTATACGACGACATCGAGCCGACTGAGAAGGTGCGTGTTTACGACAAAGGCGTGACGACAAACCGCGTAGGTGATCGCGAAGCGGATTATCAGAGGCTAGTGAGTTATCGCACTGGCGACGTCTGGGCGCCAAAGCTAGATTCGACCGAAGCTTTGCGCTACGTAGTCGCGGAATTTCTGGATTCAATTCGCACCGCACGACGGCCGTTGACCGACGGCGAAGCCGGCCTGCGCGTGGTGCGCCTGTTGGAAGCAGCGCAGCAATCTATCAAGAACGGTGGCCGTGCCATATTCACGTAGCGCGCCTTCGTTGTCCTTCTTTTCCACGGGCGGGTCAAAGTGTTTTCGCCCGCCGCGCAATCGGTACAGGCAGTACGGTCCGCACCGGCAACATGACACCCAGTCAAATTCAGATCAAAAAAGTCCCATTGCTTGACTTGCAGGCGCAGTTCGAGACGATCCGCGATGAAGTACGAGCGGCCGTCGATCGCGTCTTTGACTCGCAGCAGTTCATTCTCGGCGCCGAAGTCGAAGGATTGGAAGAAGAGATTGCGCGCTATTCGCAGACGAAGTTTGCGATTGGGTGTGCTTCGGGTTCGGATGCGCTGCTGCTGGCGCTAATGTCTTTGGGGGTCGGCGCAGGTGATGAAGTCATCACTACGCCATTCAGCTTTTTTGCTACCGCCAGCTCGATTACCAGGCTCGGAGCCCGGCCAGTGTTCGTCGACATCGACGCGCGTACTTTCAATATCAACCCATCTTTGGTTGCGCCGGCGGTTACCGAACGGACCAGGGCGTTCGTGCCGGTGCATATGTACGGCCAGTGCGCTGAAATGGATCCATTGATCGAGCTTGGTCAATCGCGTGGGATTCCGATTATCGAAGACGCAGCGCAGGCAATCGGCGCCGAGGATCGCCGCCGGCGCGCAGGCTCGATGGGGACGATTGGCTGCTTCAGTTTCTATCCATCAAAGAATTTGGGCGGCGCCGGCGATGGCGGAATGCTGGTGACAAACGGACTCGATCATGCGAAGCGCTTGTTCATGCTGCGCGTGCACGGCGAAGAACAGAAATACCATCACAAACTCGTCGGCATTAACAGCCGGCTCGATGCTCTGCAGGCCGCCGTGCTGCGCGCGAAGCTGCCGCATCTTGATGAGTGGACGACCGGGCGGCAACGCAAAGCTCAACAATATGAACTGACGTTCGGGGACGCGGGTTTAGGCGACAAGGTCGAACTACCTTTTGTCAGAACCACCGCGCGCCACATCTTTCATCAGTTTGTGGTGCGCGTCCGCGGCGGAAAGCGTGATGCTCTGCGCGAACATCTGCGCGAGTGCGGCGTGGGCACAGACGTCTACTATCCGGTGCCGCTGCATTTGCAGGAATGTTTTGCTTACCTGGGTTATAAGGAAGGCGACTTTCCCATCGCCGAGCTGGCGGCAAAAGAGACGTTGGCGCTACCAGTCTATCCGGAGCTGACTGATGAACAGCAGGATTGTGTGGTGAACGCGATCGCGGAATTCTTCCGCCGTTGAATTCTTTGCCTAACGCCCGAATTAGCCCGTGCCGAGCGAACAGCCTTCAATCTACATCAGAGGAGGCTTCATGAAAACCATGCTATCGAGGCGTCGGGTTGAATGAGTTAGATTGCGGTCTATCGTCCAATCTGGTTGAGGCGATTGCACTCTTGGCAAAGCGGCTTGCCACCCGTTCCCTGTCGAAGGTGCTCAGGGTCAATGTTGTTGCCGGTATTGCATCCAGAGCTGTCGTGATACACAGATTGTTCGATGGAATGCCACGTAGATTTTTTCGCTGATCGTTTGCGAGTCCGCGCCATTGACTTGTTGGGCGCGGGCTGACTGAGAGCTTTTTCTTTGGCGGGCCGACTCCAACTCGCTGACCAATCGTCAAAGGCAACAACTTCTTCTCCATCTACAATCAGCGTATAAAGATGTTCGTCGGGAAAATTATTCAGCCGAATAACACATTTCTCGCCTTCAAACTTAGCAGCAAACGGATGGCGCGGGTCCGCCGTCCGCTTCCAATCAATGCTCTCAGTTAAATAATTTGTTGCCGTTTTCGTTGACATGTATTTTGCTCTGTCAAATTATAATCCAAACTTGTCATTTACGCCTCTATTCGTTCGATGGGAACCTTCGATGATTGCTTCATAAACGGCCTTTCCTTTTAGTCCGGCGTCCTGACACTCTTTAACCAGGAATTCAAGAGTCGGCCCGTCCGGGCTTCCGTATTCTACAATATCTCTTGCTTCCAACATCTCGACTTCTTCCGGATCAGCCATCATCGCTCGCGCCTTCAGGCGCGCTTCGTGTCTGATTCGCCATGCCTTTTTCGCGCGGTCTTTCGCCGACAGTCCCCGCGTTAACCATTGCTTATTCAATCCATGAATGAGAGCGACTTCCTCCAAATACCACTCTCGTATTTCGGTGTTGGTTCGTGGCGATTCGCTCATCAGAGTCTAGGGCCCGGTGCGGCTACAGACAACGTTGATTCTATGTTTCAATTTGAGAGACGAGCTCCCGCGGCTCTCGCCTTTAACGATCTACGCCCAACCTAGTGAGCTTCATGTTCAGTAAAAAAAAGCACCCGAGAGCATTGGAATGGGGTTCTGATGCCGCAAGCCGCAAACTGGAGTTCCTTGGTAGACTAGCTCGCTCCCCAGCGCGCTTTGTTTGTGGCGGAGGTGTGTTTGAGTTCGCGCGCCTCGGCTTCCTGCTTAGCCAGCTTCAGATCGTAGTCAGTCATCAATTTCACGAGATCGTCGAAGGTGACTTTCGGTTCCCAACCGAGCTTGCGACGAGCTTTGCTCGCGTCTCCCAGCAAGAGATCAACTTCGGCGGGACGGAAATAACGCGGATCGATCTCGACATATTTTTCCCAGTCGAGCTCCAGATAGCCAAACGTCTGCTCGAGAAATTCGCGGACGGAATGTGTCTCGCCAGTGGCGACCACATAGTCATCCGGCTCTTCGGCGTTCATGATCATCCACATCGCTTCGACATAATCGCGCGCGTAACCCCAGTCGCGCCGCGCGTCGAGGTTGCCCATGTAAAGTTTGTCCTGCAATCCGAGCTTGATGCGGGTCGCGGCGCGCGTAATCTTGCGCGACACGAAAGTTTCGCCGCGACGCTCTGATTCGTGATTGAAGAGAATTCCATTGCAGGCGAACAGCCCATACGACTCGCGATAGTTGACGGTGATGTAATAGGCGTAGGCCTTGGCGCAGGCGTAAGGCGAGCGAGGATAAAAGGGCGTCGTTTCGGTCTGTGGCGTCTCGGCCACTTTCCCGTAAAGTTCCGAGGACGATGCCTGGTAAAACTTCGGCCTCATGCCTGTCTCGCGGATGGCTTCAAGCAAGCGAACGGTGCCGAGGCCGGTGACTTCGCCCGTGTACTC
>JBGPWS010000080.1:0-14509 GCA_041492345.1 Pyrinomonadaceae bacterium | reverse complement strand
GCCCGCAGTATCTCTTTCTTTCCATCGATGACTACGGAGAAGACTTTAACGGCGCCAAATACGTGATGACCCCGCCACTCCGGGAAAAAGCTAATCAAGCTGAGTTGTGGAAGGGTCTGAAGATGGACGATCTGCAAGTCATCTCGACTGATCACTGTCCCTTCTGCATGAAAGAACAGAAGGAGTTGGGCCGCGATGACTTTACCAAAATTCCGAATGGCGCGCCCGGCGTCGAGCATCGCGTGTCACTCATCTATACCGGTGTCGTCGAGAATCGCATCTCGCTAAATCGTTTTGTCGAGCTGACCTCAACCGCCGCTGCGAAGATGTTCGGCCTCTTCCCGAAGAAAGGCACAATCGCCATCGGCTCAGACGCGGACATCGTGATCTTCGATCCGGAAAAGGAACAGACTATCAGCGCCAAGACTCATCACCTGAATGTCGACTACAGCGCCTATGAAGGCAGGACAATCAAAGGCGTGGTAGACACTGAGCTTTCGCGTGGTAACGTCGTAATTGATCACGGCGAGTTCAAAGGCAAAACGGGCAACGGTCGCTTCCTGAAACGCGGCGAGTGCGTAGCCATATAGACTTCTGAACTTATTAGCTCCCCCGAACTTTTCTGGTCCGGCCTCCGACTGATTTCAGCACGATGAACCACGATTCTAACCAGACACCTCACCAGTCACGAAGAAAATGCGTTCACTGCGGATTAGTCAATACCGGCTCCGACGAACTGTGCCGGCGCTGCGGAACGCCGCTGGCCGACGAGGAGCGAGTGGAATCCGGGCCAGCAGAACCAGTAGCAGGTGCGACCGTAAAGAAAAGAGGTTTTCTCAAGCGGGTAGCGTGGATACTCGGAGCTACCTTGATTGCTTTGATGATTTGTTACGCTTCCCTTTTGATAAGTTCCGATGGACTTCAGCCCGACCAACGAGAGAAGGTCCAGAATGCGATTGCAGTGCTGCAACAGCAAGGCTTCAATCGTGAAGCTTTCATCCTCAAACGTCTAACGGTTTTCCGCGGCACGGACAGCTGGTGGAACAGATACATTGGCCATCGCGATGCTTACGCCGCCACTAACTTTCCGTTCGAGGTAGTAACGCTCTACCCGGAATTCTTCGATGTTCCGGTTGATGACAAAGAGCGCGCCGCAGTACTGCTGCATGAGTCTTGTCATCTGATGGGCGATGGCGAGGACGCGGCGCTTCAATCAACCTGGCGCAACAAGCGACGGATAGGATGGACGGCAGACCGGTACCACCAGACGAGGGTTTGGGACGCGACTGAGAAACTAACCAGAGCGAGCTTTCCATACATGTTTCAGTGCGGAGCCGACGGGCAGTCCGATTGCTTCTGATGGGAATGAGGTCAGTACCGAGGCTCAATCAAAACACTACTATGATGAACCGGAGCTTTTCTTCGGCATTCTTCTAAGGTATTTTGGCGTCGTCGATAATTGCTCGAGGGTGAAATTGATGAAAAGAACGGTCGTGTTAATGTTGCTCTTGCTGATCTGCGCCCTTTCAACTGTCGCGCAAGGCCCCCAGCCCCCCACTCCGCCCAAACCGCCGCAGAAACATCAGATTGTCACCGCCGCGCAGGCCAACGGCGTCTACCGCTATTATCAAAGCGAATTTCGCATTCTGGCTCTGGGTCACAACAAATTGAAGGTGCAATTCGATGGCGTCCATCCGACGCTGGCGAAGAGTGTCAACCTGGGCTATGCCATGGGTGAGGCCATCATTGACGGCAACATCGCCACGTTCAAGCCACCAGATACCGAACGTTGCGAGATCACCCTGGTGTTTTTGCCGGGAAAATTGAAAGTCAACCAGGACGGCTCCGATGCGGATTGCGGCTTTGGCCATAGTGTCTTCGCTACCGGAACCTACCGCAAGATTAGAGGCGGTAAGCCAAAATTCGAGTCACCAGGTTAGGAATGTTTAGAGTACCAACTTTCGTTGGGTTCTTTCTCGATAATAGAAGCCGACTGAAGTCGGTACTCTAAACACCGCGGCCTGATAAGCCACTCCCTTTCGGATCAGGACACATGCAATGAAGAAAGCATTCCTGCTTATGTTGTGCGTCAGCTCTCTTGGCTTACCGGCGAGGCGACGGGCGAAGCGGATATCAAAGGTAACGTCGCGACCTTCATTCCCGGAGACACTACCAAGTGCAAGATCACGATGACGTTTTTGACGAACCGGATGGAAGTTACTCAGGAAGGCTCAGATGCCGATTGTGGCTTTGGCCACAACGTGATGGCTACGGGGACGTATCGGCCGATCAAGGGTGGCCGGCCCAGATTTATTCCGGTGCAGAAATAAGAGTGGCCCGGGCGTGCGGGGTCCCCGGCGGGGCAGCCCCGCTGGGGTGCTCGACCCGCCCGTAAACCACGCGCAGGAAGCGCCGTGCTGCGATCAAACTCGGTTCTAGCTCAGCTTGAAATTCTCATTAGCACCGCACTTCAGCGCGGTGATCCGGCGTTTACGATTGGACATGAGCCATTTCAACGGTTTCATGATAAGCCGTTGAAACGGCTCAGAGATCAATAGACCACCGCAATCACCTGGCTGAAGCCGGGTGCTAATGAGATTAGTTTCGCTCCAAACTGATCCACGAACCTCATCAAAACACTTGTAGCCTCACTTCGGTTTGTCTTACTATGACCGCCTTGCTGTTACCTTCAAGACTACCATTGCGGAAAGGTTAACCAACGATGCTCGCAGCTACTCTGCTTTGCTTTGCGTTATTGTCTTTCGGACAAGAAGGTCAAGGACGCCGACAACAACCAGCCCCAGCTCAACAACCAACACCAGCGCCACAAGCGACGGCTTCGCCTTCTGGTTCCCCAGCACAACAGCGAGGACCACAAGAACGCCCAACGCCACCAGCCGAAGAGCCGCCGGTAGTCACGAAACATGAGATTAAGGTCGGCGACAAAACGCTTCATTACACCGCCACGGTGGGCATGATGCCGCTCAAGAATCGTGAAGGCGAAACTGAAGCGCGCATATTTTTCATGGCCTACACGCTGGATGACGCGGGCAGCCGCGGCCGCCGCCCGCTCACGTTTTCATTCAACGGCGGACCGGGTTCGGCTTCGGTTTGGCTGCATCTCGGCGCGATCGGGCCAAGGCGCGTGCCCATGAATCCCGATGGCACCATGCCGCCGCCGCCATATGCTCTGGTTGACAATCAATACACCTGGCTTGATCAGACCGATCTGGTATTTATTGATCCGGTCGGCACCGGTTACAGTCGCGCGGTAAGGCCTGATCTCGCGGCCAGGTACTTCGGTCTGAGCGGCGATATTGAATCAGTCGGCGAGTTCATCAGGATGTATCTGACGCGCTATGAACGCTGGACCTCGCCGCTGTTTCTGGCCGGCGAGAGCTATGGGACGACCCGCGCTTCGGCGTTGTCTGGATACCTGATCGGTAAGGGCATCGCCTTCAACGGTATTGTACTCATTTCCACGATCATGAATTTCGAGACGACAGACTTTGCGGCGGGAAATGATCTGCCCTACGTGATGTTCCTGCCCTCCTACGCGGCAACGGCGTGGTATCACAAGAAACTGCCTCCCGATCTCCAGTCGAAATCGGTGCAACATGTGGTGGCGGAAGTTGAGAAGTGGGCCGCTACGGATTACACCCTGGCGCTGGAGAAAGGCGACCGATTAACGTCGCAGGAGCGACAGGAAACGATCGCCAAATTGTCCCGCTACACCGGGCTCTCTTCACAGTTCATCGACAATGCAAACCTGCGCGTGTCGCTGAACTTCTTCCGCAAAGAATTGCTGCGTGACGAAAAGCGATCGATTGGACGTCTCGACGCTCGGTTCAAGGGTTATGACTCAAGTTACGTCACCGCGGGCCCCGACTTCGACGCCAGCGAGGCCGCGATTCGTCCGCCGTACACTTCGACCTTCAACAACTATGTTCGCGCTGAACTCGGTTACAAGAGCGACCTCGAGTACTACATCCTCGGCGGCGGCATCACTAGTCCATGGAACTGGAACACCAATAACGGCTACGTCGACACGAGCGTCGCCCTGCGCACGGCGCTCGCACAGAATCCCTATCTCAAGATTTACGTCGCCATGGGTTACTACGATATGGCGACACCGTACTTTGCCGTGCAGTACACCCTGCATCACATCAGTCTCGATCCGATGCTGCTGAAAAATGTCTCAACCGGTTATTACGAGGCCGGGCACATGATGTACATCGACGAGAAGCAATTGGGTCGTCTGCGCGCCGATGTCGGAAAGTTCATCGACGATTCGCAACGCAAGTAATCCGGTTCACACAAAGGGAAGTCTATGAAGAAGCTGCTCCTGTTAACTGCCGCGGTATTGATCTTCTCGCTCCAGGCCTTTGCCCAAAGCGGGATCGAGCCACCCCTAATTACGGTCAGCGGTCAGGCGGAAGTGCGCGTACCGCCGGACGAGGTCGTCTTCACTCTTGGTGTCGAGTCGGTAGACAAGGACATAAGCGAGGCCAAGAAAAGAACTGATGACAGCGTGAAAGAGGTGCTCGCAATAGCCAAAAAGAACAACGTCAAGGCGGAAGACGTGCAAACCAGCTTCATCAGCGCGCAACCCAAATACAACACTGATGACGTCGACTATGAGCAACGACGCAATATGAAGCGCGAGTTTGTGGGTTACCAGGTGTCAAAGACGATCGCGGTAATACTCCGGGACATCTCCCGTTTTGATTCAATGCTATCGGACGTGCTTAGAGCTGGAGTTACGAGGCTTAGCAATGTCGAATTCCGCGATTCGCAGCTTCGCAAACACAGGGATCAGGCGCGCGCCATGGCCATAAAAGCCGCGCAGGAAAAAGCCAGTCTCATGGCCCGCGAGATTGGTCAATCGATCGGACCCGCTTATTCGATCACTGAGGGCGGTGGCGATTACACTCCGCGCGCTGCGAGCCAGAATGTTTCGTCGTCTATCAGCGGAGACTCATCAGACCGCGAATCCGCCATCGCGCCCGGCTCGATCTCGGTGACCGCGCAAGTCACTGTGCGTTTCAGACTTAATTAGATGAGAACCCGAGGTTCGGAACGAGATGGCAAAAGCCGCGAGAGTGCGTAGCCACCAAAGCACTGCGAAAAACGCGATCTGTCTGGTTGTTCTGGCGCTGATTCTTCCGGCAAACGCCCAACAGAGGCATGGCTCGCTCCCAGCTCGACCGAGTCAGTTCACCGGCACTTATGTGAACCGCTCTGGCGACTGGAAGATCCTCGACCTGGGCGACGGCAAACTAAAAGCGGCCTGCTCGCTTACTTATGTGTACAAGGTTCGAGGCCTCTTGACGGCGCACATTGGCGAGGGCAGTGGCGAAGCGACCCTCACCGGCAAGACCGCTGTCTTCAAACCAGCGGACACAACCGCATGCACAATTACGCTCAAGTTTGTTGGCAACAAGCTCATCGTCAAACAGGATGGCTCCGATGCAGACTGCGGATTCGGCCACAACGTGTATGCGAATGGAACCTACAGAAAGCAGAGCAACCGCCCGCCGAAGTTCGACATGGAGAAATGACGGATAGTGCCAACCAATAGCACCGAGACGATCCAGTACCCCGACGGACGCGTCGAGCTGAAGCATGAGGCGTTCGCAGAGATCAGTCGCAGCCCGCTCTTCAATCGCGACCTCGCGCCCGTCAAGGTTTCCGACCGCAACTGGACGACTTACAACTATGCGGCGCTTTGGATCAGCATGGCACACTGCATTCCGACCTACATGCTCTCGTCCGGATTAATCAGCGCGGGCATGAACTGGTGGCAGGCGCTGATCACGATTCTGTTGGGCAACACGATTGTGCTGATTCCGATCCTGCTCAACTCTCATCCCGGCACAAAGTATGGAATTCCCTTCCCTGTTTTTGCGCGCGCCGCTTACGGTACGTACGGCTCGAATCTTCCGGCACTGATGCGGGCGATTGTCGCTTGTGGCTGGTTTGGAATTCAGGCATGGATTGGCGGCGAAGCGTTGCACACTTTGTTCACCGCGATTATTCCCAGATGGCCAACATTGCTTGGCGGGCCAGTACTCGGCCACATGACTACAGAGTGGCTTTCGTTTCTGCTCTTCTGGGGTTTGAATATTTACATCATTTATCGCGGCATGGATCTGCTGAGAAAAGTCGAGAACTGGGCGGCTCCGTTTGTCTTGGTCATGACCGCGCTGCTACTCGGCTGGGCGATCTGGAAAGCTCATGGTTTAGGCTATCTCCTGACTCAGGAAAGTAAATTTCATAGCATCAGAGAGTTTTGGCCAATCTTCATTCCCTCTTTGACGGGAATGATTGGGTTCTGGGCTACGCTGTCGCTGAACATGCCGGACTTCACGCGCTTCGGCCACAGCCAGCGCGAACAGGCGATTGGGCAAGTCGTCGCGTTACCAACAACGATGACTGTGTTCGCCGCGATGGGTGTGATGATCACCTCAGCGGCCGTTATTATCTATCCGCACATGAAAGCCGATGAGCTTTGGGACCCGATGAAACTGGTCGGCCAGTTTCATCAGGTCACCGTGATCGCAATCTCAATGTTCACCGTTGTGGTTGCAACCCTCGCCGTCAACATAGCGGCTAACGTTGTCTCGCCAGCGAATGATTTTGCCAATGCGTTTCCGAAACTGATTTCGTTTCGCACCGGCGGTCTGATTACCGGCATTATCGGAATACTCATGCAGCCGTGGCGCCTGCTCGCGGATCCTTCGGGTTATATCTTCACCTGGCTGGTTGGCTACTCCGGCGGGCTGGCCTCAATCGCGGGAGTTTTGATCGCCGACTACTGGCTGGTCCGGCAGAAGCGTCTGGAACTCGGCGATCTCTATCGGACTCGTGGCGTCTACACTTACAACGGGGGGTGGAACTGGCGCGCGGTGGTCGCCACGCTGGTCGGCTGCGCCCTGGCGTGGGCTGGTCCGCTGCTCGCTCGAGTTGGCATAGTAGTTCCGTTGCTGCAAATGTTTTATAGTTACGCGTGGTTTGTCGGCTTTGGAGCATCGGCGGGCACTTACCTGTTGTTGATGAAACTGGCGCCGCCACAGATCGCAAAGCCTGTCCAAGCCGAAACTACTTGAAACTTGAAACCTGAAACTACGGAGTACACATGGCACGAACAGTTAGATGCGGATTGATTCAAGCAAAAAACGCGGCGCCGACCGACGCGTCGATTGACGAGATCAAGAGACTCAACATCGAAAAGCATGTGGTGATGATTGATGACGCGGCGAAGCAAGGCGTGCAGATTCTCTGCATGCAGGAAGTTTTCACCACGCCCTATTTCTGCGCTGAGCAACAGACCCGCTGGTACGAGGCGGTCGAGAAAATCCCCGACGGGCCAACTACAAAATTAATGCAAGATCTCGCTAAGCAGCACAACATGGTAATCATTGTGCCGATCTATGAAGAAGAGATGACGGGCATCTACTACAACACGGCCGCCGTGATTGACGCTGACGGCAAGTACCTGGGTAAGTATCGTAAGAACCACATTCCGCACGTCAATCCCGGCTTCTGGGAAAAGTTTTATTTTCGCCCCGGCAACCTGGGCTATCCCGCCTTCGATACTGCCTATGCACGCATAGGCGTTTACATCTGCTATGACCGCCACTTTCCTGAGGGCGCGCGCGTGCTGGGATTGAACGGCGCCGAGATCGTCTTCAATCCATCGGCCACGGTTGCCGGACTTTCTGAGTATCTCTGGAAGTTGGAACAGCCGGCGCACGCAGTCGCCAACGGTTACTTTGTCGGGGCCATCAATCGCGTCGGTCACGAACTGCCCTGGGACATCGGCGAGTTCTATGGCCAGAGTTACTTTTGTGATCCGCGCGGTCAGATCATTGCGCAGGCGCCGCGTGATCAGGATGCGATCGTCGTCGCTGATCTGAATCTCGATCTGATTCGCGAAGTACGCAACACCTGGCAATTCTTCCGCGATCGACGGCCCGACAGTTACGGACAAATTGTAGCCGACTAGTCCGCGTGAAAATGTCGTGAACGAAAGGCAGAGAATATCGTCCGGCGCAAAATGGGAGTCGATTGTTGGCTATTCTCGCGCGGTCCGCGTGGGCAATCGGATTTACGTGACGGGAACGACAGCACTTGATGCAGACGGTGAGATAGTTGGCATCGGTGATGCTTACGCTCAAACCGTGCAGGTGCTAAAGAATATCGAGCAAGCGCTGAATCGGCTGGGCGCCGGCCTTGAACATATCGTGCGAACGCGGATGTTCGTTACGGATATTTCCCGTTGGGAAGAATACGGGCGCGCTCATGGTGAGTTTCTTCGCGAGGTGATGCCCGCAACCACGATGGTAGAAGTCAGTGCCTTAATTGATGAACGAATGCTCATCGAGATCGAAGCAGACGCTGAATTGTAGGAACTCAGTAACAGGAACGACTGTGAAAACAACTCATGCAAGACTGGTAATGGCAGCCGTGCTTTGTTTGACGCACGCAGGCGCGGTAATGTGCCAGACATCACCGGCGGCGAAGGTCTATCGTGGGTCGATTGGCGGAAGTCACATTCAGATGCGCTTGAATGTCCAGGGAAACAAAGTCTCCGGAACATATTCATACGATAGTATCGGCGAGGATCTAAAACTAAGTGGCCAGCTGGACGACCAGGGCAGGCTTGAGCTGGCGGAATTCAGCGCGAGCGGCAAACAGACCGGCAAGTTCGCCTGTAAGCGAAAGCTCGACGACCCGATCGATTCTGACTGTAGCTGGTCCAGGCCGGATGGAACGCGCGAGGCGTACGTCACGCTGGAGGAGCAGCACATCGCGTTCATGAATGGGCTGCAAGTCACGCCGAAGATTATTGCTAATCGCAAGTCCGGCGTTAGTGTTTCCTATCCACAGATCACGAACGGCAGTAGGGCGTTAAGTCCCGCCGCCGAGAGCTTCAATCGGCGGGTCGTCGCATTGGTGCAAAAGGCCATTAAGGAGGGTAACCCCGAACCAATACCGGGTCGCACCAGCTTCGAGACAAACTATAACGTTATGCTTGCCACCAACGATCTGATCAGTATCGAGATGCGTGAATACTCTGATTCAGGCGGAGCACATCCTAACACCGGCTTTTGGTCATTAACCTACGATCTGTCAGGGAACAAAGAACTCGAACTTGAAGATATTTTCAAACCGGATAGTGATTACAAAACCGCGATCGCCAAGTACGTGGTTGCTGATATTGACAGGCGTGCGGCTGCCCTTGAGCAGGAAGACGCGAGGCGCGAGGGACGAAAGCCCAACCCAAGAGATGAACCGATCATGACGATCGATCAGTTGTCCGAATTATCCGATTGGGCCATGACTCCGCAAGGCCTGATGGTCTATTTCGATTTTCCGCACGCGATCGCCGTGTTTGACCGGACGTTTATCCCTTTCAGTGTCGTCAATGAACACCTTAAGCCGAATGGGCCGGCGGCTCGATTCCTAAACTCTGGTTTGCAGAAGGGCTTGTAAGTTATCAGGAGTAAATCATGGATCTCTCAATCACAGTTAACGGTATTAAGTTCCCTAATCCATTTCTGCTTGGTTCAGGCCCGCCGGGAACCAACGCGCGCGTAATCGCAAAGTCGTACGACGCCGGTTGGGGCGGCGCGGTAGCAAAGACTATCAGCCTTGAGTCAAGCAAGGTCGTTAACGTCGTGCCGCGTTATGGCAAGCTGCGCTCGCGCAACAACGGCGAGGTGATCGGGTTCGAGAACATCGAACTGATCTCAGACCGTCCCATCGAAGTCTGGCTCGAAGAGTTTCGCCAGATTAAGAAGGATTATCCGAACCATGTTCTGATCGCGTCGATCATGGAAGAGTATGACAAGGGGCGCTGGCAGGAACTGACTCGGGTTGTGCAGGACACCGGCGTCGATGCGTTCGAGCTGAATTTTTCCTGCCCGCATGGAATGACTGAACGCAAAATGGGTTCAGAGATGGGCGAACATCCCGACCTGACTGAAGAGGTGACCGGATGGGTGACTGAAGTAGCGAAGATTCCTGTCTGGGCAAAGATGACGCCGAACATTACGAACATCAAAGCGCCGGCGTCGGCCGCGGTGCGCGGCGGGGCGCACGGCATCTCAGCTATTAATACGATCCTCTCTGTCATCGGCGTAAATCTGGACACGCTGCGCCCCATGCCCACAGTCGAAGGCTACTCAGTTCCCGGCGGTTACTCTTCTCAGGCAGTAAAGCCAATCGCTTTGCGCATGGTCAGCCAACTTGCTTTGTCGCTGCCGAAAGAGACCTCGATCAGCGGCATCGGCGGAATCGAAACCGCCCACGATGCGATCGAGTTCATGCTGCTCGGCGCTTCAACAGTGCAGGTCTGTACCGGCGTCATGCTCAAGGGCGTGAAGATGGTCGACGAACTCCAGGAAGGCCTGGCAAAATTCATGACCGACAAAGGCTTCAACTCAGTTCAGGAGATTGTGGGAAAGAGCCTGCCCTACTTCTCAACTCACATGGATCTTGTCAGTCGCATGAAGGAAGCCAAGCGCCATAAGGCTGGTGAGGCCTCACGGGACAACGAGTGGGCTCAGAAAGATATTACCGAGAAGACCGCGGAGCTGACGTCTAATTGAGTTAACGAAAATAAAATTTATGGAGGCCGAACGGTATGGAATTACCTCTGCTGCTCGTTGCTTTGGCTAACGTCATTTGTTTAGTTCTGGTTCTCGTCAAACAGTTTCAGAACGCCGGTGCCGTACATGGGATCATCGGTATAGTCACTTGCGGAATTTGGACCTTCCTCTGGGGCTGGATAAACTCCGGAAAACTTGACTTCAGGGCGCTGATGCTGGTCTGGACGACGTTGATTATTGTTCAGGTGGTAATTACGAACATCAGCAGGTGCTACAGCCCCTGGACGCCGTTCTTCATGTGTTGATCCCATCCGGGAAATCGGTAATCGGCTGACGTTACTTCAATCAAACTCCGCAACGACCGGAGCATGATCGGAAGGTCGCTCCCAGCCACGCGGTCCCCTATCGATGACGGTAGTCTTGCTGCGCGCAGCCAGTGGCGCTGATACCCATACGTGATCGATCCGCAAACCCAGATTGCGACGAAACCCGCCCGCGCGATAGTCCCACCAGGAGTAATGACCGCCTTCCTCTGTGTGCAAACGAAACGTGTCGGTGAATCCCCACTCCTTGACATGCTGTAGGGCGGCTTTTTCCGGCTCAGAAAATAGTATGCGGTTCTGCCAAAGGCGTGGGTCATGCACATCACGCTCTTCCGGCGCGACGTTGAAATCGCCGCACAGCAACACGGGAGTACTGCTGTCATAGCCGGCGTCAAGGAACTCGCGCAGCCGCTTCAGCCAGTCAAGCTTGAACTGGTATTTTTCCGAGCCAACCATCTGGCCGTTGGGAATGTAGACGTTGACGATCCGCACACCGGCGATGTCGGCTGAAAGCAAACGCGCCTGGCTGGACGGATCGTCGCCGGGATAGCCGCGCTGGACACTGGCTGAACCGGCCTTCGAGATGATCGCCACGCCGTTGTAACTCTGCTGGCCAAAGATCACGCAGTCATAGCCAATCGCTTTCAGCTCGAGCGTGGGGAACTTATCGTCCGTGCATTTCGTCTCCTGAATGCACAAGACGTCGGGCTGCTCGGCCTCAAGCCAACGCGTGACCAGGGGCAGACGAGCGAGGATCGAGTTAACGTTCCAGGTAGCGATTTTCATCTGAATGTCCAACCGCCTGCGCGTAGCGGGCGGTGCTGAGTAGCCCGACGTGTTGTGAGGTCAGTACCGAGAGCGGTAGCGACCGGGTGACTACACGACACAAACTGCTCTGCCTTTGACGAACCCGACGCGTGACTGTCTGGAAGCCGGGCGACGATCGAGTTATCGTGGAGTTACCCGGTCGCTACCGCTCTCGGTACTGACCTCAAGTACAGCCTGCAGAGTGACCTCAAAACTAAAGCGTAGCGATCAGTGCAGCCAACAGCGCGCCGCGCAACGGAATATTATCGACGATGATGTGTTCATGCGCAGCGTGCGCGCCGTCGCCTTCAATTCCCAACCCATCAAGCACCGCCACTCCCAGGGCCCCGACAAAGTTTCCATCTGAAGCGCCGCCTACGCTGGCTTCCCCTAAATCAAAGTCGAGCAAGCCGGCAATCTGGCGGGCCTGCTGGTAAAGTCCCAGGACTTTCTCAGTCCGTTCGAGTGGCGGGCGATTGATTCCGCCGGAAACGATCACTTGCGCGCGTTCGTCGAATGGCTTCAGATTCAATATCGCACTCTCAATCCGGCGGCCAGCCTCGGCGGAGCTAAAGCGCATATCAACTTCGGCGCGAGCTTCCGCCGGCACCACATTCGAATGCGTGCCCCCTTGCACAACTGTGACCGTAACCGTCGTGCCTACCGCCGGATCGTTCAGGTTGGTCAGTCGGATGGTTTGGCGGGCCAACTCGAGCACGGCGCTGACCCCTTTTTCAGGTTCGAGGCCGGCGTGCGCAGCGCGCCCGTGGACTTCAACCACAAAGATTCCTGTTCCCTTCCTCCCGGTCTTGACCCGGCCACCGCTTGCCGGAGGCTCGAGCACCAACACCGCGCGCGCATTCTTTGCTTCCTCTTCTACCAAACTGCGACCGCTCGGACTGCCACTCTCTTCGTCGCATGTCAGCAGAATGGTAATGGGTGATTTCGGCAACGCATTAGTCGCCTCGCACGCACGCAGCGCCTCGAGGGCGAGCGCTATGTTGGCTTTCATATCAAAAACCCCGGGCCCATAAATGCGGTGGCCCTCGGAACGCCAGGGACGTTCCTTAATCGCGCCCCGCGGGTGGACCGTGTCCGTGTGCCCGAGCATTACAATTGGAGCAGCGTCATTCTGTCCCGCGAATGCACGTATGCGCACGTGCTCACCAAAGTCCTCACTCGTTATTCGCTCGACCGAACTGACCGCACTAATACTGCCGGCGGCGCTGGCCAACAAAGACACGACATTGCTGCTGCCGTCCTTGTCACCCGAAGGCGACTCGGTCTCAACCAAAGCACAGGTGAGGGCCAGCAATTCATGCTGACGCGCGATGAAATGGTCGCGCAGGGCCATGGCTTGTTCGGCTGTCAGTGCATTCGGCATTTTTTGTGGTGTCCTAGTTTGAGAGATTTCCTTGCCTGGTAAAACGATCCACGAAATACACGAAATGGAACTAGTTTTGTTCGTGCGATTTCGTGTGATTTCGTGGATCGTTCTCATCCAAGCGGAAAGAAAGCACGAAACCGAATCAGAACCCTACCGGCATTTGTTATTCATTCGTGATTCGATCACATCTCATGGTGAGACTATCAACTCGTGATCGATTTACTTCAAACCCAATACCTGGTTTATTTGGCGCGGCAATCGTTCCCCGTTCACTAACTGTCACGGGAGGTTCAATTATGTCCTCTGCCCAATAACGCGCGCTGGCCGAGATATCGCCCGGCAGCGTAAAGCCGGCCAAAGTGGCCATCGCGATATTGTGCGCGCGGCCGATGCCTGATTCCAACATGCCGCCGCACCAGACCGGGATCGAGTGCTCGCGACAAACAGTCTCGACGCTCTTGGCTTCCGCATGACCACCCACGCGTCCCAGCTTCACATTAATAATCCGGCAAGCCCCGATGTCGATTGCATGCCGAGCGTCCTCGGCGGAGTGCACGGACTCATCAAGACAAATCGGCGTCTTGATCTGCTTTTGCAATTTGGCATGATCGAACATGTCATCATGCGCCAAAGGCTGCTCGATCATCATCAGATCAAATTCATCCAGGGCTTTGAAGAGTGATACATCCGCCAGCGTGTAAGCCGAATTAGCGTCAACCGTCAAAAGAATCTCAGGATAACGTTCGCGCACTCGCCGCACAACATCGAGGTCCCATCCGGGCTTGATTTTGATCTTGATGCGTTGGTAACCCGCGTTGAGTTCCTTTTCGATCTTTTCCAAAAGCAAGTCCGGCGAATCCTGAATACCGATGGAGACGCCACACGGAATCTGTTCGCGTACACCGCCGAGATGTTGCCACAGCGGCACGCCGGCTCGTTTACTTTCTAAATCCCAGCACGCAGTTTCAATCGCCGCCTTCGCCATGCGATTACGGCGGACCTTTTTCATCAGTTCGTTGGTACCCGCGGCATTCTTGATCTCGTGCCCAACGACCATGGGCGCCAGAAAATCTCTGAGAGTAGCCCATGCGGTCTCCGTCCATTCTTCACAATAGAAGGGGCCTTCACCCGCGGTGCACTCGCCCCAGCCTTCGGCGCCGTCTGCGTCGCTTACGCGCACCAGGATGATCCGGCGCTCAGTCGTGCGGCCAAAACTTGTCTCGAAGAAGTGGATGAGCGGCAGACGAATCTCTCGTAGTTCTATTGAAGATATGATCACGAATCAGGAGTCTCCTGTAATCGGCGAAGAGGCATTATGCCTTTTGCCACGAAGGTTTGTCAGCCGCCCCGAGGATAAGCGTCGTGCCGGACGAGCT
>JBGPWS010000120.1:0-12119 GCA_041492345.1 Pyrinomonadaceae bacterium | reverse complement strand
GCGAATTTGCAACGTCCATCACCACTGCCTCCTTCCTGCGTAACCACACATTCAAGATTGGGCACGTCTAACTATTAATTATGCATCACGCACCATAATAGCGCGATACCGGGAATTATGCGTTAACCATAATACGCTCGATCCCGTTATGAAACATCAAACCTTCCGTCAGCCTGAACAGCAAATTTATGGCTACGACACTCTTCTCTAGCGCAGAGAAAGCCTTTCGTAGATGCGCGGTTCCTGCCGGATCATAATCCCTTCGCGTGCGGTATTATGCGTCGATGATGGCGAAGAGAAAGCTGCTCGATCAAGTGAGCGATGTTGCTCGCTTCAGACATCTCAGCCTGCGCACCGAAGAAGCCTATCGCAATTGGATCAAGCGCTACATCTTTTATCACGGCAAGCGTCACCCAAAAGAACTGGACGCCGAGCATGTGCGTTCCTTCCTTACCCATCTGGCGGTGAACGAGAAGGTCGCTGCTTCGACTCAGAACCAGGCCTTCAACGCGCTCCTGTTTCTTTACCGGCAAGTGCTGAAGACGGAGCCGCTGAATATCGAAGGCGTCGAACGCGCGCGTCACTCGCGCAGGTTGCCGGTGGTCTTCACGAAGGCAGAGGCGACCGCCGTAATTGCCAAGATGAAAGGCGAACATCGCTTGATTGCAAGTCTGCTTTATGGTTCGGGGCTGCGCATTATGGAAGCGGTGCGGTTGCGCGTGAAGGACATCGATTTTTCGCGCAACGAAATCATGGTGCGAGACGGCAAAGGCGAGAACGATCGGTTGACCATGTTGCCGCAATCACTGAAGCCCGCGCTGGCGGTGCAAGTCGACGCCGTGCGCCGGCTTCATGAAGAAAACCTGAAGCGCGGTTGGGGTGCAGTCTATCTGCCGTACGCTTTGGAAAGAAAATACAAAAATGCGGCTACAGAGTTTTCGTGGCAGTATCTGTTTCCGGCCAACAAACCCTCGAACGATCCGCGGTCGGGGAAGATACGACGGCATCATGTTTCTGAGCAAAACGTGCAACGCGCGGTGAAGATAGCTTTGCGGGCGGCCGGCGTTAAGAAGAATGGAAGTTGTCATGCGTTTCGTCATAGCTTTGCAACTCACCTTTTAGAAGACGGATACGACATCAGGACTGTGCAGGAATTGCTGGGTCATAAGGATGTGCGCACGACCATGATTTATACGCACGTTTTGAATAAGGGAGGAAGAGGCGTGCGAAGTCCTCTCGATCAGTGAGAAAAGAATCGTAAGTGTCCTGATCCAGAGAACGGCTGTGCGCAATCGATCGACGCGCTTTTCTGTCGCCCGCTAAAGCGGGCTTTGGTGTTATTTGGATGATTCGATCCCAGGGTGGCGCTCACGCTTACCCTGGGCTATTTTATGTCAGGCTTTCAGCGCGAGGAAAAATGAAATCAATAATCATCGGCACGGCAGGTCACATCGACCACGGCAAGACGGCGCTGGTGCGCGCGTTGACCGGCATCGATGCGGATCGTCTGCCGGAAGAAAAGCGCCGCGGGATCACTATCGACATAGGCTTTGCCGATCTGGATCTGGGCGATGTGCGCGTCGGGTTTGTCGACGTTCCCGGGCATGAACGCTTCGTCAAGAACATGCTGGCCGGCGCGCACGGCATTGACGTGGTCGCGCTGGTGATTGCCGCCGATGAAAGCGTGATGCCCCAGACGCGCGAGCACTTTGATATCTGCCGGCTGCTCGATGTGCGTAAAGGGTTGGTCGTGCTCACCAAGAAAGATTTGGTTGACGAAGAGTTGCTGCAACTGGTTCGTTCCGAGACGCAGGAACTCGTTGCGGGATCGTTTCTCGAGAATGCACCGATCGTCGCGGTCAGTTCACGCACGGGTGAAGGAGTTGAAGAGCTCAAGGGCATTCTGCGCGAGATAGGATTGGAAGTTGCCGCGCGCTCCGCTGAGTTCGTTACTCGTCTGCCAATCGATCGCGCGTTCACCATGCGCGGGTTTGGCGCGGTTGTCACAGGAACCTTAGTCGCCGGCGAAATCGCGGAAGGCGACGAGCTGGAATTATTGCCCGCGGCCACGCGAGTTCGCGTGCGCGGCGTTCAGGTCCACGGGGCGCAGGTCCCGAGGGCAATCGCCGGCCAGCGAACGGCAATTAACCTCGGCGGCGTCGATGCAGGCGCCATCGAACGCGGAATGGTGCTGGCCCCTGCCTCGCGTCTGCGGCCAACTCAGGCCATCGATGTCCGGGTTCAGCTACTTGCCAGCGCGCCGCGACCGCTCCGCTCACGGCAGCGCGTGCGCGTGCACGTGGGCGCAGCCGAAGTGCTGGCTCGCGTGCGCGTTCTGGAAGCTGGCGGCGAGATCAAACCCGGCGATGGGGGCTTGGTTCAGCTTCGTACTGAGGCGCCAATCGTAGGGGTGCTCGGCGATCGCTTTATTCTGCGCTCGTACTCTCCGCAAGTCACAATCGGAGGCGGAATGATCCTGGATGCGTTTCCAGCCAAGCATCGTTCGCGAGATATCGCAGCGGCGCGCGCGCGATTGGATAGTCTGTCAGATGGCAATCGCCCCCAGCAGCTCGCGGTCTTCATCGGCGGTGGAGATCGGAGCGGTTTGCGGCGCGCGGATTTGGCGGCGCGCACTGGCTGGCGCGACGAAGTAATCGATGAAGCGACAAAGCAAGCTTTGGCTGCCGATACGATTGTCGATGCCGAAGGGATGCTTCTGGGCCGCGAAAGATTTGATGAGCTGAAGCGTCTGTTGCTCGACGAAGTCGCCGCGCATCACCAGCGCGAGCCGCTTTTGCGCGGACTAGCGAAAGAGATTGTACGCGAGCGGTTCTTTGCTCACGCGCCGATCGAGCTTTTTCGCGGGGTGCTCGCGAATTTGGAAAAGGAAGGTGCGCTGGTCGCCGAGAAAGAGATCGTGCGCCTGCGCGAACATACTCGCGAGCTTTCAAATGAAGATTCGGGTTTGCGCGATCGTTTGGAGAAGGTCTATCGCGACGCCGGCCTGGCGGTCCCTGGCCTAAAGGAAGCTTTGGATCAGGCCGGAGCTTCGGCCGAGCAGGGCCGCAAGATTCTGCAACTGCTGATTGATTCAGGCAGTCTGGTTAAGGTCCATGGCGAGATGTTTTTTCATCGGACGGCGCTCGACGATCTAACCAGGAGGTTGCGCGAGCACGGCGCGAAGCAGACAGACCGGGCAATCGACGTGGCTGCTTTCAAAGAGCTGGCCGGCATCTCGCGCAAGTACGCGATTCCCCTGCTTGAATATCTCGATCGCCAGCGCGTTACCAGGCGGGAAGGGGATCGGAGAATTATTCTTTAAGCGTCTGATCGTAGTGGCAGCGCGATAGTTTCGGTAAGGGTGTTAGAGTACCGACTTTAGTCGGGCTTTTGTTTGCGAGGAAGAGCCCAACTGAAGTTGGTACTCTATACACCCGTGGTCCGAGAAACGAGCATCCGTCCGAGCGGTTCCGCTTTCAATCTGCTCAGCAAAGTTGTAAATTAGTTTTCGCGTCAGCGCAGGAAGGGAATTATTCATATGCGATTCATAACTTTGGCCTCGTTAGCATTCCTGGTCGCAATCGGCGGGTTGGTAGCATGTAATTCAAACGAGACAATGCTCGCGCAGGCTCCCAAGGCCTCCCCAACTCCTCAACAGCCAGCGCCTCCGCCTGCCGACAACGCGCGCCGCATCGGCGCGGAAGAGTTGCACAAGCTATGGGAAAAGGGGGACGTTCTGATCATCGACACGCGCGCGGAATCGTCCTACAAGGACGAGCACATCACGGGCTCGATCTCAATGCCGACGGGAACTGTTTTGGGGAGAATCGACGAGCTGCCGCGCAACAAGATGATTGCGGCTTACTGTACTTGACCAGCCGAACACACGAGCGCCGGTGCGGTGCTCGAACTCAAAACCAAAGGAATCGATAATGCGGCAGCGTTGTTAGGTGGTCTGGCAGCATGGAAGAGCGCCGGCTATCCGGTCGAAGGGAACAGCGTCAAGTAAAAAGGAAAAAGTAAAAAGGCAAGAGTAAGCACCTTACGCGGAAGTTCGGAGTTCCGACTCTAGTCGGCCTTGTGGCTCATAAAGATTCCGACTGAAGTCGGTACTCCAAACGCGATAACGTAGCGCTCTTACTTTTTCCTTTTTCCTTTTTCCTTGATTACGTCTGCGGTACCGGCTGTGGATTGGCAAAAGCCGGCAGCGGAGTGACGACGCGGCCCGACGGCACGCAGAGCACGGGGCAGGGAGCGTTGCGCACGACCCTCTCAATCTCCGAGCCGAGCGCCGGAGCACCGCCAAACAAAGAAGCGTGGACGCTGGTGCCAATCACAATCAAATCCGCGTCGGTTTCGGCAGCCAGCCTGACAATCTCGGCATAAGGCCGGCCTTCCGCGATATGGGTTAGGACGCGGCCGTCACCTTCGCCGGCGAATGATTGCATACGATCTTTCACTTCGGCGCGCATGCGTGAAAGGGCGGAATGCCCGCCCTCGGGAAACATCACGGAAATCTGTTCGAAGTAATCACCGATAACGTAAACCGCATGCAGCTCAGCGTTCGTCGCCGCGGCCAACTCGCGCGCCAGGTGAGTCGCAGCGATTGATGAAGGGCGAAAATTCGTCGCCAGCAGAATCCGATTCAAGCGAATCTCCGTCTGGTGCCCGCGATGTTCGACAAAGTCATGCTGGGGCGGTCTGATCGTGAGCACCGGACAAGGCGCTTCCGCAATGATCTCTTCCGCCGTCGAGCCCCACAACGCCCGGGCCAGTCCACGACGTCCATGCGTGACCACCGTTACCAGATCGATGTCATAGTCCCGCACTGCATTGGCTATTTCGTGCGCGGGTTCGCCCTCCACGATAACCGGTTCGACTTCCAATCCATCAAAGAGCGGATCGGTGAGCAGGTCTTTGACCTGGGCGCGAAGCTGGCCGAGCCACTGCGTTTCCTCATCTGCGAGCAGGCGCGCAGGGATGGTCATTAAATTGGCCGGGACTTTCGCTGTCTGCACGCTGAGCAACACCACGCGCCCGCGACCATCACGCGCAAACGCGGCGGCATATTTCAGCGCTGAGCGCGCATGCGGCGTAAAGTCGGTCGGGAAAAGAATGTTTCGGAAAGAAGGCATCGTCTTTGAGCTTTGTACTTTGCTTCGTACTTTGTGCTTGGAACTTTGTACTTTGACGTCTGCTGCTGATTGAGATTCAACCTCCAACGAGACTGAATAAATAAGTTGAAAGAACCAAGTACAAAGAACCAAGTACAAAGTTCAAGAGCGCGACTGACTACCAACCACTGACAACTGACCTTTGTTTAGATCACTTTCGTTCCCGCGATGCGGTCGAGCTGCGACCGGAAACCTGAGCGAGCCAGAATCTCGTTGCGCTTTCGCGCGACCGAAAACAACTCAAGCGCGACTCGTTCACGCACGCGCCGGGCCCGATCTCCAGTGGCGACTCGGTCAACCACACGGCGCAACGCCTCGCTTAGTCCGGCAACAAAAGAGTTCGCCGGCAATTCACCGTTTAAGGTTACGACCGAATTCGAATAGGTAAAGCCATCAGACATCGGATCAAGAAAAGTGTAGTCATCGGCCAGCTCTAAACGCGCGGTATTGAAGAGCGAAGCGAAGTCCGCGCCGGCGCCCGTCAAAGCGCGCTCAACTCCGCCAATCAATTCGCCCGTGGCCTTCACGACCGCTCCCCACTCAATCTCGTCTATCGGTTCCGCGTCCCGCTCCGTGGGCGCAGCAACCGGCGTTGAAGCTGCGAGACCCTGCCTCTCACGGTTCGATTCTGTCGACGGCTGGGTTGCGTTGGGTGTTGCCGGCGTTTCAATCTCCGGTGCCAGAATCGGTTCATCGGAAGTTGGATTTGCAGCGCCGGTTTCAGTTTGAGTCGCGGTGCTTTGTACGGCGACGGCTTCATCGGCGCCCTCAAAAACACTGATCGTCCCTGGCGTCTCGCGCGCGCGCAAAACCAGCCGATGGAGGGCGGCTTCTTCGAGGGTATCGGTGCCGGCGGCGCGATCTATTTCGTGCACCAGCGGCGTGTTCGACCCCGTCATGAAAACGTCCGCTGTGTAATCTTTCATCTCAACCCGCACCCGGCCTATGAATCCGCGTTGTGACAAGCTACGCAGCAACGCCCAGAGATTGACAAAGGTCGTGTCGAGATTATCGTAGACGACGCGCGATTTCGATTCCGAGTTCATGCGGCGATTAGTTTAAGGATCGAGGCGGAGCATAACAAGGCAAAAGTGAAAAGGCAAAAGTGCCATGAGTTTCAAGTTCCAAGTTTCAGACAATAAGCTTCAGACCCCAGGCTCTGGTTCTGGTAAGGTCCGGAACCTGGAACCTCAAACTTGAAACCTGAAACTTCCGCTTTACCTTTCCGCGCTTTCCGTGCGAAACTCCGCGCACACAAAATTGCCGATCCGGGCGTCCGGCTCATTATCTCAAAGAAGGATTTCAACCAGGCGTGATCGAAGTTACAAATTTGGTCAAACGATACGGTAAGAATACCGTGCTCAATCAGGCCACTTTCACCATTCAGGAAGGGCAGTTGACTACTATCCTGGGCCCTTCCGGTTGTGGCAAATCGACGATGCTGCGCTGCATGAATCGTCTCGAACGTTTTGACCGCGGCAGTCTGAAGATCGGCGATGTCGAAGTCCTGGGCACTGAACAAAAGCAGCTTTCGAGCGCGGAAGAAAAAGATTTGACGCGTCGTTTGCGCGAGCGCGTCGGCATCGTCTTTCAGAATTTCAATTTGTTTCCCCATTTGACGGTGCTCGGTAACGCCATCGAAGCGCCGATGACCGTCAAAGGTATGGATCGGAGTAAAGCTATTGAGTTAGCGCGCCAGTACTTGAGTAAGGTCGGTCTGAGTGAAAAAGAAGAGTTCTTTCCAGCCCAGCTTTCCGGCGGACAGCAGCAGCGGGTGGCCATTGCCCGCGCGCTCGCGATGGAGCCCGAGATAATTCTGTTTGACGAGCCCACCTCGGCTCTTGATCCGCAGTTAATCCAGGAGGTCGCGCGCATGTTGCGGGCCCTGGACGAGCTGGGCAAGACGCTGGTGGTCGTCTCGCACGACATGAACTTTGCCCGGCGCATCTCGGACCAGGTGATCTACTTTGAAGGCGGGCACGCCGTTGAAGCCGGCACGCAGCAGGAAGTCTTCAACAACCCGCAGCAGGAAGAGACGCGGGCCTTTATGAGAAGTTTTCAGGACGAAGAAGAGCCGGCTGGAAGCGGAGACACGGGGACACGGTGACGCAGTGCAGTAACCTATTGTGCGGGCGCGAGATCTTTTAGAAATGAATTCAATGACCACGAACACAACAAGGTTCTTCTCCGCGTCACCGCGTCTCCCCGTCACCGCGTCGCGGTTGCAACGCGGCGTTGCCGCACTTTTGCTTTCACTATTCTTTGCCGTGCCCACGTTCGCGCAACCCGCGCTGGATCGCGTGCACAAAAGCGGCGAACTGCGAATTGGCACCGACGCTACTTACCCTCCATTTGAAACCGCTGAAGGCGGGCAGTACACGGGCTTCGACATTGATCTCGGCACCGCCATCGCGCGCGAACTCGGCGTGAAGCCCCGCTTCGTGAATGCCGCTTTCGACGGCATCTTTCCGGCGCTGCAAAACGGCACCTTTGATGTGGTGATGTCGTCTGTGACGATTACATCCGAGCGCAGCGCGTCGATGCTTTTCTCGGATCCGTACTACGACTCGGGACAGTTGATCGTCGTCAACCAGGATCGACAGGGCATCACAACGCCCGACGACCTCAAAGGCAAGACCGTCGGCGTGCAAATCAACACGACCGCGCAGTTTGATCTCGAGAAAAAAGAAGGCGTAAAGGTTGCCAAGTACAACACCATCGACCTGGCCCTGCTTGATCTCCGCAACCATCGCATTGATGCGGTGGTCACCGACGCGCCCGTGCTGAAATACATGATCTTTCAAAGCTTTCGTGAGCTGAAGCCGGTGGGCCGCCGTTTTACCGATGAGAAGTTCGGGATCGCTCTGGCACAATCGAGCAACGACTTGCGCCGCGCGATCAACGCAGCACTCTGGCGGATTCAGGACAGCGGCGAACTAGACCGTCTGAATGAGAAGTGGTTCGGCGAAGCGGCTGAACGAACCGCTGACCAGGCGGCTAGCAAAACGACTACGAAGACTTTTGACGTAGGTATTGTCAGAAGGACATGGCAACTGTTCCTGCGGGGAGTTTGGCTGACAGCGCGTCTGGCGCTATTGAGCTTGGTGTTGGGGGTGCCCATCGGTCTACTCCTGGCTTTGGGTCGCGTGCAGTCGGCACGCTTTCTGAAGGCCCCGGCGGCCATTTACGTCGAAGTCATGCGCGGCACGCCACTTCTCGTGCAGATCCTCTTTATCTATTTCGTTTTGCCGATCTTCGGAATACATCTGCCGGCGTTTACCAGCGGGGTAATTGCCCTTACGCTGAACAGCGCCGCCTACATTTCGGAAATCTTCCGCGCTGGAATTCTGTCGATTGACGTCGGTCAGATGGAAGCAGCGCGTTCTTTGGGAATGACGTACCCGCAGGCAATGCGACGGATCATTCTGCCGCAAACTTTCCGTCGGGTAGTCCCGCCTTTGACTAATGAGGCGATTGCGCTGCTGAAGGATTCGTCACTGGTCTCGGTGATTGGATTGACTGAACTTGCGCGCACAGGGCAGGAGCTGGCCAGCCGCTATGCGGCGCCGCTGACTATCTGGCCGGTGGTGGCGGTCTTCTATCTGATCCTGACGTTCCCGCTGACGCGGGTCGCGGAATATTTAGAGAGACGCTGGCGACCAGTTACCAGATCCTAAGGGTTGAGCCAGGTACCGCGCAGTCTTACCGGCAGCTCATTCAGTTCCGACACCGCGATAATTCCTTCATGCTTGTCTCAATCGAGTGTTAAATCCTCTCGGGTTCAGTTGGTTGCAGGAATCTCCTGTCATCTGTCGTGTTACGCTCACCGCGCCAGGGTGGGATTTCTGAAATCACGCGCTGTTTTCTGGCGCACTTATTGGTGTCTGCCGAGGGAGGTCCAGGTCTTGTAAAGGAGGCGCTATGAAGTTTCATGTCACTACCTTCGCCTGTTTATGGTTGCTGTTGCCGGTGAACTTTGTATCAGCTCAATCAAAATCCGATAGGTGTCATGTTTATGTTGTGGATGTAAAAGCGACGCAACAGTTTAGCGAAAAGACGGATTTGAATGCTTTGATGCGGAAGCCGAAGAATGAGCAAGAGGCAATTATTGATGCAGCCGGATTAGGAAAGACATTCGATGAATTTGCGACGAAAGTCGGTGAGGAAGAGCTAACAACCAGGACTTTTACTTTCCCAAACGGAAAACAAGTAATCACTGCAAGCGTTTTTTACACTGATGAGTCGATGGTCTCAATAGGCAATTCAGATTCTATGCTGCTCGCAATTTCAGTAGGAGCAAAAGCATTCGATGACGCTATCTCTGCTCCTGACGCGGCCATAGCCGAAGTAGGCTACGATCAAAACACCGATGCGGTGAGAGTCAAAAGGAATATCATTGTAAGTGGACGTGAATACCTTGTAGGCCTGGAGTGTAGGTGTAAGAAAGATCGCACCAACGAGAAGAAGTAGCGGGTTATGGTTAGTATGCTTGGACCGTCGCTTAACGCTTCAGATCCTTGATGATCTCTCGCGCGGCATTCGCGCCCGGCGTCCCAGTCACGCCGCCGCCAGGATGAGTGCCCGCTCCGCACAAATACAATCCCTCGATCGGCGTGCGATAGCGCGCCCAACCGATCAGCGGTCGAAAAGCGAATAGTTGATCCACAGACATCTCGCCGTGATGGATCTGCCCGCCGCTTAAACCATAAGTTGTTTCGAGATCAAGAGGCGTGATCACCTGTCGCGCCAGGATCAATTCCGGCAATCTCGGCGCGTAATCTGAAAGCGCGTTCACAACTGTGTCGCCGAGTTCTTCGCACCGCGAATTCCAATCTCCGTCTTTCAAACGATACGGAGCGAACTGCGCGTGAATCGACATCACGTGTGCTCCGGCCGGCGCCAGCGATGGATCCGAGAGCGAAGGAATCGTTGTGTCCATGTATGGTCTGGGCGAGATATCACCGTACTTCGCCGCATCAAACGCGCGCTCAAGGTAATCAATGTCCGGCCCGAGATGAATGCATCCGGAAAGTTTTTCGAACGAATCTCCGTTTGCCAGCGCCGGAAACTTCGGCAAGCCCGACAGCGCCAGATGCACCTTCGCTACCGCGCCGTGCGCGCGGTAGTTGCGGATCTTGATGAGGAAGCTGGGATCGAATTCCGCAGGGTCGACCAGCTTCAGAAATGTAGTTCGCGGGTCGGCATTTGAGATCACCGCGCGGGCCGCAACCTCTTCCCCACTGGTCAGTACTACTCCGGCGGCTTTGCCACCCTTGACACTAACACTCACAACCTCGGCATTCGTGCGGATCTCCGCGCCGGCCTCGGTCGCCGCCCTGGCTAGTGCTTGTGACAATGCACCCATCCCGCCCTTGACGAACGTCGCCGGCGCGATCGCTTGTCCATCGGTTGCAGCTTGTAGCAACAATGCCGCGCTGGTCCCAGCCGACCACGGTCCGGCAAACGCGCCAAAGATGCCACGCGCGGCGACGGTCGCTCGCAGCAACTCAGTCTCGAACCATTCCGAAGCGAGATCAGCCACCGCCATCGGGCCATAGCGCAGCAGACGATATTCGTCTTTCTTACCAAGACCGCGAATCGCCAGACCCAGCTTGCCAAGATCCCACAGGTCTCCCTTTGAAGGCTTTTCGATATCAGGCGGCGTCATCCGGAGCAACGGCGAGAGAGCGCGACCGATGCGAGCAAACGTCGACACAAAGTCCGGATAGTTCTTCGCGTCCTTTGCTGAGACGTCCGCTAACTCATCAGCCGTGCGCTTCGCATCTTCGTAAATACAAATCGAATGACCGTTAACATGTGGCGCGAACACGCGAACAGTGGGTTTGATGAACTCAAGACCGTGACGTTCCAACTGCAAATCTTTGACAACCCGAGGTGACAGCGGCCCGGTGCTGTTGGCGAGTGTCGAACAGCGAAAGCCGGGATGAAATTCTTCGGTGACGCACGCGCCGCCCACGATCCCGCGTCGTTCCAAAACGAGCGGTTTCAATCCCGCTTTGGCGAGATAGCCCGCCGTGATCAGGCCGTTGTGGCCGCCGCCGATGATGACGATATTGTTGGGTGTTGGCATACAAAAGATAGCCGCAGATTAACGCGGATGAAACAGATCTGAAAAAACCTTTGTTTCAAATTACTCTTACTTGTCTTGTTCTGATCCGCGTTTATCCGCGTCCATCTGCGGCTAATTCTGCTTCACTTCAAATCTTTCAAGATCTCCATCGCTGCATTACGCCCGCTTGCGCCCATGATTCCGCCGCCCGGATGCGTCGCTGATCCGCACATGTAGAGATTGCGAACCGGCGAGCGATACTGGGCCCAGCCCGGTGCCGGTCGCAAAAAGAAAAGTTGTTCGAGCGTCAACTCGCCCTGAAAAATGTTTCCTTCGGACAAACCAAACTCGCGTTCCAGATCGAGCGGCGTCAGGACCTGACGATGAAGAATGATGTCTTTGATATTGGGAGCGTGCTCGGCGATGGTGTCGATCACCGTGTCGCCAAATTCTTCACGTTTCTCGTCCCACGATCCTTCCTTCAAGTTGTAAGGCGCGTACTGCACAAAGCAGGACATAACGTGTTTTCCCGGCGGAGCAATTGATGGATCAGTGAGCGTCGGAATAACCATGTCGATGTACGGACGACGTGAGTAGCGGCCGTACTTGGCATCGTCGTAGGCGCGTTCCATGTACTCGACGCTCGGCGAGAAAGAAACCGCTCCGCGCAGGTGCGGGCCAGGGCCGGGCATGCATTTGAAGTCCGGCAAGCCGTCCAGCGCCAGGTTTACTTTGCCCGACGACCCGCGAAACTTGTAACGCTTGATGTCGTCGACAAAGTCAGCCGGCAGGTGCTGTTCGCCGACCATCTTCATGAATGTCAGACGTGGATCGACGCTGGATGAAACTATGTCAGCGTAAATTTCATCTCCGTT
>JBGPWS010000275.1:0-6287 GCA_041492345.1 Pyrinomonadaceae bacterium | reverse complement strand
GCGGCGGCCGTGACTTCAGAAGACGCGGAAACGATGGCGCATCTTGCCAGCGAGGGAAGGGTACGAGTGCACCTCGTGCTGACGCCGCAAACTTTGCCGGACGCGGTAAGTTACAACGTGATTGGCGATCTAAAGGGAAGCGAGCATCCGGAACAGATCGTCATCGTCTCAGGCCATCTGGATTCGTGGGATCTCGGTCGTGGCGCGATCGATGATGGCGCGGGGGTAGTGGTGGCTATGCAGGCAGCACAATTGCTGAAGCAACTGCATCTGCGTCCGAAGCGAACTCTGCGTGTCATTGCCTGGATGAATGAAGAGAACGGCCTGATGGGGGCGCGCGCGTATCAGGCAGATCACCAGAGCGAAATGGCGAACCATTTTGCGGCTATCGAAACCGATCTTGGCGCTGGTCATCCGCTGGGTTTTTACGCGCAAGGCAAGCCGGAGATTCTGACTCTGCTGCAACCGCTGGCAGTGATTCTGCAAAGCCAGGGCGCCGGCATCACGCGTCCAGCTGAAGAGACAGGTTCCGATGTAAGTCTGTTGGGAGCGGCGGGCGTGCCGACCTTCGCTCCGATTCAGGACTCGCGCACTTACTTTAACTATCATCACACGGCGGCCGACACGCTGGACAAAGTAAACCCGAAAGAGTTGCAGGAGAACTGCGCGGTGGTCGCAGCGCTGGCGTACACCCTGGCGAATATGCCGCAGGCGTTGCCGAGGTAAACTATTTTGGAGTGCGGTGGCAAGCGTAGCGCGACACCGCTTTGGATCTTAGGTCGCTTCAAGAGAATAACCAAAGCGCCGTCGTCGCTTCGCTCTGCCGGCGCACTCCAAAGGAAATCAATGACCGAGCGTTTTCAGCCAACCATTCTGCGCTTTGATTCGATCGATTCAACTAATCTCGAAGCGATGCGGCAGGCAAAGGCGGGAGCGGTAGAAGGTTTGTGCGTAGTGGCGCGCGAACAGACGCTGGGTCGTGGACGCCTCGATCGGAGTTGGCAATCGCCGCAAGATGCAGGACTTTACTTCAGCATAGTTCTGCGGCCGCAGCTTGAGATGAACGACTGGCCGTTGATTACTCTGATGGCCGCGCTGGCGGTGTCCGACGCGCTGTTGAAAGCTTGCAGCCTCCGTGCAGACATAAAATGGCCTAATGACCTTTGTGTTAACGACCGCAAACTTTGCGGCATTCTGGCCGAAGCAGTCGAGACTGAAGTTGGCCAGGCAGCGATCGTTGGTATCGGAATCAATTTGAACGCAGATAGTTTGCCGGCGACGGTGAGCGATCTTGCAACATCTGTCGAGTCAGCGACTGCGGCTGAACCGGATAGCACAAGGGTGCTCGAAGAGCTGCTGAAGGCAATCGGCGAGCGGTACGATCTGCTGCAAAGTCCGCAGGGAAGGGAGCATACCATTCGCGAGTGGTGCGCTAACTCCTCGTATGCGATTGGCCGAAAGGTGCGGGTCGAGCTTGAGAATGATACCTTCGAAGGGACCACACGCGGGCTTGAAAGCGACGGTGCGCTGCGGGTAGAGACTGCCAGCGGAAAGATGAGAGTGGTTCGCGCCGGTGACGTTACCGCGTTGCGCGCAACGACTAGCAAGTAATGAGTGATGAGCGAAGTGAACTTCGAACATAACGGCTTTAACTCATCACCCATGACTCATCACTCATAACTACATTTATGCTTTTAGTAATCGATATCGGGAACACGAATACGTCGCTCGGCGTTTTTGACGGCCAGACTCTGGTTGCCCATTGGCGTCTGACTACCGAGCGGTCGCGCACGGGCGACGAATGGGGTGTGCTCGCGCGCAATCTGTTCGCGCTTGCTGGTCTGGACTTCAAATCAATCGATGCGATAGCGATTGCTTCCGTCGTGCCGCCGCTTAACTTCACGCTCAAACGGATGGCCGAAGTCTATTTCCACCTCACACCGCTCTTTATCGATCACACCGTCGACACGGGCTTGCCGATTCTGTATCAGCCGGCATCGGATGTCGGTGCTGATCGAATCGTTGACGCGGTGGCCGCAATTCACAAATATGGCGTGCCGTGCATCGTGGTAGACTTCGGCACAGCCACGACCTTCGACGCGATCAATTCGCAAGGTGAGTATCTCGGTGGAGTGATAACTCCCGGCATAACTATTTCCGCTGACGCGTTGTTTGAGAGGGCCGCGAAATTGCCTCGAGTCGAAATCAAACGCCCGCAAAAGATAATCGGATCGGCCACGGTCGAAGCCATGCAATCCGGTCTCTATCACGGGTATGTCGGTTTGGTCGATGGCATCCTGCGAAAGATGATCGATGAACTGGGCGGCACAGTGCACGTGATTGCCACTGGAGGCCTCGCGTCGTTGATCGCAACTGGCTCTGAGTTCATCGGGCAGGTGGACGAGACGTTGACGCTGGAAGGGCTGCGGTTGATTTATGAACGAACGAAATAGTTTCGAGTTTCGGGTTTCTAGTTTCGAGTTAAAACGGCAACTCAACCAATAGTTCCCGGACCCAAGCTTGAACCGACGTGATGAGATATGACCCGCCAACCCTAACTCGAAACTCGAAACTCGAAACTTGAACTACTTCAGCTATTTTTCAGAAATAGAAGACACCTTCATTCGCCGGCGCGGCAAGCATCTCATGCTTAGTCCGATGGACTGGGCTCTGATCGAAGGATGGAAAGAGCGCGGCGTGCCGCTGCACGTCGTCGTGCGAGCCATCGAGCACGCCTTTGATTCGCATCAGTCAAAGCAACGAAAGCGAAGCGTCAAGACCCTCCTCTATTGTCAGGAAGAGGTCGAAGCGCAATACGCGGAATGGCTGGAGTCGCGCGTCGGAAGCCATCCAGACGCAGAAACGCAAAGCGCGGACGAAAGCAAGTCACCTTTTCCACGCGACGCAGTCCTGGCCCATCTTGCTCGTTCGCTCGACCACTTAAACAAGCTCTATGAAGAGCGTCGCCAAAATAACGAGGATGAATTGAGCGAAGCGTTGTCACGCGCGATCACTTTGCTGGATGAGATCAAAGATGATTACGCGTCCGCCGCTTCTCCCGACGCCCGTAAGTTGGAAGACTCTCTAACCGGGATTGAGCGGCTGCTCGACGATGCGATTCGCGCGGCTGTGTCTGACAGCGAACTGGAATTGGCAAACGCTGAGATTGAGGCACAAGTGAAGCCGTACAAACGTCACATGGATAAGGCTGCGTTTGAGCAGACGCGCGACAACCTTCTGCGCAAACGACTGCGCGAGCATTTTGGAGTGCCGCGGCTCAGCCTGTTCTTTCTCTGATTCTGTTAAGATGTCCGGCAAACTTCAGTTTGTCGCTCAGTAGCACAGGCTGCCAGCCTGTGCGCCGTGGCAGAATCACAGGCTGGCAGCCTGTGGTACAACGCTACAACAAACTGAAAGTGTGTCGGACATGGAAGTCGCAATTGAACGCATTCTTCCCGGCGGTTTGGGTCTGGCCCATGCCGAAGGGAAAACCGTGATGGTTGCACTGGCAGCGCCGGGTGACCATCTGCGGGTTCAGATTGATCGAGTGAAGGGGAATGTCTCGTTCGCGTCGATACAGGAAATAGTCACGCCATCTCCTAATCGGGTCGAGCCGCCCTGTCCTTACTTTGGTCGCTGCGGCGGTTGCGACTTTCAGCAAATTAATTATCAGGCGCAGCTCGAAGCGAAAGTTGAGATCGTTAAAGACTGTTTGCGCCGACTGGCTCGGATTGAAAACATCCCCGACTTTCAAATCACGGCGGCACCGAATCCCTGGCACTACCGTTCTCGTGCTCAATGGCAGTACGACGCCGTGAGGCAAAAGCTGGGTTACTTTGAGAGCGGTTCGCGACGCGTGTGTGATGTCGCGGCCTGTGCCGTGCTTGCTCCCGAACTGGAACAAACGCTGGAGATCTTGCGGACGCGGATGACGGAGGGTTTACTTCCCGATAGTGCGCGCGACTTTCGCGCCGTCGCCGGTGACGAAGGCGTATCCATTGCGCCTCCCGTTCGGGGCGGTAGCCCGACCGTGAGGGAGGGCTCCGATTCAATAAAGGACAGCGAAGAGGTTCGGGATATCACCCGCACAATCCACGGCGAGACCTACCACTTGAATGCCGAATCATTTTTCCAGGCGAATGATGACTTGCTGCCGGCACTGATCGACGCCGCTATCGGTGAGGCGAGTGGCGAGACAGCATTAGAGCTTTATTGTGGCGTGGGACTCTTTACACTTCCGCTCGCGCGCCGATTCAAGCAGGTCGCCGCGGTTGAATCCGATCCGGCCGCAGTGAAGTTCGCACGCGAGAATTTGGCGAAGGCCGCTCTGATGAATGCCGAAATAGTGAATCAAGACGTCGGTCGTTGGCTCGAGCATACCGTCGCAGGGTTAGAGGAAAGTATGGAGTGCGGTGACTTGTCACCGCTTTCTGAAAAGCAGCGACCAGTCGCCGCACTCCAAAGCCAGATAGATTTTCTTTTGCTTGATCCACCTCGTGCCGGCGCCGAGTCACGCGTCATCGCGGGCGTCCTTGGCTTGAAGCCTCGACGGATCAGTTACGTGTCATGCGATCCCGCAACGCTGGCACGCGATCTGAAAAAACTGATCGCGGCCGGTTACACTCTCGCCTCCATCTCGGCATTTGATATGTTTCCGCAGACCCACCATGTCGAGACTGTAGTCCACCTTGTTGTAGCGTAAGCCGATTAAAATACCAGGCGATCTTCATCAGTGGATTTGCCACGATCATCACAACGACTCTTTACTTTAATTGTCGCGCAACTTTGTGCTTGTCAAAAGAATTGCAAGGGAGATTTCGCTTGACGCTGTAGGCGTATTTGATATGTTCTCGCCGACGCATCACTATGTTTCATCCGACAGGTTGCTGTTAACAGCATGGCCGATCTCCCACAGGCTCGCTTTGCTTCCAGCCCGCTGGCGGTTTTGGCGGTGGCGATGTCCGCGGGTATCACGCTGGCGCATTACTTCACGCCCAGGTCGAAGTCAGTGCTCATCGTCGCCCTCGTTACAGGTATCGGTCTTACTTTCTTCTCGATCGCTTTTCTCGCGACGAACAAAACGACACTCGCTTCTGGTCTCCTGATCGGAGCGTTCCTTTTCGCGGGGCTGGTTCTATCGTTGATTGAAAGTCGCGTTGCCGCACCTGATCGCGTCTCGCGCATGTACGACGAAGGCCTCTTCACATACGGTGAGCCGGTTGAGCTAACGGGTATTGTCCAGGGCCAGCCGGAACCGGCGCCGGACAGTTTCTATCTCACTCTGCAAATTGAAAGGATCCGCTTCAAAGGAGCTGCGCGCGATGCGTGCGGGACGGTGCTACTGCTCGCGCATGTGCGCGAGCAGCAAGTGCGCAGAGAGTATGAGGCGCTGGAGTTGCGCCACGGCGCGCGCGTGCGCGTGATGACCACACTCGATCGCGATGAGAACTTTCGCAACCCCGGTGTCTTGCCGCTTACTGAATACCTTGAGCGCCAGGGTTATGACGCCACCGGGGTGGTGAAGAGCCCTTTGCTGATTGAACGTATGGACGACTCAGTCGTCTTTCTTCCCCTGGCGTGGATTTACCAATGGCGTGAACAGTTGCAATACGAGTTCGATACCAGGTTCTCGGCGGAAACCGCGGGTGTGCTCGAAGCTGCACTGCTGGGCAATCGCTACAATATTTCGCGTGACGCGGCAGAGCGCTTTCGCGCGGGTGGCACGTTTCATGTTCTGGTCATCAGTGGACTACAAATCGCTTTCATTGGCGGGCTGGTGATCTTAGTAACTCGCGGGCTGACCAAACGCAAACTCCTACAGTTTGTCATTGCAGCCGCATTCATGTGGGCGTACACGATCGCAGTCGGCGCTGATGCTTCTGTCGCGCGTGCGGCTCTGATGTTTACGCTGGTGGTATTTGCTCCGGTCGTCTGGCGACGGACGAACTCGCTGAACGTAATCGGGGCCTCGGCGCTGGCGCTACTGGTTTGGCAGCCCGAGAATCTCTTCGATCCATCGTTTCAGTTAACTTTTCTCTCCGTGCTGGCAATTGTCTTGCTCGCCGTTCCGGTCATGCAGAGAATGCAGCGCGTTGGTTCGTGGAGGCCTACGCGCGAGACGCCTTATCCACCCGCAGCCCCCGGTTGGTTCCGGGTCCTTTCCGAATCCTTGTTTTGGAGTGAGCGGGAGTGGCGGGCTGAGATTGCGGCCTCAAACATCAGCTACAAGCTGTTTAAGACGCCGATCGCGGCCAGGCTTGAGCGGTGGCACGCGCAGAGACTCTGTC
>JBGPWS010000363.1:0-4139 GCA_041492345.1 Pyrinomonadaceae bacterium | reverse complement strand
TTGCGCAAACTCCGCGCTTTCATCCGCTGGCGCTAATGAATCGAAATAGAGGTGTGTTCGGTTTGAATTTGGGTCATATGTGGGACGAAGGCGAAAAGGTCGCGAGTTGGACGCAAGAGATCGTGCGCGGCATCCATGAAGGTTGGATCAAGCCTCACGTCGATCGCGCTTTTCCTTTTGATCAAATCACCGACGCCCATCGCTACATCGAGGCGCGAAAGAATATCGGCAAGGTGGTCCTGGTGCCCTAAGTAGGGACCCGCAGAGATGAGATGAGCTGATTTCGCGGCTTAACCGATGAACATCCGTTACTATATTGATCCGGCGACGGGAATGCCTCATATTCATAACCATCAGGTTGCCGAAAGTGAGGTTGAGGATGTATTGACCAGACCGGGCGAAGATCGACCAGGACGCGAGAATTCGCGAGTCGCAATCGGACAAACTGAAGCAGGTCGATACTTGCGCGTGATATATGTTCCTGACCCCGAACCGAACAGCGTTTTCGTAATCACTGGATACGAGTTGAAGGGCAAGCCGTTAATTGCCTATCGTCGCAGGAGGCGAGGGAAACACAAATGAACGAGCGAAAATATCCACCGGGTTGGGACGAGGAACGCGTCCGACAGGTTCTCGTGCATTACGAGCAACAGACAGAAGAAGAAGCTGTTGCCGAAGACGAAGCTGCGCTTGAGCGCGACGACGAATCCGTAATGCAGGTGCCATATGATTTGGTGCCGCTGGTGCGCGAGTTAATCGCGAAGCACCACGACTGATTTCCCGCTTGCGTTAGGATGTTTTGATATGGGACTCACGCCTGTAACAGTTAAGCTTAGGAACCTCGCGACTGCGAACGGAGGATACGAGGCCGATTTTCTCGTTGATACGGGCGCAACGGATTCTCTCGCGCCGCGCTCGGAGCTTTAAGAAGATTGGACTGAAACCTATAGGCAAGACGGTATACGAGCTAGCGAACGGCGCCGTCGAAGAATACGAGTACGGATTGGCCGAGATTACTTTCATGGGCGAGGTCACCGCCGGCCGAATCATCTTTGGTCCGGACGATGCCGAGCCGTTACTCGGAGTTACGGCGCTCGAGTCAGTTGGGATCACAATCGACCCTGCCAACCGCACCCCCAAAAGACTACCGGCGATTCCATTAAAGTAAGCGGAGGATTCGATGCCAGAGTTTGTGAAAGTTGCGAGGACCGATGAGCTTTCTCCCGGCCAGGCCAGGCTGGTAGACATTGGCGGAAAAGAAATAGCGCTCTTCAATGTCGCCGGTTCGTTTCATGCTATCGATAACAATTGCACGCACGTGGGTGGGCCGCTGTGCGAAGGCGAACTTAACGGCACTGAAGTGACTTGCCCCTGGCATGGAGCGACCTTTGATGTAGCCAGCGGCCAGGTGTTGGGTCCGCCGGCCGGCGCGCCCGTCAGCCGCTACAACGTGCGCGTCGCAGGCCCGGACATCGAAATCGAAGCCTGATCCAATCGCCACGGTTTCAGCAGCCTGCTAGAACCTTCGCTTCGAGTCGGGCTACCACCCGCCAAACTCAACTCTTCGTTTAGAGGCGGGCTTCCGCCCGCCAGATCCGCGATCTCAAAACACGGAGGGCAGTAGCCCTTCTTTTAAAACCCTCCATAATCCGTTATTACCTTTGCCTCACAAAGCACTTGACATAACAGAACACTCCGGTATAAGTTACCGGCGATGATCCGACTGGCTGAATCAACGGAGCCACCGCCCGCGCTTCATGATCGCGCGATGGACAACCTGCGTTACATCCGTGAAACGATGGAGCGCGCTTCGTCTTTTACGGCGGTGCCGGGTTGGGGACAGGTGGCGATTGGAGTAACTGCGCTGGCGGCGACTTACCTGGCAGCGCATCAGCCAACGTCCCGCGGATGGCTCGGAACCTGGGTGGCTGAAGCAATCATCTCGTTGTTGATTGCCGGTTGGTTAATGGATCGAAAGGCGCGCGCTTTAGGAACGCCATTGCTTTCGGGTCCGGGACGGAAAGTCGCCTTCAGCCTCTCACCGCCGATGATCGTCGGGGCACTCTTGACCGTCGTCCTGTTTCGGGCCGGATTGACCGCAGCTATTCCCGGAATGTGGCTGCTGCTTTACGGGACGGGCGTGGTTACGGGCGGAATGTTTTCAGTCAGCGTCGTGCCCGTGATGGGCATTTGTTTCATGGTCCTGGGGGCGGCGGCACTTTTCGCTCCGGGTGCGTGGGGCAACTGGCTGATGGCCGCAGGCTTTGGCGGCCTGCACATTATTTTCGGAACAGTTATCGCGAGGAAATACGGTGGCTAAGGCGCAAGCGCTAAAGCGCGAAGTAAAAAAAGGTCAAACCGAGAAGCAACGGCTGCGGGGTGTTCATGGTGGCGCGCCACACAGCGCGCACGAGATTGACCGCATGATTCACGAGAGACTTCGTCTGGGAATCATCAGCGCTTTGGCCGTTAACGATTCGCTAACCTTCAACGAACTCAAACACACGGTCAAGACAAGTGATGGCAATTTGAGCGTGCATGCGCGCAAACTCGAGGACGCGGGATATGTTAATTGCTCAAAGACTTTCGCAGGCCGCACGCCCAGGACCGAATACAGTTTGACGGCAGCCGGTCGCCGCGCGCTGGAGCGTTATCTCGACCACATGGAAGCGCTGCTTGGCCGGATGCGAAAGGCATAAGAGTCAGCGGCGAAAATTTTTTGAACGCGTGCTTTGCCGGGCAAAGCGCTTTGCTCAAATCGAGACAGTCAAAAGGGACTTTCGATGAACCCTAACGTCAACCTGTTTGCGCCAATCGGCGTCATGGCTTTTCTGGGCACTGGTTTCCTTTTCTTCGTGGCCGCGCTGGTGCTGGTTCAATCGTTGATTGTCCGCAAGCGCGGCCGCGCGAAATTCGTCGTGCTGGTAATGCTGGTAATCGCCGGGGCTTACCTGGGAGCGATACTGGTCTTCTCTTTGGCAAGTCACGAAAAAGTTCTGGCGCGCGGTGAAGAAAAGCACTTCTGCGAGATTGACTGCCACCTCGCCTATTCCGTAACCAACACGCGCCAGTCAAAGACGCTCGGCAATCCGCCAATCCAGACGACCGCGCAAGGCACGTACACTGTGGTAACGATCAAGACTCGTTTTGATGAGACCACTATCTCCCCCCGGCGCGGCAACGGGTTGCTCTATCCAAACACTCGCGTGTTAACGCTGGTTGATGAGCGTGGAAACAAGTACTCGCCATCAACCGCAGGCCAGCGTGCGCTTGATGCTTCACACAGCGGCGGCACGCCCTTCGTGACTCCGCTACGGCCCGGCGAATCCTACACCACCGAGGTCGTTTTCGATCTGCCGGCAGAAGTGAAAGCGTCCACCCTGCTCATCAATGAAGGCGAATGGGAGACGCGGCTCGTCATTGGTCACGAGAACAGTCCGCTGCACCGCAAGACCCGATTCCAACTCTGATCAAACCCTATGTAGATGGGCACAGGCTTAGTCTGTGGGAAGCCACGTGGTCGCAAACCGAAGTTCGATTCAACAATGGAACAAAGGAAAATCAAGTGTTCGAGCCATTCAAATTTCAACCAACCGAGCACGCATCTGTTCCGGGGAGCACATCCATGATCAAACGCATTGCCGCAATTGTGTTCATCTTTTTATGCACTGCCGTCGCCTGGGCGATTCTGGGAACGACAATCTTCCAACGCACCTACTCGTCTGATAGTTCATCGGAAGTCCGGGTCGCTTCCACCTGGGGCGCGCCCCAGAATCAATTGCCGCCCACGGCTTCGTATGACGAGATGGTGCCGAAAAGGGAAGAGAGCACTGAGAATGGCAAAAAGATAGAGCGCGTAACCCAGGAGAAAATTACCAATGCGCTGCCGCTCGAAAGCAGCCACCTCAACGTCGATCTCAACCTCGAGCACCGGCAGAAGGGCCTGCTCTGGTACAGCACGTACAAAGTTGGTTTCGACGGCGCCTATTCATTTCGTAACCCGAGCGACAAAGATCAGACCGTTGCGTTCACGCTGGGCTTTCCCACGGCGCAGGCGATCTACGACGACCTGGTCTTTACGGTTGACGACGTGCCGATCACTTTGAAGAATGAAAAGAACAGTGCCAGCGGGACTGCGC
>JBGPWS010000216.1:0-8036 GCA_041492345.1 Pyrinomonadaceae bacterium | reverse complement strand
TGATTCTCAGGGGCGCTGATGATGTCGAGCACCTGCTGGACTTCTTTATCTTCCGGTCCGGAGAATTCAGCCAAAGAGACGGTGGACTATCGCAGTCCCAGCGCTCGAGCTTCTGCGCTCTCCCCTCGGGTGCGATCGTCCTCGCCGCGCAGGTTCACGATCGTTTTGATCCCAATAGCTTTCAGCCTTTGCAGGCCGTCCGCTTTTGGTTGCGCGCCACGATAGAGCTGAGAGTTGACCTGATGAAAGTTTGGCAGCTCGGCGTAGCGAGCTTCCTGGGCGAGAGCGCCCTGGGCAAACGCGAACACCAGCACGCTCGCCACAAAACGGCATCTGGCCTTTAGGTTTCTCATAATACGGCGCAATGGGCCCTGCTCGTTAGTCGCTCTTCTTACTTATCACGACTCGCTGGATCGTTGGGGGTAGCTCGCGCCACTCGCTATGCGCAAAGCCGGCGTTGCGAAACATTGTCTCAAGCTCGGCAAAAGTGTACGCATCGCCGCCGGGCGTGCCCCCAAGCATCGTGAGACTGAAAGCCGCGGCTTGGGGCGGCGACACTCGATCAGGATTAGGAACGAACTCCAGCGTCACTGCTCGCCCGCCATCGCCTAACGCGGCGTGGACTTTACGCAACAACCCTTCGCAAGTTTGCGGATCAAAGTGATGAAGGAAATTCGTCAACAGGACTATGTCATAACCGGCGCCGTAATCAACATCAAAAGCACTGCCGCGCAAAGTGTGGTAACGGTCCGAGACACCAGCAGCTTGAGCATTCTCTTTCGCGACCTCCAGCACATTGACCCAATCGACGGCTGTCACTTCCGCCTGCGGGTTCCGCTTCGCGAACGCCAGGCCGTACAAGCCATGGCCGGCGGCGATGTCCAGGATTCTGAGCTTTTCATTTGCGTTCGGATCCACGAGCTGAGCCAGCAGTTGCGACGGCATAGCCATCATCGGCGCCATGGCGCGCGCGAACTTTACCCAGACCGGATGGTCAGGAGCGATTGTAGCTTCCTCGGAAATTGAACCACCCTTTTTCACTACGGCGGCCAAATCCTTAAAATTATCAGTCAGCAGAGGCGACAACATGAATTCGATGACCGTGCCCATATACGCCGGCGAATCTTGATCGAGAAACATCGCCGAGTCAGGCGTCAAGCCATAGTTACCATCCTGCTTAGTCAGAAAACCGATGATGACCAGATAGTCGCAGAGAATTCGCGTGCCGCGCTCGGATGCGCCGCAGGCCTGGGCGATCTCTTTTGCGGAGGTGTTCCCTTTGGCAATTGCGGTGAACAAGCTGAGTTCGATTGCGGCTTTGATTGCCTCAGTTCGTTGGTGCGCGTTGATGGTGTCGAATAAGAGTGCGGGTGTTGGTTGACTTGTAGTTTGCGTTTCCGGAGTCATCGCTTGCTTCCTTTCACCAGAGAATGATCTTGCGATGCGCAGAACATGATATCGCGCCAAACAGTAGCTGAAGTTTTGTGCGGAAAAAGCCTACCCAAGATGGAAGGAAAAGTCTAACTACGCATTGTTCCAGTCTGATCCGAAAACGGATCAGTCAAGCTTCAATGTTGCTGGTTGCGAGAGGCCTTCGATTGTCAATACCAAACCTCGCGGAGAAGACACCGGCGCTTTCTCGGGTGCAAGAAAAATAATAAGGCCCTGTCGCCGACCTTCGTTATGCGTCAGCGGGGTTTTTAGATCCAGTTCGTAAGCGCGAAATTCCTGTTCGAAGGTTTTGCGAGAGGACGGATTGTAAGCGGATACGCCGTTCGCCTTCAAAATCCGAGCGATCGCCTGTTTAGCCGAGACTGCTTTCCATTTACCTCCCGTGGCGTCAGTCAGGTAAAAACGGACCTTCTTCATTTCGATTGCTGCACCGCTGTTGTGGTCAATCTCGACGCGTACCGGAAGGAGCCCAGCCAACTGCAGGTTTGACTCAAATAATTTCTGGCTCTCTTCGTCTGTAAGGAGGGGCGTCGCACGGAAGGAGATCGATCCCAGGTTAACAGAGGCCACTGTAGCCGGCATCGGAGGGAGTTCTGCCGCGGGTTTTACGTTGAAAAGGGGACCACCGCACGAACTCGCGAACACGAGGGTAAGAGCAAATGCGGATTTCACGATGCCGGAAAACCGAGGCGAGTAACCCGGCACAGGATATTGCGTTGCTTTGCTTCTCACCATCGCGCGCATCTTGCACGTCCGGCTGGTTGTCTGTCAATCAGGATCAGGATTCAAAAGGCGGTTATTGCGCGGGATGCGGGGCCGTCCTTTTCCTTTCGGCGGAAATCCGTTGAGGGTTTTAAACGCTACTTGAGCAATCTAAATCTCCGCTTAGGCGTCTTTAACCATTTTGATGTTGGCCGCTAAAGCAAAAGCGGCGAGGTTGGTGCCCGCCGCTCTGTTGATCCGCGGTCTGTACATATAAGTCAGAACAGTCCGGCGTCGATCGTACTCGTTCGGTCAATAGCGAAGGCCCCCGCGCCGTAGAAGTTAGGCCGCGTTAATCGCAACGGGAACTAGCGCTTCTTTATGATTGATTTGCGACGAACTCTGATCGGAGCCCTCGCCCCAAGTAGTTGTTTGTGTCGATGGTTGATAATGTAACAGAGTCCTTGATGGGTCAGTCCCAACATCCTCGCCGCACGCGTAACACTTCCGGTTGCCTCGTCGAGCGCAGCCTTGATCAGCTCGCTCTCGCGATTGTGCACCTCTTGCTCAAACGAGCCCCGTATGACTCGATTCTCAGGGTTGCCGGTAGCCGTATTCGCGGTCGCTAAGCGAGCACATGCGCGAAGACGAACCATGCTTTTCGCGCATAACTGGTCCCCGAGCCGACGGTCCGCTTCCTGGTATGTGCTGCCGATTTCAGTTGGCGAGAGGAAACTCTTTAGCTCTTCAAGGATCGTGAGAAAAACCCTTCCGGAAAGTTGAACGTCACCAGCCGTATCCGCAATATGAGCCGCGCGCTTCAACGTGCCCAGCGCGGACTGGTAACGGCCCATGCGAGCCAGAGCTACGCCTTGTGTTTCCAATGCATCCGCGAGCAGCGATTGCTCGTCGCCGGCGTCAAGCGCCGAGGCGGACAAGAAAGCAAGCTTCTCGGCATCGACATAACGCTGCTGGTCAAGGAAGACGCGCGCCCGCGTGTCATTAACCTGGGCGGCGGTGCCAACGTCGCCCAACTCGGTGAATGTACGACGGGCTCGCTCCAGATGGTCGAGCGCTTCGTCATAACGACCGAGCTGGCGAAGAAGGTGCCCGATGTTGTTTTCGACGCGGGCGAAGTAGCGCCGGTGATTTGCCTGCTCAAAATGGATGCTCGCCGCAGTGTTCTCAATTAACGCGCGATCCAGATTTTCCGCCCCTCCCAGTCTTTCGAGAACCGCCGCCCGTTGCATGTGGTAGCAGCCATGCGCCGCGTCGTCATCAACCTGATCCAATAAAGGCGCTGCCTGATCGAGAATAGCGAGTCCTTCGTCGAACCGATTAGACGAATATTCGACGTTCGTCGTCGCGACCATGACGCGAAGGATATTCGCTGGGTTAGCCGCTCGTGATAAAGCTTCGCGATACCAGACCCGTGCTTCATCCATGGCGCCTTCGCGCCAGTAACAGATACCCAGATCGGTTTGGGCTTCGACGACCTTCTCCTGGTCGCCCAGCGCCTCAAAGGCCCGGATGCTCTCGCTGATCAGGTCCTTGGCAAATTCCTGAGCGCCCGGAACCTGGCCTGAACTGCCCAGCCAACCAGATAACGCCCCAGCTCTCAATAACAGTTCAGCTTGCTCGTTTGGTGGCAAGTCTTCGATCTGAGGACGGTCGCCAATACCACTCCACAATCCGGCAAGAACCTCGCTCGCCGCTCCATAGTTTCCGGCGCGCGCTAGTTCTCTCGCCGCCTCGCATCGTTGAGTTACATCAGCGTCAACCGGGATCCGCCTTGGGGATTTGTTTAGAGTTCTTGTCTCCATTTTACCTTCTTTCCACTTAGATTACTCCACGAGTCAAGCAACTTACCTAGCGGCGATAATTGCTAGCAGTGCTATTATTTGCCCGCTCAATAACATCTGACGGTCGCTAAGTGCGTTATGCCAGCGACCTTTCAATGAAAAGGACGAAAAGCACAATGACAAAACTAACAAGGTTCTTTGCCACTTGCCTTCTAGTAGCCTCGATATCTGCCGTCGCATTGGCGGACGGAGAAGGAGGCGTAACCCAGGGCGTTCCCCACGCGGCAGCACTACCTCCACCGGCGGAATGCACCACGGATTGCTTGATCACCGCGGCTTCGGAGCCGGCGCCAGACTCCTCGTTCGATATCGTAAGCGCCGAGGACATGTTAAAGAACTGGCTCATCGCCGCGATCTTCTAAGGCAGAACGGGCTAATCTCAAACTGTTAACAAGCCAAATCTCTGCGCTTCTGGCGCAGAGCACTATTGGTGTGTAAAAGCCCCCCCCGCAAACCTGCCCTGGTAACCAGTCGTCCCGATCTAACGATCCGCCTCCAAGCGCGGAACGCTATGGGTGTCTGAACGAGCCTCTTTAGATCGGATCGAGTCCTTGATGGGCCTTCACAGGCTCGCATCGTACAACTAGTCGAGTTAGCAAAGCAATAGGGACATTTGACTCATCCCTCTGCTGGCCTTTGCTTTGAGCTCAGGAATCGCCGCGCTTTTGGTGCAGGCCTGTCGGGGAGTGTTACTGCTTCTAGAGTGCTCAGCCACAATGACTGTTATTGTAAACGGCAAATCGGTGAGATGTTCCACCAAACAAATAGGCGAATCCAAAAAAAGCCGTGTCAGGGAGTTGGCGCCGGGATTCCATCAGGAGCGATGTCGATGGCTGCGCCGATATGATGCAACTGACTAGCGTCGATCATATTCAACCCTCTTTCTTCGCGCACGGTCTTGAAGCCCGGCAGAATCTCGTCTACCGGTGCATTCATTACACCCTTGGTCCTTTTGTACCCGGTGAAATCGAGGTAGAGATGCTTGCGCATGAAACGATCAGGGACGCCGGCAAACCGGTATAGCGGGTATTTGATGCCGTCGCCAAAAAGCTTGCGCCCAAGCAGGTAGTAATAGAGCGGCACCCCGAGCGAGAATTTCATCGATGCATTCGTTCTCCCGTGCCAGAAATGCAGGTTGTATTTCCAGCAGGTGTAGAAGAACTCCCACTGCAGGTCGGTCATCTCGATGAGCTTAGCGCTGTCCTTCTGTTGCATCCGCGTATTCTCGAGCGGAACGAAGAACGTCGGGACGAAGGTACCCTTAGCATCGCGCAGATCGTAAAGCAGGTTGAGCGACTCTCTGGTGTCTTCATCAGTTTCTCCCGGCAGTCCGATGATGAAAGTGCAGAATGGGAACCAGTTGTGCTTGTTCAGGGTTTCCATGCCCTTGAGCACTACGTCGCGCCACTGATGGGCCTTATAAGGATACGCTTTGCCCTTCATGAAAATATCGAAGAGGCGCGAGCTGCCAGTTTCCAGTCCGATGATCGGATCCGTCATGCGCTGATCAGGGTCCGTCGACTCTTTATGCTGCACATGCGAATAAGGCACAATCAAAGGGGTAAGTCGCTCGATGATAGTCGGATCCTTGACGACCGGCGCCATCGTGATATGCGACGTCTGCAGGGTTTCAATTCCGGGAACGCTCTTGACGCTCTTTAGCATAGTTTCGAGCGCTGGAATACTTGTTTCGAAGTTCGCTCCCTGCTCATAGAGGAACATGTCTTCGGTAGCGAGCAGGATCTCCGTCGCACCTTCACGCGCGTTGACGCGTACGCTTTCCATGATGTGCTCTAACGGGAACGACCGTCCCACTTTTGTTGCCGGTCCGCAGAACTGGCAACCGCGCCCGCACCCGCGAGTGATTTCGACCACACCAAATGTCGATCGATGCCGGACCACGGGGATTTCTTCCACGGTCGGCTGCATGCTCTTTGGTATTTTGATGATGCGCTCGAGTGTGGGATCGCCGGCCATCATTCGTTTGAACAGATCACTGAAGACTCGTTCAATCTCGCCGTCGACTAAATAATCGATCTTGAATTCGTCAAGGCGGTTCGCACGTTCGAGCTGCCAAGCGCCGGGACCACCGACCACGATTTTCGGCTGATATTTCTTAATAGCCGGGTGAGTGACAATCTTGAGGAACTCGGCCGCATTGATTGGCATCAGGTTCTTGCCGGCCAGCTTCGAATAAATGTCGGTCGCATAGGAAATGCCCAGAGGATTATGGGCGTGGATAGCTACAACTTTGGTTTCGGGCCCGACAAATGTCTCGAGGTTTTCGAGGTAGCAAACGACCACTTCTTCTTCCGAGTAATCTCGAAGGAGCAGGGTCTCGACCATGCGCAATCCATTAGGCACGTACTTGGCGCGCCCATCAGGCCATGATTCATTAATCAGTGAGGTTGGATTTATCCACTTATGGCCATACTTCGCCGGAATAGTCGCAGATAACATCTGTTGCCAGATGCTGTGCCGCCATTCACTCGCCTCACTTGATGACGCAGTCAAAACGATTTTAGGTGAACCCAAAGAGAGCCTCCTACCAAACTGCTGAATGAAGAGTCCTGTTAATTAAGGAGTCAGGCAAACTCGCAAACGGTGCTAACGGGGCGGATTCTAGCACCTGTGGCTCTTGCTGCCAAGCGTAATATCCAGTCTTTGGGCTCTATTTTGCGCAGTATTGAAATGTTTTGAAATAAAGAATTTGAGACTTCCTTTGCCCGACGGATATGTACGCTCTCGTGCACATGTGGTATAGTCCGCAAGAACCGACGAGCAGACTTGATATTTTGGATCGCTTTTTGTAACTGCATCGCCCTATTCCCTTCGCTTTAAGTGGCTTTATGAATTTGGTTTGAGGGATCGTTCAGGCCCCCTGTCCAGGGTCAGGAACCGAAAATGAAAATTCTATTATACAACCCAGATAATGGCGTCACGAAAAACTTCATGCCGCATCTATGGATGTTTCTGCTCAAGGGGCTCACGCCGCCGGGGCATGAGGTGGTGCTTATTGATGGCAACGCGAAGCCGCTTAGCGATCAGGAGCTGGTGCGTTTTATCAAGAATGAGGAGATTGGCCTGGTCGGCATCGGATCCATGACGCGAATGGTTGCCAAAGCGTACCGCGTTGCGGATGCGATTCGCGCTGCCGGCGTTCCGGTTGTTATGGGTGGCCCACACGTGACCGAACTCCCGGATGAAGCCCTGGGCCGAGACGGCGGGCCCAAGCATGCAGATGCCGTCGCGCTGGGCGAGGCAGATGAGACCTGGCCGAAGATCGTTGAGGACGCCGCGCGAGGTCAGCTCAAAGAGATCTATGAGCCCGTTGACGAGGCAGGCAAGGAGCAAAAACCAAGTCTGCAACCCTATCCGGTGATCCCCTGGGATACCATCGACCTGGAGCAGTTTAATTTCGTTCCCAAGATCGTTCGCCGCTTTACAGAGCGCTATGGATCGGGCGTCAGTTATTTCAATACCATTCCCCTGGAATCGGGTCGCGGCTGTCCCTATGGCTGCGAGTTCTGCACCGTAACGGGATTCTTTGGTGATTCGATTCGCTTTCGCTCAAACGAAAGCGTAGTGAACGAACTGTTGCTGCTGAAACAGCGGGCTCAAAAAGATCGCGGCAAGATTTCAATCTTCTTCATTGATGACAACTTTGCGATCAATATCAAGCGCACAAAGTCGTTGCTGCGCGATATCATTGCCGCCGATGCGCAATTGCCATGGATAGGGCAGATCAGCGCTAACCTGCTTCGTGATGAGGAGCTGGTAGATCTCATGGCAGACTCCGGCTGTAAATGGGTATTCATCGGTATGGAATCAATCGATCCGTTGAATCTTGCCGATGTGAATAAGAGCTTCAACAAACCCGGTGAGTATCCCGCGGTGCTCAATCGGCTGGCGCAGCGCAAGATCTATGCGATCACGTCATTTATCCTCGGTATGGACAACGACACACCCGGCGTGGCTGACCGCACGCTGGAACAGATCGCAGACTGGCCGCCGGGAATG
>JBGPWS010000143.1:0-10501 GCA_041492345.1 Pyrinomonadaceae bacterium | reverse complement strand
GGAATGAAAGTTTTACGACAAACTTTAGTTTGTCGATTTGAGTAGCACAGGCTGCCTGCCTGTGCACGGCCAGTCACTACAGGCTGGCATCCTGTAGTACAGTCAGCGACAAACTGAAGTCTGTTGACATTCGACGATGAAAATCAATTGGTACAAATACGCAGCGCCTGCGAACTTCTACCCACTCGCGGGCAAAATGATCCCCTGGTTTGCCGTTCTGACGGCTCTCCTTTTCGTGATCGGCCTCTACGTTGGGTTTTTTGTCGCACCAACTGATTTCCAGCAGGGCGAATCGTATCGGATCATTTTTATCCATGTGCCCGCAGCCTGGATGGGGATGTTCCTATACGTGCTGATGGCGGTCTACGCCGGCATCGGGTGGGCGTTCAATGCGCGCCTGGCATCGATGATGGCTACAGCGATTTCAACGACCGGCGCAATTTTCACCTTTATCTCGCTCGTGACTGGCTCGTTGTGGGGCCGGCCCGCCTGGGGAGTCTGGTGGGTTTGGGATGCGCGGCTTACCTCAACCCTGATCCTGATGTTTCTTTACATCGGATTCATTTCGTTGCAATCGTCGATTGACGAACCGCGCCGGGCTGATCGAGCGGGAGCCGTACTGGCTCTGGTCGGTTTGATTAATGTTCCGATCATCTATTTTTCGGTGCAGTGGTGGAACAGCCTGCATCAGGGCGCGACCATCACCGCAAAGAGTTTCAAGATGGCGCCCTCGATGCTCGCGGCGATGTTGATCCTGCTGGCGGCCTGCTGGATGTATTCGATTGCTGTGGTGCTGGTACGCGTGCGCTACATCATTCGTGAACGAGAGCGTGAATCGCCATGGCTGGCTGAGGCCGTGGCGTAGGTATAAATATGAACTGGTCAAAGTTTTTTTTCATGGGCGGTTACGGACTGTACGTCTGGGGATCGTATGGCGTGACCTTTGTGTTGCTCGGCGGCGAAGTACTGATGCTGCTGAAGCGCAAGCGAGATCTGGCGAGAAGAGAGAATCCTCAGCAGCTCGCAACTCGTAATTCGCAACTGGAGAGTTCGTTCCAGGAGATTCAATGAAAAAGCGTCACAAGAGAATTATCTTTATTATGACCTGCCTGGCCGCGCTTGGTTTAGCCACGTGGCTGGTGCTGGGAGCATTTCGAAATAATCTCGTCTTCTTTTTTAGTCCCACGCAGATCGCTTCCAAGGAAGCACCGGTTGGCCGCACCTTTCGCATTGGTGGCCTGGTTGAAACAGGGAGTCTGAAGCGGGATACCGATGGGCTGACTATTCGCTTTGTCGTCACGGATACCGCCAACACTATTCCCGTGGTTTACAAAGGAATCCTGCCCGACCTTTTCAAAGAAGGCCGCGGCTGCGTCGCCCAGGGCAAGGTAGGTTCGGACGGGGTCTTTTATGCTGATCAGATTATGGCGAAGCACGACGAGAACTACATGCCGCCGGAAGCTGCGCGAGCGCTGGATCAGGCGAAAGACATGGAGAAGATCAAGAACTCGGCGAATGAAGCCGGAAAGACTTTATCTAAGTAGGATTTTGGAGTGCGGCGACTTGTCGCCGCTTTGGTTCGACTTAGTTAAGCGAAAGCGCTGACAAGTCAGCGCACTCCAAAACACAATTATGATTCCTGAAATTGGACAAATCGCGCTCGTCCTCGCGCTCATGCTCGCACTAACGCAAGCCACGCTGCCGTTGATTGGCGCGGCCCGCGGCGTCCCGCAACTGATTGCGCTCGCCCGTCCCACGGCCCAGGCCCAATTCATTTTTGTGGCGGTGGCCTTCGGCTGCCTCGCCTACTCATTCATCAGCAATGATTTCTCGGTGCTGAACGTCGCCACCAATTCCAATTCGCAATTGCCGCTGCAATATCGACTGGCCGCCACCTGGGGATCGCACGAAGGGTCGCTACTGCTTTGGACTTTCATGCTCACCATCTGGATGGTAGCCGTAACCTTGTTCAGCAATCACCTGCCTAACGAAATGGTCGCCCGCGTGCTGTCGGTGATGGCCATAATCAGCACGGGCTTTCTGCTGTTCATGCTGTTGACGTCAAATCCGTTTCAGCGTCTGCTTCCGGTTCCGGCTGACGGCCGCGATTTGAATCCACTGCTGCAGGACCCGGCTATGGTCTTGCACCCACCCATGCTTTATATGGGTTACGTGGGAATGTGCGTGGCTTTCGCTTTCGCGATTTCGGCGCTGATTGGCGGCCGCCTCGATGCGACGTGGGCCCGCTGGTCGCGGCCATGGACGACAGTCGCCTGGATGTTTCTGACCTGCGGCATCGCGTTGGGAAGTTTCTGGGCGTACTACGAACTGGGTTGGGGTGGCTGGTGGTTCTGGGATCCAGTCGAGAACGCTTCGTTCATGCCCTGGCTGGTTGGCACGGCCCTGATTCATTCGCTCGCAGTCACTGAGAAGCGTGGTGGATTTAAGAGCTGGACCGTGCTGTTGGCAATCACCGCCTTTTCTTTGAGCCTGCTCGGGACCTTTCTGGTTCGTTCGGGAGTGCTTAGTTCAGTGCATGCCTTCGCAACTGATCCGAAGCGCGGAATATTCATTCTCGGATTTCTGACAGTGGTTATTGGAGGTTCGCTGACCCTGTACGCCTGGCGAGCAAAGCAGGTTGGTCTGGGCTCCCGATTCGAAATCCTTTCGCGCGAGTCACTCCTGCTAACCAACAACGTGCTGCTGGTAGTCGCAGCCGGATCGGTTTTGCTGGGCACGTTGTATCCGCTGTTCGTTGACGCGCTCAACCTGGGAAAACTCTCCGTCGGCCCGCCCTATTTCAACAGCGTGTTCGTGCCGCTGATGGCGCCGGCGGCGTTCCTGATTGGCGTCGGACCCATCGCCCGCTGGAAACACGCAAAGCTTCCTGAACTGGCCGTGCGTTTGCGCTGGGCATTCGTGCTCAGTCTGGTGACCGCGGCCCTCCTGCCTTTTGTGATTGGCGGATGGAAGTGGCGCGCCAGCCTGGGTCTGCTGCTCGCGTGCTGGATCGTCGCCGCCTCTACCCAGAACATTTGGAGTAGAGTGCGCAGCCAATCCGGCGAGTCGAGCCTGCTGAGTAGATTGAAGGCGCCATCACGCAGCTATTACGGCATGCACCTCGCCCACATCGGCGTGGCCGTGTTCATTGCGGGAGTCACCGTAGTCACCAGCTACCAGACCGAGAAGGACGTCAAGATGAACATCGGCGATACCGTGAGCGTCGGTGGCTACGATTTCCGACTGAACAATCTCGATCAGTATCAGGGACCGAACTTTCAGGCCGTGCGCGCAGACGTAGAAGTTACAAAGAACGGGTCCCCGGTGACCGTGATGCATCCAGAGAAGCGCTCCTTTACCGCTTCGCAAAACGTGACGTCCGAAACCGCTATCGATCGCAGCGTGCTTCGCGATCTATATCTATCCCTTGGCGACGAAGTTCCCGGTGGCGGTTGGACTGTGCGCGTGTATCACAAACCTTTGGTTAACTGGATCTGGGGTGGCGCTTTGTTGATGGCGATCGGTGGAGGGTTCGCGGTTACTGATCGTCGTTACTCCCTGGCTTCCCGCAAGCAGACGAGTGAGACGCCCTCTGGCAAACCCGAACAGGTGGCAAAGGTAGTGACGACCGCAGCATCTTCCGCCGTCGAGTAGTCCATGAATCGATTTCTCCTATTACCGTTGGTGCTGTTCATTGGCCTGGTTGCTTTCCTGCTGGTTGGCCTTCATCGCGATCCGCATGAAGTGCCATCGCCGCTCATCAATAAACCTGCTCCCGACTTCAAGCTGAGTCAGCTGCGAGAGCCAAACAAGACCTTCTCTCCCCAGGAGATGCGCGGCAAGGTGTGGATCTTGAATTTTTGGGGAACATGGTGTGTGGCATGTCGCGAAGAACATCCTCTGCTGCTTGAGTACTCAAAGACCGGCGCGGTGCCAATTTATGGCGTGGACTATAAAGATGACCGGGCCGCGGCAATGCAAATGCTCGCGGAAGAGGGCAACCCGTATACGATGACCGTGTCTGATCCTGACGGTCGCATTTCGATCGATTACGGTGTCTATGGCGCGCCCGAGAGTTACTTGATCGATCGCAACGGAGTGATCCGATTCAAACAAATTGGGCCGATCACCGAAGAGGTGTGGCAGAAGGAGATTCTACCGCGGGCAAAACAATTGAATCAATGAAACCCGTCGTTCTGCTTATTTTGGTTGTCTTCTGCTGCGCTGGTCCGATCGCCGCGAAAGAGGCGCAGCCTAACGAAGACCCGCAAATCGAGCAGCGCATGAAAGCGTTGACCGAGCAGTTACGTTGCCTGGTTTGCCAGAACGAGACGCTGGCAGATTCGCGCGCGGACCTGGCGGAAGATTTGCGCCGCCAGATTCGCGAACAAATGAAGGCCGGCAAAAGCGACCAGGAGATCATCGCGTTTCTGACTGACCGCTACGGTGATTTCGTTCTGTACAACCCGCCGGTGAAAAGGACGACATATCTACTCTGGTTCGGTCCGTTTATTCTATTGATCGGAGGTACGGGCGTGCTTTATCGCTATCTGAAACGTCGCCGTGAGCTTATTCAGGATAAGCCGCTTACCGCAGACGAGCGTAAACGCGCCGAAGACATTCTGCGAGGCGAAATCGGATAAGGGGTTGGATAATTCGCAATGTTAACCTTCTGGATAATTGCTGCTCTGTTCATGCTGTTCGCGCTGTGGTTTGTGCTTCCCCCGTTAATGCAACAAGGTGACGATGACAAGGGTGACGACCGGCGCGCCGCGAATGTGCTGATTTATAAGGATCAGTTTAAGGAGATGGAAGCTGATCTGAAGAACGGACTGATGAGCGAGGAACAGTATCAGCAGGACAAAGAGGAGCTCGAGCGCCGCCTGCTCGAAGACGTTAATCGTCCAAACGCTGACTTACCGTCCGCGGCGCCGTCGACGCGAAAGTTTGCCTACGGCGTCGGCATGGCGATACCAATTGGAGTTATCGCCTTTTACTTCGTAGTCGGCAATCCAAAGGCGCTCTCCCCTTCTCTGCCCACTGCGGAAATGGCTGCGCCGGCTACTCAGCAAGGCGGTCCGATGAGTGATCAGCAAATCGCCGCGAACGTCGATAAGCTGGCCAAACGACTCGAGCAAAACCCGAACGACGCCCAGGGGTGGCTGATGCTTGCGCGAAGCTACACCTCGATGGAGCGCTTTTCAGATGCGGTAACAGCGTACGAGCGCGCCACCGCCCTGAACGGCAACGACGCGGGCATCTGGGCCGATTATGCCGAAGCTTTGGCGATGTCCAACGGGCGGCGACTCGCCGGTAAGCCAACTGAGGCAATCAACCGGGCCTTGCAGATAGATCCGAAGAACCAGAAAGCGCTGGCTCTGGCCGGCAGCGCCGCGTTTGAAGCCGGTGACTACCAGAAGGCGGTCGACCATTGGCAGAAGCTTCTGCCATTATTGCCACCCGGTTCTGACATTGAGCAGACGGTTGCGGACGAGATCGCCAAGGCAAAGAAGTTGGCCGGCGGTAAAGGCTCGAAGTAAACTGAAGCGTTGTAGCACAGGCTGCCAGCCTGTGTACTTAACCAAATGTACAGGCCGGCGGCCTGTACTACTCGGAGGAAACTAATCATGTCAAATAGAAAAGCGATCGATTGCCGCGATCACCCGAGCGACAAGGGCTGCACCTTACGAGTCGAGGGCACCGAAGATGAAGTGCTCGACGCCGCGGTAAGCCACGCCGTTACGAGTCATGGCCACACCGAAAATCCCGAACTGCGAGAGCAGATTCGCGGTTTGCTGAAGGATGTCGAAAAATAGACCGGCCACTTAACTGAACAATAAAGATGACTAGAGACAACCTGCTGTTTGCGATTATCGGCATCCTGATAGGCTTCATCATTGGCTTCATGCTGGCCAACTCAATCCTCACGCGTGAGGCCGCTTTGCGCGCCGCCCCGCTGTCCGCTCAACAGGGCCAGAACCTGCCGCCAAACCATCCGCCTGTCAGCGGAGATCAAAGCGGAGACCCGCAGCAAATGTTCACACAGGTTCAGGAGGCCATGAAGCAAGCCCGCGAGCAGCCCGAGAATTTTGACGCCCAGCTCACGGCGGCCAAGCTCGAATATCAGATCCAACGCTTCGATCTGGCGATCGAGTACCTGCTGGTAGCCAACAAGCTCAAGCCCAACGACTTTAATGTGCTGGGAATGTTGGGCGTGGCGAACATGGACGGCGGACATTTCGACGCGGCGGAAAAATGGTACCGGGCTGCCCTGGTTAAGAAGCCTGCGGACATTCCGGTACTCGATGGTCTCTGTGCAGTTCTGCTCAGCAAGGGAGACGCAAAGGGCGCCGAAGAGATGATCAATAAACTCGCGAAGATAGATCCCACGAACCAGGACCTGCCACAGTTCAAGGACAAGCTGACGGAGATAAAGTCAGCGAAGAAGTAGGCTCGGTGCTAACTTCACAGGTGTTTAGAATACAACTTTAGTTGGGTTCTTTCTCCACCAAAAAGAACCCGACTGAAGTCGGTACTCTGAACACTCGTTATCACCTTAAATCAGTTCCCTGCCGATCGACGCCGGCCCAATAACCACGACTTGAGAATGCCGGGATTCGCCTCGTCAATCGCGAAATATTCCTGAATCAGTTTCAGGTACAGCCGGTTGCGTTCGACCTGCTGGAGTTTATTGCCCAGAGGCATTTGGCCACCCTTCACGAACGAGCTAATCAGGACCCGATCCATCGGCCAGTTCAGCGCACCTAGTCCGTTCGGTTGATGACAGGCGCCACACTGCACTCCACCAGTCGCAACCGCTGAACCGGAAACTGGCGCAGAATTATGGAGGCCCCCTGGAGGCGTTGAGCCGAGACCCGGTCCCAACTTGCTCGCGTCCAGATATTTGTCAAAGCGGGGCCGCACGTATTTGAGGAAACGTTCGTTGACTAACTGCACCATCGTCTGCTCGTCGCGGCTCACGCTGCCGTTGACGGGAAAGATTGGCAGAATGCCGCTCTTGTGGCACAGCGCGCAGTTGTCGTCACCATAACCCAGGTCCCAACGTCCCTTGATAGTGATCGAACCGTTCCGGCGAAAGGTCCGGAAATAGTCTTTGAAGTAAGCATTGGTGGTGCCTTCCGGGCCAGGCACGACGGAGACTACCGAAACGTTTCGCACCGGCGCGCGCGCGCGTGGATCGGGCACGCCGAATTGCACCCACTTCTCCGGGATATTTTGCGCCGCATTTCCCGGCACGACGATCAGCAACCGCCGGAAGCTCTCGGGCGTATCAGGCGTTCCCAGGTGCCGTGACTGATAGCTGAAGAATAAGAGCCGGTCGTCAACGGATCTGCCGGCATTGAGTTCCTGCAGGATGGCCTTTGCCTGTGGCAAAGTTTCATAACGACTAACCGCGCGCAGAAAAGTCGGAGTCAAAAGGAAATCGGGAATCGCCACGTACGGGCGCGTCTCAGAAAAGTAAACGCTGTCAGGAACGCTGAAGCCCAGTTCGTGATCCGGTTGGCGGTCGAGGGACAGTGTTTTTATGTACTCGACGAACTCAGGATAGCGGGCCACGAAATCTTTTTCTTGCGCTAATCGACACTGCTGAATCGTGAGCGCAATGCCATCGAGCACGCGCTCGTAAGCCTTCTGCGCCCGGTCGTTTTCATACGCGCCTCGCGCTGCGAGTACGAGGGCATTAACTCTTCCGACTACCCAGGCATCTCTCTGAGACTTGATCCGGTCACACGGCGCGGCTGAGATCGCGGACGCCGCAAACAAACAGCACAAGACCAGCGCGCCTGTTCGTGCGCCGGCAAGGATATTCCGGTGACGTCCGCATTGGTTCATTGGTTAGGCATCAATAACAGAGCTTCCCGAGGGCTGTCAAAGTTTTTACAGCGGGTTGGTTTGAGAAAATGAAACGGGCGTGCGGGATCCCGGTTCGTGGTATCCTCCCTCCCCCAGATGAACGAGATTACCTTAGAGACTGAACGTCTTCTCCTGCGATGGCTCCGCGAAGATGACTTTGAGCAGTACGCAGAGATATGCCGTGACCCTGAAGTAATGCGTTTTCTTGGAGGACAACCGCTCAGTGATATCGAAGTGTGGCGGCAGATGGCTTACTTTATGGGCCACTGGTATTTTCGCGGTTACGGAATCTGGGCGGTCGAAGAAAAGAGCACCGGTAATCTGATAGGAAGAATCGGATTCCTGAACCCGATTGGTTGGCCGGCTTTTGAGCTGGGTTGGACTCTGAGTCGTGCAAGTTGGGGCAAAGGCTATGCGACCGAAGGTGCGCGGCGGGCGCTCGCTTATGCTTTTAATGAGTTGGACCGCGATCACGTCATCAGCTTGATCGCTCTGGAGAATGTCGCATCAGCTAAAGTAGCCAAACGCCTCGGCGAAAAAGTTGAAGGCCAGACTGAACTGTTCGGAAATGAAGTTCTCATCTACGGCATTGGACGCGATCAGTGGGCCGAATCGCAAACCAAATAAAATCGAAGGGGATCCGAAGGACGAATCATGAAGAGAGCAATCGTCTTATTTTTGTCGTTAGCCGTATTAGCGACCGCCGGCTTACAAGTGCCGGCTACATCAGCCCAGAGCGATCCATCAGTAGAAACTTTCCGGACTAAATTCAAAGCAGCCGTGAGCAAGGGCGATAAGACGAGTATTGCCGGTATGTCACAGTTTCCGATCGGTATGCCCTATGGCGTGCCCACCGTTAAGACTAGCGCCCAACTCATCAAGCGTTATCGCCAGATCTTCAACGGCGAGGCCAACGCCGCGAAGTGTTTTATCGACGCCCATCCCGTGATCGATTCCGATAACCGAAACCGGTTTACAGTCGGTTGCAAGAACTCCGCGAGCGACGAGGTTATTATCTACAACTTCGTTCGCACAAAGGCTGGTTGGAAATTCAAGTCGCTGGACAATCTTAACGAGTAGAAAAAGTAGTTAGTTTGCGCGCCAGCGCGAGATACCTGTCGGGTTGATGTTTACTGCTTGCGTTACGCCAAACCAACACTGCCGAAGTTATCTACGGTTCAATCGCCATCCTGGCGACGGCAGACATCGGAATGCGTTCGATGCGTCCGGTCTTGAGCACGATTACGATCATCCCGCCTTCGACTACCACACGGCGCACGGTCGACATCGGACGGTCGATTTTGGTTCCGTCCTTTGATTCAATGATTAGATGGGCGCCGGGCAGTGGTAATTCCTGAGCCTTTGGTCTAGCAGACGTTTCCGACTTCTCTGAATCAGCGGCGGCCGACTTCTCTTCTCTCTCCGGTCCTGCCTCTTTCTTAGCCTCTTCAATCTTCGCTTCTTCGGTCTTTGCTTCGGATGTCTTTGCCGCTTCTGTGTCGGGCTTTGCGGGTTTCGGTCGAACTGGACGCGGGGTGCGGCCACGGGAATTGCGGGCCGTAGGCGTCGACTTCGGAGGCTTCGCCTTCGCCGATTTTGGCGCCGTTGATTTCTTAGCCGCCTTTGTATCTTCCGCGGGTTTCTCGGCCTCGGCGGTTGGTCTTGGCTCAGCAGCAACGGGCGGCGTTGCGACGACGGGCCCTGTTATCGTCGCGCCAACGGAAGACAATCGCTTGCTTCCTCGGTTCGGGCGCGCGGCGTCTTCCTGTGGTTCAGTGTTCTCGGCGACCGGAATGCCGCCGTTGAAAGACTCAAACGATCCCCCAAACCGAACGTGATATGTACCGTCCTCATCATTCGGGCTACGCGCTTCGACGCGCAGAATCAGGATCTGGCGCGCGCGTAGATAAAGCCCCTTGGTCACCTCGCCGGACTGCGAATTCGCGTACAGAGTCGTCTTCATTAGCGGTCTGAAAGTGATCGCAGTGAAGATGTCCGTGTCACCATTCAGATTCTTGCTGTCGATCGTGATCAGGAGATCACCTGGAGTCCCCTCGAACGCATAGAAGTGACGCGTCAACCGCGGGTCGCCCAGATCAAGCGCCGCAATCCGTCCGTTGATTTCGTTTGAGAGCACTGGGGTGGGAAGACTTTGATCGGAAGATTGGCTGCGCGCCGTCCCTGCAAATGCCCACAGCATCACGGGGAACATCACGGCGGCCAAAGCCAATTTGCGGAACTTCATGATAACCACCAGAGGCAAAAACTGAAGTGACAACCCGCTTGGCGGCCCGGTTTGGAATCTGATGGCGGCTACTCAGCCAATCATCAGAACGCGCTTGCAAGCTAAGTCATTCAAGGAAGGTTTAGAGTAACAGATTTATGTTCAGGATCGAACACGGAAAACGTTGTGGCCAAAATATGAACCAGACTGAGTAACGTATTACTTCTTCTCAGGAAACAATGAGGTTTCTGGGTCCGTACGGGCGACTCTCTATCCCCGGAATGAATGAAGCTTGATCATGGTGTCTAGACGCGCGTTTCCTATTTCTTGAAACCCGGTTCCACCATTGATTACAAACGCAAGAAGACATGCCTGCGAAAGCCGCAAGGCATGTCTTCTTGG
>JBGPWS010000139.1:0-10569 GCA_041492345.1 Pyrinomonadaceae bacterium | reverse complement strand
TCCACCACCAGCGTAACGGTGATCGGAGCTTCCGGAGTCGCAAAGTTGGTGATGTCTTTCTTGACACCGTCCACAAAGATCGCGAAGTTGCCCTGCTTCAGATTAAGTGAAGGCTGGCCAGTTGCTTTGTTGTAAACAACGGCATCAACGTTGACGACGTTGGTAGTAACGCTGACCTTCTCGGCTTCTTGTGGTTTGCCCGTCAGATCCGGTGGCAGCGGCTCCTGCTTTTGCTCTTCAGTCTGCTGGCCGCCCTCAGGCGGGCGCTTGTTCTTCTTTTGATCAGACGATGGCGGTTGGCGGCGCGCCTGCGCGAAAACGGAAACGCCCTGAACGGCGCCGAACGAAAACGCAACACCGGCGATTAGAACGAAGAGCCGGCGGCAAAGAGAAATGCTTTTCATAATGACGATCCTTTACCGAATTGAGGCAGGCCGAACGATTGACTAGTTGCGACTATATGGCGCTCACGGAAGCGCGGTCAAGCTGTTGGGAGGCGGCCTGCCAGTTCTGATGCGAGGTTGTTCGGAGAAGTTTCCTACCCGGTGGCACAGACTTTAGTCTGTGGGACTTTGGAGTGCGCCGGCAGAGCGAAGCGGCGACGGCGCTTTGGTTCGGAGTTCCGCCTTTAGGCGGGCCTTCATTTCTTCATAAGTCCGCCTAAAGGCGGAACTCCGAACAATCCAAAGCGGCGCCACTTAACGCGGATTGGCGGCTTCGGCCTCGATAACCACTTCGAAAAGTCCTGAATTGTCGCTCAGGTTACCTTCATTCACGCCCAGAAAGAGCACGCCGTCTCGTTGGACCACAAAGTCCCGGCTGCTTCCCACGAAAATGAAGTCGTCGTTGTCGTCTCCGATAACTGCGATCAGGCCACCGGTGGGCTGGTTACGCATCAGTTTGTCGCGGTCGGGAATATTCGGCAAACCGTCAGGAGTCGCAAAGCGGTTGTTTCCCAGGCTCACTCTTCCCGAGGCACTAATGCGCAGCCGCTGGCCGCGTCGCACCACGAGCCCCGTGTTGGTCCAGCCATTGCTCGTGTTGTCGGCGCGTACCCGCACGTTGATTTTGAAAAACGTGGGCGGGGCCGCCGAATTATTTGAAGTCGGCGGGGTGTAGGTCGGCTGATTGTTTGCCGGCTGTGTATTTGCCGGCGGCTGATAGCCAGGTTGAGTGTTGCTCGTGTTGTCGTCGTTCGGGCCGGTGGAATTGTTCGCATTGCCCGCCGAGTCAAACTCAATCGAGTCGACGTCTTCCATATAGACGGTGATGCGGCTCTTGCGTCCACGCGCGCCACTGCCAACGAGAATCGTGAACTGTTCGTTCTTGAAACTGACGATTTGGCCGCGAATGACGCTGCCGTCCTTAAGCCGAATCGTGTCGGCCAACACTGTCAGGCTCGCGCCCACGGCCAGGGCAGCCATTAGCAGGAAACGAAAGAAAAACTTTTTCATGACAACCTCCAACCGAGAAAGCGATGACTTTGATTGACTGCTTTGCAGGCACGCGTGCGTGCGTTCAGGAGAGCAATGTGAGCTGCAACTATTGCGCATCTCTTCAGAGGGGCAAGTCTACCACAATCATGCCGTGATTGTGGCAGTAGCCCAACCGTGAGTAGTGTCTTAATTTGTGGCCTATGACGATGACGCAGTCAGTACCGGGAGCGGTAGCGACCGGGTCTCAATCCACGCGAAGGTCGAGTTTGTCAGGACAATAACCCGGTCGCTACCGCTCCCGGTACTGACCTTATCACTTAACTCCATCCCGAAACTCCATCCCGAAACTATTGCATTCTCGGCGCAGATCGTTTAGAAGTAGCGCCGCTCGCAGATGTTCGGATTCCAATTAGGTTAACTAGACCGCTCGCTACCGCACGCGGTTCCGTGAGCAAGCGGTTTCGTAGCCAGCGTTGCGCTTAAACAAATGAAACCAGACACCAGAAAATACTCGCTAGCTGCCGCCGGCAGTTCCTTAATCTTAACGCTGGCGCTGATCCTGATCGGCTTCGCGAATTCAGCTAGTTCGCAGATCCCTCGGACTGACACGAAGCCAAAGCCGTTCATAACCAAAACCCCGTCACGCAATCAGACATCCGAACTTGAAGCCAGCAAGTCTGGGGCGAAGAAGCAACCCGGCAATGCGACCAGCCCGAACCTCGCGAAAGAGCCAACCTTGTACGTCGTCGGATACGCGCATCTGGATACCGAATGGCGTTGGGAGTACCCGCAGGTGATTCAGGAGTACCTCACCAAAACCATGCGCAACAATTTTGCGCTGTTCGAAAAGTATCCGCACTACATTTTCAATTTCACCGGTGCGAATCGATATCGGTTGATGAAAGAGTATTACCCTTCGGACTTCCAGCGGCTCAAACAATACGTAGCCATGGGCCGCTGGTTTCCTGCCGGGTCATCGATGGAAGAAGGCGACGTCAACTCTCCCAACGCCGAATCGATCATTCGCCAAATTCTCTACGGCAATAATTGGTTTCGAAAAGAATTCGGAATGGCCAGCGACGAATACATGCTGCCCGACTGTTTCGGATTCCCGGCATCGCTGCCCAGCATCCTGGCGCATTCTGGTATCAAAGGTTTTTCGACCCAGAAGCTTTCGTCCGCGTGGCAGCCTGCTCCGCATGTGGGCGGGCCTGATTCGCCAGAGAAGACTCCGGTGGGAATTCCGTTCAACGTGGGAATCTGGGAAGGTCCGGATGGCAAGACGATCATCGCGGCGCTGAATCCGCTCGGTTATGGCAGCCAGGTCACGTACGACATCAGTAAGACTCCTCCTCCCCCGCCCGGACCTGATCCAAATTTGACGGCGCAACAGAATCAAACCCGCTCGCGAGGCCAGGAAGATTGGGTTAAGCGCATCCAGACGAACGGGGATCTGACGGGAGTCTTCGCCGACTATCACTATGTCGGTACCGGCGATGTGGGCGGCTCGCCTAATGAAAACTCGGTGCGTCTGATGGAGGCGATTACTTCCAAAGGCAAGACAGCTCTGCCACCCCTGTTCCAGTTTGGTCAGCAGACCATGTCGCAGTCCGGTCCGGTAGTTCAGGTCGGCGATGGTCCAATCAAAGTCGTCTGGTCCAAAGCCGATCAAATGTTTCAGGACATCGCGAACTGCTGTGCTACGGATCGCCTGCCTCGCTATAAAGGCGACCTCGAGTTGATCAATCACTCGGCTGGATCGCTGACTTCGCAGGCGTATCAAAAGCGTTGGATCCGCAAGAACGAATTGTTGGCGGACGCCGCGGAAAAAGCATCAGTCGCGGCGGCGTGGCTCGGTGCTCGTCCTTACCCGCTCGATCGTCTGAACAATGCCTGGACGTTGGTAATGGGCGGTCAGTTTCACGATATCCTGCCGGGCACGGCGACTCCGAAATCATTCGAGTTCGCCTGGAACGACGACGTGATCGCGCTGAATCAATTTGCGGGCGTGCTCACCAGTGCCGCCAACGGTGTCTCATCTGTATTAGACACGCGGACGAAAGGCGCTGCGATCGTCGTCTACAATCCACTCAACATTCAGCGCGAGGACATTGTCGAAGCTGCCGTCTCATTTCCTGGCGGTATGCCGAAAGCTGTTCGCGTGTTTGGACCAAACGGCAGAGCAGCGCCCGCCCAGCTTAGCAACGGCAAAGTGCTCTTCGTGGCGAACGTCCCTTCGGTTGGGTTCGCGGTCTACAACGTCGAGGCCACTGATCCTGGCCGTGAGCACGATGACTACCTGGCAACGTCTAATTCCGCGGAGATGAGGGCGAGCGACTCTTCACTTGAAAACGATCGTTATCGCGTGACGATCGATCGGAATGGAGATGTATCCGGAATCTTCGACAAGAAGATCAAGCGCGAGCTTCTTTCCGCTCCAATTCGTTTGGCGATATCGACTGATAACCCGCGGCAGTGGCCGGCATGGAACATGGATTTCGAAGACGAACAGCGAGCGCCGCGCGCGTTCGTCGGTGGACCGGCGAAGATTCGAGTGGTCGAGAACGGACCGGTGCGCGTAGCCGTCGAGGTCGAGCGTGACACTGAAGATTCAAAGTTCGTGCAGACGATCAGTCTATCGGCCGGCGACGCCGGCAATCGCGTTGAATTCCGAAATGTGATCGACTGGAAAACCAAACAAGCGAATCTAAAAGCCACGTTCCCGCTCGCGGCAGCGAATAAGCTCGCTACTTACAATTGGGACATCGGCACAGTTCAAAGACCCAACGCCGAAGAGCGTCAATTCGAAGTCGCTTCTCATCAATGGATCGACTTGACTGACCAAAGCGGTTCGTATGGGGCGACGATACTTACCGACTGCAAGAACGGCTCCGACAAGCCCGACGACAAAACTCTGCGGCTGACTCTAATACGCACGCCGGGAACTCGTGTCAGTTATGCCGATCAGGGAACTCAGGACATAGGCCGGCACGACATCGCGTTCGGTCTGGCCGGCCACGGCAATGGTTGGCGCGAGGCAGGAACTGACTGGCAAGCATACCGGCTGAATCAACCACTGATCGCGTTCGAAAGCTCGAAACACCCGGGCGCCCTCGGCGAGAGTTTTTCGCTCTTGAGAATCAACAACGATCGCGTACGCGTGCTGGCGCTGAAGAAAGCCGAACTCACGAATGAAGTGATCGTGCGCCTGGTCGAGATGGATGGTAAGCCGGCTGGGAAAGTTCGTCTCAACTTTCCCGGTGCAATAGTCGCCGCACGTGAAGTCAACGGACAAGAACAACCCGTCGGGCCCGCCACCATAGATAACGGCGCACTGGTAACTTCGTTTAGTCCTTATCAGCCGCGAACTTTTGCCGTGAAACTCGCCGCCGCGAACACGAAGGCCCCGACCTTGCAGTCGCTGCCCGTCGCATTGGATTACGAAATGTCGGTTGCTTCAAGAACGAACAGACCCGCGGATGGCAGTTTTGATTGGGCTCCTAACAGTCAGGGTGCTCCGCAGGGAAAAGCTCTGCCGGCAGAGATGTTGCCGCGCGAAATAAGTTTTGCCGGCATTCGTTTCAAGTTGGCGCCAGCTGATATTGGCAAACCTAACGCGGTCGTAGCCCATGGTCAGACGATCACTTTGCCGCCGGGTAAGTACAATCGAGTTTATCTGCTCGCCGCTGCGGCCAACGGAGATCAGAAAGCCACATTTCGCGCCGGCGAAAAATCAGTTGAGCTAACGATCCAGGATTGGACCGGCTTTATTGGGCAGTGGGATGACCGCATCTGGAAAGTAACCGAAGAGCAGATCCCGCAACGACCCGGCGCCCCCACGCCTCCGGCTGGAGGCCCACCACCGCGAACTCGCACTAATGTTTATGGAGAGATGTTGGGTTTACGACCGGGGTTTATCAAGCGGGCCGACGTGGCGTGGTTTGCTTCGCATCTCAACGCCGCCGATGGCAGCGCTGAAGCCTACGCTTACTCTTATCTGTTTGCTTACGTGATCGATTTGCCGGCCGGCGCGCGCACACTGGTCTTGCCGGATAACGAAAGAATCCGCATTCTGGCAGTCACAGTTGCCGACGAGCCGTCGATCGTAACCGCGGCCCAACCACTCTATGACACGTTGGAACGGAATTAGTTATTACTGGGAGCCTTGCGGCTTTGCCGCAGCACATAGCGGTAAGCCTCTGGCTTACCGTTGAACACACCAATTTGAGAGGCTACGCCTCGTTCGAATGCGGAGGCACAGCCTCCATGGAAAATACTTTGCATCCGCCGGAAAACCAGAGGCTTTCCGCTATGTGCTGCGGCGAAGCCGCCAAACACTCGCTACCGCAGGTCGTACTGACCTCATACGCTCAGAAGGAACATTTCACACGAAGGCGCGCCGGCAGAAAGAGGCGCAAGAAAACATCATCATGAACTATAGACGCTTTGGTCGCACCAAGTGGAAAATCAGCGAGATAGGCTATGGCATGTGGGGCATGGGAGGTTGGAGCGGCTCAGACGATGAAGAGTCTCTCAAGTCCCTGCAGCGCGCCGTCGATTTAGGATGCAATTTCTTCGATACGGCGTGGGCCTACGGCGAGGGACGAAGCGAAAGGCTGCTCGGCCAAATCGTGCGCGCTAATAAAGACAAAAGACTCTACACGGCTACGAAAGTTCCGCCAAAGAATCTCCAATGGCCGAGCCGCCGCGGATCTCTTCTTGATGATTGCTTCCCTCCTGACCATATAGACAAGTTCGTCCGCAGTAGTCTGGAGAACGCCGGTCTGGACAGTTTCGATCTCGTGCAGTTTCACGTGTGGGAGGATTCGTGGGTCGAGGATGATCGCTGGGCGAAAAAGATGGACGAGCTTCGCAGCGAAGGGTTAGTCAAAGCTGTCGGCATTAGTATCAACCGCTGGGAACCATGGAATGGCGTGCGCGTGGTGCGGAGCGGCCTGATCGATTCCGTGCAGGTGATCTACAACATCTTCGATCAAAACCCGGAAGATGATCTCTTCCCGGCGTGCGTTGAGATGGACGTGGCGGTAATTGCCCGGGTGCCGTTTGACGAAGGCTCTTTGACTGGCACCCTTACCAAAGAAAGCAAATGGCCGGAAGGCGACTGGCGCAACATCTATTTCGTACCTGACAATTTGCTGCCCACTGTCGAACGCGCCGACGCTCTCAAACCGATTGCGGAGCGCAACGGAATCAGCATGCCTGAGATGGCTCTGCGCTTCATTCTCGGCCATCCAGTCGTCAGCACGATCATTCCCGGCATGCGCAAGCGATCGCATGTTGATTCCAATATCGCGACAAGTGACGTCGGGCGACTGTCTGACGACCTCCTGGCGGAACTGAGCGAACATCGCTGGGATCGTCAGCCGGCGAAGTGGAGCGATTGAGTGAGGGCCGCTCAACGAAACAGATACCGTCGAGCAAGGGAGGTTGTGATATTTTGGGAGTAGTTGATGAAGAAACCTCATTGGGATAGATTTGAGTGGGATGACGAGAACAAAAAGAATGGAAACGTTCAGCATCTGCGGGATCATGATATCGAGCCAGAGGAAGCCGAGGAATGTTTCCTTCACGACTACGTTTTCGCCCCCGAGGAACGTCGGTTTGACGATGTCTATGTGCTGGATGGAAAAACCGATCGCGGCCGACCGCTGAGGCTCATCTTCCAAGACCACGGGGACGGTCTAGCGCGAGTCTTCACTGGATGGGAATTAAGGCCAAAGAAGAGAAAGAAATGAAGAAACAATTTGCAAAGCTCTCGAAGGCAGAGCAAGAAAAAGTAGAACTGGAATACCATCGGATGAGACCCGAGGAGTTTGAGAAAGCGATGTCTCAGGCAAAGCGCCATACTCTCACAGCCGTCTCAAGATCAAAGCGCAAGAGCAAGACAACGGAAAAGCGGCGCGCCGCATAGACATCACCTACCGGCTTTGGTTCACCGCGATCTTCCTAATTCGGCGCAAGGAGGTGCGCGTTATCCGTACTTTAAGCCATTTGGCATTCACAACTGCCACGCTGTTGACCCTGACCTTCACAGTGCAGGCCCAGGTAAAAGTCACCGCCGATCACAACCCCAACACTACCGCCACCAGTGCGTTCAAATTCAAGAACGTCCCCTCGCCGGCAAAAGATGACGCCGCCGCGAAGGCCACCTTGTTGCTGGTCGAAGGTGAGATCGATGGTAACGGCGCGGACCTCAGTGCGCTTATCGATGGCGCTTTGCCTACTGAAGAAGATCAGCCGGCGGCAAACTTTTTCTGGGACGCCGGGACCGGCGGTGGACGCTTTCAAATGAATCTGGGAAGAGTGATCGATATTGCGCAGGTCAATACCTATTCATGGCACCCGAACACGCGCGGCCCACAGGTCTACAAGCTCTGGGCCAGCGATGGCACTGACCCCAAATTCAATGCAACGCCTAAGAGCAATATTGATCCAGCCACCTGTGGTTGGAAACTAATTACCGTGGTCGACACCCGTTCGAAAGAAGGGACTGATGGCGGACAGTTCGGCGTGAGTATCAGTGATGCGCGCGGGAGTTTGGGTAAATACCGCTACCTGCTGTTCGACTGTTATGTGACCGAAACCGGGGATGAATTCGGTAACACGTTCTACAGCGAAATCGACGTGGTCGCGAAGAAGTGAAGAAACTCCCTCTTCCTTTTTTCACCCGACACCAGTCCTGCCCGCTGCCCTGCGTTCAGCTATATATTCCTACCAACGCTAGTTATGTTCGTTGCTAGCGTCCGCTCGCCCCTTGCAAGTTCTATTACTTGCAAAGATCGCGCGGGCTGAGCATTATGCCCTCCGTTTGAGAGATCCAAACATCTTGCGCGCCGATCCAGTCGGCCAACATTTAGCCCCGACATCGAAGCTGCAAACAAATGAGCGAAGTCAAACTCAACCTAGTAGACGCCGAGCAAACTCTGGTCGGCACGATTCACGGCTCCATAGCTGATGCCTGTGTAGCGGCACTGTCGGCTGAACCCGAAACGATCGCGGAGCTCGAAGCGGCTTTAGCACGCTACGTGAAGCCGTTAGATCAGTTAGGTCCTTTCAACTCGTTTCACTCAGCCTCAGAGACCGATAAAGAACCCTGGGACGCAGGTGTAGTGATAATCGATCTTGAGGTGCGCGTTGTGGCCGCCGAGTCTTCCTATTCCCAGCCACAACCGGAGGGAGAGGTGCTTTATCACAATGGCAAGCAATCAACCAACGTCTCAGTCCTGTACCGCGTACCGAAGGATTGGAAGTTCTTAAATTCGCTTATTGAATATGAATCGTGCTGTCTGCGTCGCCGCAACGAGCGCGCGGCTTGTCCTCCACTCGATGCTCGCAATGTTTTGTATGGACGCGCGTTGCTCGAGTTTATCGTTACGAATGTCCGCCAAACTTCAGTTTGTCGCGAACGTGCGGATGACGACAGCCCAATCTGTACTGGCAGCTCGAGAAGCCCGACTAAGGACGAGGCTGTGGCTGGCCAACAAATTGAGGCTTCAGAGGAGCGAACTTCCGGAGAGGACCCGATTCAAGAAGCCATTGCAAACGAGATCTCAGCCATTCACGCGCGGTGGTTAATGACGCCGCGAGAAGATCTTCGAGGCGCGCCACCCAGAGACGTTCTGCTTGCCAAGCGCGAGTTCATCGATTTTGACCTGCACACGCGCGCGTTACAGTGGAGTTTACAGGGTGAAGGACCACTGTGCCTGGCCCAGCAATCTTTTGCATACCGGTTCGCCGGCTTTGGCACTCATGAGGGCGTCGTTTACTACGACCTCGTGCGGCACTTGCTCTGGAGTGCCTTGGAGAATCTTCGACCAACTTCAACTTCTCGAGAGGATGCTGTCAGTAACACACGCGGTAGTAAGTGGGTGCAGCACGCAAACGAGTTACTGGACGTTGACGCAGAAATCGCCCGCCTCGAACAGATCAAGACCAACTGGCTGGAAAACCCACAACCCGAATTCAGCGGTAGGACGCCGGCAAATACTATTGAGAACGAGCGAAGACGTCTGCCCCTTGCGCTAAGCAAGCGCGAAATGATCATCGACGAGGACTGTTATACATGCATGATGATGGCCAACGACCCAACCATGGGTCCCGGTTTCTGGCATCTGGACGGCTCGCACATGGATGACGACTTTGCCTTCTCAGACTTTCTCACGCGCGAGGCATGGGAAGCCGAAAACCGTCGTCGCGAGGAGTTCAACAAAGAATTCAACCGCAGGTGGGAAGAAAGGCGGCAACGCATCGCGCGCCGCGAACAGGTGGATAGTGAATTCGATCTGGACTGGATTGACTCGCTTAACCGGGACCCTCGTGACTCCAGTCCGCCGGACGACGATGGCGGGTCAGCGGACTTGATTCAGTAGCCGGATTGCGAGGGGAGAAGCAGGTTCTGAAATCACGCTCCATCAGACGGCACCACGAACAACGCATCAAGCGAAGAGTTAGAGCATACTACTGTGGCGTCCATAAAAATGATGCCCGTCGAATTGGACAAATGGCCCGGACCAGGAAGCTTTGTTCCTGCTGGATGTGTGGGAATCCAAGAACGCACGTGAATGAGCCAACACTTCGGGAAAGGCGGCAGCAAGAAGAGTGGTCTTGCCTAGTCTTAGCATCTCCACAATGATTCTGCTGAAAACGCGCACTGATGCGGGGTTCTGATGCAGGCTTCAATGCCCGCCAAGCGAGAGCGTCTCGATGGCCTTCAAGACGTTCGGCTGAGCAAAGAGGCAATACCCTCAAGTCGCTTACTTCCAAATTCCAGACGGTTGATAGACTTGGTGGAGCAGAGGGGGATCGAACCCCTGGCCTCCGCATTGCGAAACGGACTCTCGGCAAAAACGTAAGTAATTGCCTTTTATAAAGTTGCAGCCACCAAGAGATTTTAGAGATTTTCCCGTTCCTTCCCGTTCTTTACCATAGGCTACCGGTAGCTTCCTGGTTTTTTTGTCCACATATTGGCCACTTGGCGTGGGATGACTTTGGTTCGCTGCGAAAGGTTGTTGTAAGAGTACGTGTAGCTCCAACCGTACCTAACGTCAACTTCGAAGTGACGATGGATTCAACCCGCGCAGCGTATCGTACGATCTTGGTTCGCTCAGCGCTT
>JBGPWS010000362.1:0-4187 GCA_041492345.1 Pyrinomonadaceae bacterium | reverse complement strand
CTTGGTTTCAAACTCCCGTGGACATCGAAATTGGAACGGCGTCGAGTACTCGCATTGACCGCGTGAGCATCGAGCCGAAGGAAGAACAGACATTCAAATTCACCGTCGATTCCGAGCCTCTGCTGGTGGGTTTCGATTACGGTGGAACCTTGATCAAAGAGTTGGTGTTCGTCAAGACGACGGGACAGTTGCAGTATCAACTGGCCCACGATCAGGATGTGCTGGGACGAATCTGGGCCCAGCAACAACTGGCGCTGCGGATGAACGATGACAAGACTACCGGAGCCGACCGGCTGGCGATAATCAAGTCGATCAGCGACGCGCTGACGAAAGATCAGTTCTGGGGAACGCGGCTGGAGGCAGCCGCCTCGCTCACTGGTCTCAAAGAGGCAAAGGATGCCTTGCTGGCCGCGACCAAAGACGCGAACGCGCCGGTTCGCGCTCGGGCGGTTAGCGCGCTCGCAGCCACGAAAGATGCAGGACTTGCCAACACCTACCAGCAGTTACTAAGTGATCAGAGTTACGCCGTCATCCGGGCCGCAGCAGTTGCCTTAGGTCAAACCAAGAGTCCCGGCGCTTACGATTCTCTGGTCAAGCTGATCGACGCGCCTTCGTGGCGTGACACGATCAGGGCTTCGGCGCTGAGCGGATTGGCGGCGTTGGGCGACAAGCGTGCTCTGGAACTGGGTCTCAAGTATTACGCGGTGGGTAATCGCGCGGGAGTGCGTGCGGCTGCGTTCTCTGTGCTCGGGACTGCGGGCAAAGACGATCCACGCGTATTTCCGATTCTCAGTGCCGCGCTGACTGAGGGTCTAGAAAACCGTAATTTTGGATTGCTCTTTGGCGCCGCCGAAGCCCTCGTCTTACTGGGTGACGAACGGGGCCTGGCACTATTCCACGAGTTGAGCAAGAAGCCCGGCACTCCACCACAGATAGTCGGGGCCATATCGGGATTCGAAACTCGGCTGCGCGCGAAGCTGGCTCCCCCGAAACCGGCTTCCTGAACGTAAGTCGTTTCCGCGTGGCCTGGGCCCCACCGGGCCATTGAACCCTGTTGGTGGGCTCGTTAAATCCTAACCAGGCGTCTGGTTCTTAAGACTGCCAATTTACGTCACCAGGAAAAATTTAGGCTTGAGTTAAAACGCGTTGTCCTGTTATAGTCCTACTTGAAAGCGCACCTGCCAGCGCGGTGCGCATACCCCCGAAACGCCTTCTCGCCTTGAGGGAAACAGTCAATGCTGAATAGAACGAATGGGGAGAAGGGCAACTCTCACTCATTGGACGCCGCCGGAGCAGCGGCCGCGCCCGCACCGAAAACCTCGCTCCTGATCATTGAAGACGATGACAATATTTCGACCGCTATCGAGGAGTATTTCTCGAGGGCGGGCTATGCAGTCAATTCCGCGCCCGACGGGATCGCCGGGATCGAAGCAGCAATCAAACATCGACCCGACGTGGTTGTGCTGGATCTGATGCTGCCGAAGATGGACGGCCTGGCCGTCTGTAAGGAGTTGCGACAGAAGAACCCTCAAATGCCAATTCTCATGCTCACCGCCAAGGATGATGTAGTCGACAAGGTTCTCGGCCTGGAAATGGGTGCCGACGATTACATCACCAAGCCGTTCAGCTTGCGCGAGGTCGAAGCACGCATTAAGTCTGTGCTGCGACGGGCCCGCGCGGCCGCGGCGAGCGGTGACGGCAAAGATGAAACACCGATCGTCCGCGGCAACCTGCGCGTCGACCCTGTCAGGCGCGAAGTGACGATCGCAGAACGACAGGTAGAACTGACGCCCAAGGAATTTGATCTGCTGCGTCTGTTTGCTGGAAATCCCGGACGCGTTTTTCCGCGCAAGTACCTGCTCGAGAAGATCTGGGATTACTCATACGAAGGATACGACCGGACGATTGATTCTCACATCAATCGCCTGCGAGCAAAGATCGAAGAGAATCCTGATAACCCCCAGTTGGTGCTCACCGTCTGGGGCATCGGATATAAATTCACCGACGCAGAATAGAAAGCTGCCCCTCGCCTTCTCACCGGGCACAACCGAAAGAAAACTTCCGTAGTTATCTCCCGGGAAAACTTCTCAGGCAATCACGCCACGTATGACCGAAAAGCTTCCAAGCAGAATGGTGAAGGTCATGCCAAATCAGAATCCAACCTCAACCTTACGCCAGGTGCCACGATCGGCATTCGCTCTCCTGGCTGCCGCGTTTCTACTTCTGTGTGCGTCGGGTACTGCCCACGCGGCGATCCAGGAGGCTACATCAGACGATTCGTGGTTTTTCTCGACCTATACGATCACCATTGTTCTGGTGTTGATTCTGGTCGGTCTGATCGTCTACAAGAAGACTCTTGCCTCCAGGGAAATCCGCGAACTCGCGGCCTCCAAGCCCCATGAACGAACCCATGGGGTTGAAGTTACTTTTCGCCCGCCCGCCCGCCTGCCGGCTGAGCCTTCAGCCTTCGTCGAACGCCGCGCTCCTGCGATAGAAGGAGTTCAGCAGTGGGAGAAGCCGCATCCCGTCGATGTCGAGCCATCAGTCTATGGCGCGTATCGGATCGATCAGGAAGTTGGAAAGCTGGTCGTGGGAAAGCCACACCGGATGGACGTGATGGCCTCGCGCGCCGCGGACGACCGTCGGGCCATCGAAGCCTCGTTAGTCAAAACCCTGGATTCGTCCGACACCGGCGAAGATGGCCGGCGCCGAGCCCGTCAGGCCCTTGAAGAGTACGGATTTGTCGCTCGCCAGAGCGCGATGATGTTAATGGGTCGAGACGCATGGGAACGTTCTTCGGCAGCGCGAACCCTGGGACAAATCGGATCGCAAAGCTCGCTTATGTTCCTGATCGAAGCATTGCATGACCCGGATTCAGTCGTGCGCAACCAGGCGGTATCCAGCCTGGGCGAACTCAAAATGCCGGCCGCGATCGGCGCCTTGCTCGACATTGCGCGACGGCATCCGGATATCCCTGCGTCGCTCTTGAGTGAAACCTTGAGTGCGTGTTCGGTGGAAAGTTTGGGGTATCTCGACGCGCCGTCTTCCGAGCCCGCTCTGGTCGGCGATGGCAGCTCAAGCGCGGACCTTCCCGAACTGGGAGCTTTCCTGGCTTTTGAAGATCTGCCGGCAGGAAACGACGACGACGCGTTAACCGAGACGTTGACCAGGCTTACAAGTCCTGATCAACAAGTGCGGGCGCAGGTTATCCAGGAACTCGCGTCGCATCCCGTGCAGCGTTCGGTCGCGGCGCTTTCGTCAATGGCCCTCAACGATCCGAATTCGGGCATCCGCTCAGCGGCGGTCACCGGACTCGGCTCAATAGATCACGAATCGGTGTTTGCCACCGTGCTCATCGCGCTCGCCGACGACTCTCGCGAAGTTCGCGCAGCCGCCGCGCGCACTTTGACCGGTCTTCACTTCGATCGCGCGGACGCCTACGTGCGCGTAATGGAAACTGCCGATGCCGATACTTTGCGAAATGTAGCTCAGGCGTGCGTCAAAACCCGAATCGTCGCGCAGGCAGTCGATCGCCTCGCCAGCGAGGATCGACACCAGGCGTATGAAGCCTTCTCGCTCTTCTCGTTGCTGGCCAGAGCGAATGAAACGCAACCGATTCTGGATACAATCCAGAACCACAAAGATGACGAAGTGCGGCTGTGCGCCATTCGTGTCTTGAACGTAGCCGCACAGCCGGACCTGGCGCCAAAGCTGCGCGAGATGGTAAGCGGCCAGGGCCTGCCTGAAAATGTCCGCACGGCGCTGCTCGAAGTCATGTATAAGCTGGATCAAGACCAGCCGGTTTTTGATCTAGCCCCCAGTGACAACGGCGCAATGTCGTTGCATAATTCCCTCTAGTGTTGTGAAGGTTTTTCGTTAGTGTTGCCCCAATGATGAAGACGATGAACCAATCGCCCCGCTGTGCCAGAGCCTCGTCCTCGGTTTTGAGATACAGCATAGTTTTCCTGCTTGGCGCCGCTCTGGTCGCAGCCCAAAGCCGTATCACTAAACCGCCTGCGCAAACGAACTCCAACGGCTCAGGGAAGCGGCAACATGTCGCTACTTTGCATTCGAGCGACTCGCCCGAAGGGTCACGCGTCGCGCTCAGCTCAGATCAATCGTTGAACGACTATGAGGCGTATCGTCGCGGCGATCGTTTCTACGTCAAGATCCCGGCCGCCGATGTG
>JBGPWS010000022.1:0-22782 GCA_041492345.1 Pyrinomonadaceae bacterium | reverse complement strand
GCCCATCTTCGTGATTGGCGTGCTGCCGTTGCTTTCGACTGGTTGCTCAGGTTCGCGCAACAGAACTTTGGTTCCCTGGGAAATAATCATCTGCGAGCGAAGCTGCGGCTTGCCGTCTTTCAGCTTGGGGTTGTAAATCATCGCGATATAGCGCAGGTCCTGCTTGCGATTTAGTTGTCGCAGAGCCAGCAACGGCGCCAGCTTTGTTCCCTGGGCATCAGTGGCAAAGAGAAACAGGCTGCTCATCGCCAGCTTTCCCTTAGTAAGATCCGGCACTTCAAGATACTTTGAGAATGTGCCCACGCTGCCGGAACTCGCTTCGCGCACGACGGCGCGCACCTGGTAATAGTCTGGTGGTACTTCGGTGCTCGCAGAATAAGTGAGGCCCTGAACTAACGCTCGCTGATAATCCTCCCGAGTTAGATTGAGATTTACCGTTTCGCTGAACCCGCCACGGTTCCGTCCTAACTGATCGAAGATAAACCCGACAACATCCAGCGAGACCTGGTAATGATCAGCGTTCTCGGTGAAATGCAGTTTCTTAGCATCGATAAGCATGTGAATATCCACCGACGCTTTGTTATCTGGCTTCAGTCTGATCACCACATTAGGCGTGACGTCGATATCGTTCCTGGCCAGGGGTGAACGAGCTGCGGCCGCGACCCCTTCCTCTTTCGTGCGTGGCGCAGTAGAAGTGGCTTCTTCCCTCGCAACATAGCCCGCATGGCTATAGACCCTGATCCCATTTCGCTTCACCTTGATTTCTATCTTGTGAAAATTCCTATCGAACTTCTCGCTCGGCGTATAAGCGAGGGTGTAATAGCCATTGCTGCGGGCCAGTATCTTGTCCAACCCGGCGTCGAAGTTGTTTGTGTTAACAACTGAGACGCCACCCGTCGTGCCGGCTACCGTACTGAGACCCAGGTGCTCGGAAGCGCCGGCTAACATCGGGCCCAGCGCTGACTCTGCGCCGGGGTCGCCGCGGCCAAAAAATGTGTCGGCGGCATTGTTTCCTCCCAGGGCACTCTTGGCAGGCGTCTCTCTAAAACCCTTCACACCGGGCGAAGCTCTGAGTCCGCGAGGATCGAGTGAGCTGATCACTACACCCGAGCGAATCGCATTGTTCGTCAACTGTTCCAACAGCCGCGTGACATCTACATTATCCGCTTTCCCAATCTCAAAGATCGGAATGCCTCCGGTGATCATTACGAGATTCTTACGGCCTGGAATCTCTCGCAATGAATTGATCACGTAATTCGCGGTCGTGATTACGGACAACCCCCGAAAGTAACGAACTGTGTCATCGTTGGAGCTGAAGATTTCTGGTGTATCGGGTTGTTCTGAAAGTGGGGAATCGCCGGACGTAGGTGCTTCCGGATTAACTACCTGAGCCACTTGCGCGAGTGCATTCATTTTAGGATCGTCAGGAGCCTCTGAAGATCCCAACGGATGCGCAACGATCCGTATCGCGGCGATAGCCCGGCGCAGCAGTTGGCGATCCGTTGTGAACTGTTGAAGCAAGCCCTTGCCGCCCACCACGCGCACAATGGCCACCAGATCGCCGTCTTTCATCTTGTTGTCAACAAAATTCAGAAGCATTTTGCGAACGGCGGGCAGGTCCTCGATCTGCATCGTCAGGTCGTCGATCACGAATGCAACCACCCGCTTGAGATCCTTCGCCAAGAGTCCCGGGCCAGTTTGCTCGACGGAGTTGGGAAGAGATGACGGCCGCGTACCTTCAGAACGACGTCCAGCATCCACGCTGACGAACTCCATGAATTTTATGTTTTGCTTTTTCCCGTTGTCGTAGAGCTCGAAATCCTCGAGCTTGAGGTCAGGAATGATTTGCTCGTTCTTGTCGGTAACAACCACATCTGTCTGCACCAGATTCGTAGTGATGCGAATAATATCTTCAGGCGTAATCTCCTGTGGCGGTTTCTGGGGGCTACTGGGCGTTTGCGAAAACCCCACGGAGCATACACACGCCACACTCAGGACCAGGGCGATAATCCTTTTCATGATGACACCTCTCATTTGTTTCTAATTCCTCTTGACTTAGACGTATGGGCTTCCGGGGTGGGCCGATTATATTTTATTCTTCGATTCATTACTAACGTCTGCTTGCCAGGCACGGTGGTTCAATGGACTGAAGGTCTACGAAAGAAATTTGAGATAGTTACTTTAAGCATTCGCTCCACGAATTTGAATAAAAATTCAGAAAACTGTAGCGCCGCCCTTATAGCCCATATTCAGGCGCTCTAACGACTCGGAATTTAGCTGTTTCGATATTGCTATTCGGCGGTGCGAGGTTTGCATAAGACAAACGTTCTACTGTCCCTTTTACGGTCCGTTGCCAGCCATGATGAGTCTTTCCATGGACAAAAACAAACAGGTCTTCATTAAGAATCGCTTGGAAATTCGTTCTCTTTCATTTGCAATCTCGGTCGTCCTGAGCGGCGGCCTGCCGTTCAGAGGAAGCCTTGAAACCTACAACCCAACGAGGAGGAAAGATGAGAAAGTTTACCAAAATGTTGTTAGTCGGCTTGGCGATTTTTCTGGCGCAAGTCGCTATTCAGGCTCAAACAGCGACCGGTTCCTTATCAGGAACAATTGCTGACCCGAGCAATGCGGTTGTACCGGCTGCGACCGTCACGCTTGTTAACAACGCAACGGGTGCCGAGCGCAGTGCAGTATCCAGCAGTTCGGGAACATTCGATTTCCAGGCTCTGCAGCCAGGTATATACACGATTTCTGTTGAAGCCAAGGGCTTCAAGAAGGCAGTGGCCCGCGATATAACAGTCTCGGTTGCATCTGCTGCTCAAGTGACCATACCGTTAGAGATCGGCTCGGCGAGTGAAACAGTCACGGTTACGGCCAGCCAGGAGGTGCTGAACACTTCCAGCCCAAGCCTTACAAATGTTATCAACACCAGACAGGTCGTCGATCTTCCGCTTGCGGGTAGAAACCCCGTTGATCTTGCTGCATTGCAGGCTGGTATTGCGGTGGTCGGAAGTGACACCCGAGGCTCGTCTGTGAGTGGCCTTCGGCAAACGGCAGTCAATCTCACGCAGGATGGCATTAACGCGATGGACAACTTCGTCAAAACGAGTTCGTTCTTCGCCATCACTACGCCCTCGCTAAACTCGACTTCTGAATTCAGTATTACCACCGGCACTGTTGGCTCGGACGCGGGCCGTGGTGCCGCACAAGTGAACCTGGTAACCAAGGGTGGTTCAAACGAATTTCATGGTGGAGCCTTCCTTCAATTGAACAATTCGTGGACCGACGCCAATTTGTTCTTCAACAATTTTAATGGCCAGCCAAAGCCAATCTTTCGGCAGCATTTCGATGGTTTTGACATTGGGGGCCCAATGATGATCCCCAAGCCAGGTGAGGGCAGCAGACATTTTTGGAACGGGAAGGACAGGGCATTCTTTTTCTTCTCTTACGAAAAGTTTGTCCAGACCGACTCGCGTTCGCGTAACCGCGTTGTACTGACTCAATCGGCGCGAAATGGTGTTTTCCAGTATACGGCTGGCGGTGCCACTCAGTCGGTCAATCTTCTTACGCTCCCCGCGGTCCCGTTTCATGCGCTCAACCCGATCATGACGGCTCATCTCGGGTTAATACCTCTTCCCAACAACAACACCTGCTCCAGCAGCGATGGTTTTAATATCGGGTGTTTCACCTTCAATGCCTCACAACTTACCACGAACGATAAATACGTGGTCAGGTATGACCACCAGCTCGTAAAAGACACGAGACTGGGTTCGCATAAACTTGAATTTGTTTACAGCCGGGTCATCACCCGGACGTTCCCGGATGTCACTACAAACGGGATCGAGGCACCATTTCCGGGTGGCGTTAATGGGTTTCAGGCGTCAACACGAAATCTGATCACGCCGGCTTTGGTTTCGACCTTTGGCAAAAACGTAACGAATGTCTTGCGGTATGGTCGCCAGTGGGCTCCGGTAGATTTCAACCGCGATAAGGCGGCAGCAGGTGTATTTTTCGCGCTGCCGGGCGTGCTTACTAACTATGACAATACGTTCCTGCCCCAGCCTCGAAACACCATCGTGAATCAGGTGACGGATACGGTTTCGTGGGCCAAAGGTAATCACCTCTGGAAATTTGGCGGAGATTGGCAGAATGTGTTGGGCATTAGCCGGAACGACGCCGGTATCATTAAGACAATCTCGTTTGGCACGAATGCGGCCAATGGCAACGGGATTACAGCGGCCCTCCTGCCGGGCGCATCGAATCAACTGGTGACAAATGCAGGAACGGTTTACAACGCGATTGCCGGCCTTTTAGGTTCCGCGTCTCAGACATTTAACGTCAACGATCCCACGTCCGGCTTTGTAGAGGGAGCCACGCGATCAAGAACTGTGCAGGAAAAAGATCTGGCGCTCTTCGTACAGGACCAGTGGCGTATGAAGAGTAACTTTACGCTGAGCCTGGGCGTGCGATGGGACTATATGGGTGTTCCGACCGTTCCGAACGGGCTGGCAATCCAACCGAAGTACAGTGACCTGTATGGCATATCGGGATTTGGAAATCTTTTCAAACCCACCGCGGCTCCCGGCAGCCAAACTGCGGGCGTCGCTACCCAGCAGTTCGTCAGCGGCAAAACCGGCATACCGTTATACAAGAACGATTGGAATAACTTTGCCCCGTTCGTTGGATTTGCATATTCCCCAGGCTTCAAGTCGGGACTGTTACACTCGTTGTTTGGCGACGAGGGTAAAAGCTCTATCCGCGCCGGTTACTCGATGAGCTTTCTGCATGACGGCGTAACGACTTTCACAAACGCTTTGGGAACCGGAACCACCAACCCCGGATTAATACAGACGGCTAACCTTACAACGCTCACCACCCCGGCCAGCTCAAATTTGCCTGGTCAGCTAACCGGCGCCGGTGTGCCCTTGGTTACGCCAACGTTTCAAATTCCGATCACAGATCGGCAGAATTTCCTGGCAAATTCGGCCAATGGTCTGTGGACAATCGATCCAAACCTTCGAGCCGCATACGTACACCAGTATAATTTTGGTATCGAGCGCGAAATCTTCAAGGATACCGCTCTCGAGATTCGATATAGCGGTAACCGTTCTCCCAATGCATGGCGGGCGCTCGACGTTAACGAAGTTAACATTTTCGAAAATGGGTTCCTGCAGGAGTTCAAGAATGCACAGATCAACCTCGCTGCTCGAGGTGGCACCAGCTTTGCACCTGGCTGCGCAGGTTGCGTGGCTTTGCCCACTTTCGATAAGTTTTTTGGACTCACAACCGGCGGAACAGCGGTCGCGTCTGCGAGCGCATACACGAGTTCCACATTCATCTCGAACCTCAATAATAATAGTGTAGGCACCTTGGCAAGCACGCTGGCGTTCAATTCAGCGTATAGAACCAATCGCGAATCGGTGACGGTCGGATTACCGGCAAACTTTTTCGTTGCCAATCCAAACGCCACCTTTGCGAGGGTCCTGACCAATGACTCTCGTTCCACCTACAACGCGTTGGAGATAGAGTTGCGTAAACGGTTCTCGCACGGACTGCAGTTCCAGGCGGACTACACCTGGAGCAAGGCGATGGGTGACGCCGTGGATGCCCAGGGAAACAATCAGAGCGATCTGGTTAGCCGTCTCTCGCTTCGCCTTCCCAAGAGGTCGGATTATCGCCGGTCAATCACAGACCAGACCCAACGATTTGTCGCAAACGCCGTTTATGAACTTCCTTTTGGAAAGGGTCGGAGTTTTTTGAATAATTCGAACGGTGTGGTGGACAGGCTGGTGGGAGGCTGGAGCATGGGCAGTATTGTCACGTGGACAACCGGTGTGCCTTTCTACGTTGCCTCGGGCCGGGCGACATTCAATAGTGGCACGGCAAATATTGGGGCGCAGCTTGTCGGTATCAGCTTTGCGGACTTTAAGAAGAACGTCGGACTGTTCAAGACACCCGGTGGTATTTTCTTCATCAACCCCAACCTGCTTGATTTAACGCGCGACGCGTCTGGCAAAGTTACCACTTCCAAACTTAAGGCCGGCCTGATGACGGCTCCGGCTCCGGGTACATTCGGCGATTTTCCGGTGAACGGTCTTAGCGGCCCAAAGTACTTTCAGTTGGATATGAGCGTCATCAAGCGCATTCGGATCACGGAACGAGTCAGGTTTGAACTCAAGGCCACGGCCATCAACATCCTGAACCATCCGGCTTTCATCTTCCCGGTTAATTCTACGGGAGGTGGCACCAACGTTCTCAACTTTGATTCGACCACGTTCGGTCTGGTCACCGTGCAGCGTAACACCTCGCGTCAATTTAACTTTATCGGACAGTTGAGGTTCTAGTCCGACGAAGTTGATGTTTGCTGGATCTGCCTCCGAGGTTCGATCCATTTCTGGGGCGTTGTCGGAGATATCGGCAACGCCCTTTCACTGTCATCATTAGAATGTCCGCTAGCCGCCCTAAGGCAGACATGCTAAAGTCCGAAAATTCCCAAAAATGTACTAAGCGTAGCGGATACTGCGATTGAGGTGGGTATTATGTTGAAGAGAAATGTAGGTGGACCAGGATTATCTGTAGTTTTGTTTTCGCTTTTTGTCGTGGTTCGAGTAACCGCCCAGGGTATTCCTCAGGGGGCGGCATCAACCGATACAGGTTTGGGGGGAGTGAACACTATCAGCGGCATGATCGTCTCCTCAACCGGACAGCGTATCGAGAGGCGCGTTTCGGTTCGTCTACGATCTATGACCAGAGGAGACCGCATCTCGACGACCGACGAGAACGGAAACTTCGTGTTTCGTGGCGTTCCCTCTGGTGACTTTGTCGTGGTAATCGATAAGGAGCAAGATTTTGAACCTTTCTCGCAAAACGTGTCGGTCATCCAGCCACGTGGGATGCCGCCGCAGACCTATTATTTGAGTATCCGACTGGAGTTGAAGAGACGAGCTGAGGCCAAGCCCGGGGTTCTAAATGCCGAGTTTGCGAATGTTCCCAAGTCTGCTCTGGTCCATTACGATAAGGCCGTCGAACAAGCCAAGAAAGGTGACCATCCCGGAGCGGTCGAGGAACTGAAGCTGGCGATAAAGGAGTATCCGTCTTTTATGCTCGCCTTCAATGAACTCGGGGTTCAGTATCTCAAACTGAATCAATTGGAAAATGCCGACGAGGCGTTTCAGAGTGCTCTAAAGATCACCCCCGATGCATTTGGCGTCCTGATAAACCGCGGCATTGCAAATTTCATGATGAAACGGTATGGCGAGGCGGTACCTATTCTTCGTAAAGCCTTAGCGAAAAATGACCAATCCGCGGTAGGGCATTATTTCCTGGGCCAGGCCCTTGCAAATCTGGGCCTGTTCGAAGATGCAGAAAAAGAGCTTCTGGCCTCGTTGAAACTCGGAAAGGAAGAGATGAAAGAGGCACACCGGATACTGGCGATCATATATGCCTCGCGGGGAGCCAAAAAACAGGCTGCGGACGAATTAGAGGTTTACCTCAAATTGGCGCCGAATGCGCCGGACGCTGAGAAGCTAAAGGAAAAGATCCGACAGCTAAGAGAATCGAATGAGTGACTTTGGGGAGGTTTCTTAACTTCTAAGGAAATTGAATCCGCCTAATAGGCGTTGCTGTGTGATCGGCGACGCCTTTTTTTTTGGTATGATCCGACTCCTCTTCAGCCTGGTTATCGCAGCATGGCGATCATCTTGCGCACTTGATCGGCATTACCTGCGTTAGGTTCATCATTCAAATAACGTTCGAATGATTGCAGGGCGAGGGCCTGATTTCCCTTGCTCATATAAAGCTGACCCAGATGGAAAAGCGCCAGGGCATATTGGGCCGAGCGGGCCCGATTTATGACGGGATCGGCCGTGGCAGTCAGCGTTACTCGTTGACCGAAACTGGCTCCAGACTTTCCGGAGTCGTCAAAAACCATGCCTGCCAAATCGACGCGAGCATTCTGTTTTCCACCTTCAGCGTTGAATGAGAGAAACTCGCTGGGTATCCGCATTAGAGTAGTCAGCGCAGGCCCCGTAGAGAGCAGGAAACGAGCGCCACACGTCCCCAAATGCTAAAGTCTTGACGGACCCGTTACCACGGGCCTTAGCGGAACTAAGCATCCAAGAATTTGAAATAAAATCCAGAAAAATGAAACGCGGCATGGTCTCCAGCCCGAAAAGCCAACCAGAAGCCATGAAACTGCGCCGTTTGGTTTCCCAATCATGATGGCGCGGTGTTTGCTTGTCGCAATGTTTCAGCATTCTTGTCAAATCGGCTTTTTAGCAATCACTCGTTAAGTCTTTCCTGTTGGTAAGAGCAAAGCAAAGATCTCAAATAGGTGCTCAGCCAGCGTTTCGGCTGAGTACGTCGCAAAAACCATTCTGGAGGAAGCCCTGCGATGAAAAAATATCTGCCGAAGTTTTTGTTTGTTTTTGTGATTCTGGCTATCTGTGGCCTGCCGGTTTTTGGGCAGGTGATAACTACAGGATCTATCTCAGGTACGGTTACAGACCCCACTGGGGCTGTCGTACCCAACGCAACGGTTACTGCTAAGAACAAAGCAACTGGTAAAGAAAGTACTGCCACCACCAGCGACAGCGGGAATTTCAACATTCCCCAGGTATCGGCTGGCCTGTTTACCGTAACGGTGCAGGCAACTTCCGGCTTTAAGAAGTCCCAGGTAACCGATGTCAAGGTCGACGTCGGCACGCCTACGACCGTCAATGTCGTGCTTGAGCTGGGCAATCCCCAGGAGACAGTCACAATCGTCGGTGGCGGCGAGCTGATCCAGACCCAGTCTGCGACCGTCGGCACGACGCTGACTGGTCGCCAGATAACCGATATTCCTACCGCGTCGCGCAACGCACTGGATCTCATCCTTGCACTGCCAGGCACCGGAACCCCCGGGCGGCCGCGCACGTCGTCGGTCAACGGCTTGCCTAAAGGCGCTCTCAACATCACGCTCGATGGCGTCAACGTGCAAGATAACACCCTGAAGTCGAGCGACGGTTTCTTCACCTACATACAGCCGCGAACCGATGCGATCCAGGAGGTAACAATTTCAACGTCCACCCCGGGCGCAGAGAGTTCGGCTGAAGGTGCTGTCCAAATCAAGTTCGTGACCCAGGGCGGTTCGAACGAATACCATGGCAGTGGTTATTGGTATCATCGCAACCCTGCTCTCAATGCGAACTATTGGTTCAATAACCGTGACCTGGCGGCCGATCCGGTCACGCATAAAGCCCCGCAACAGCGCATCCTATTGAATCAGTTTGGCGTAAAAATCGGCGGTCCGATCTCCGTCCCCAAGCTGTTCAGTGGCAAAGACAAACTGTTCTTCTTCGTGAACTATGAAGAATACCGTCTGCCGGAGAAGAGCACTCAGCGCGTAAGAACCATCTACACGTCTGACGCCGCTTTGGGTATTTACAAATTCACCACGACCACCGCGGCATATGCGGCGGCACCGCCGGCGAATGTGACCTGCACTGGCGCCGGCACGTTCACCTGCTCGGTCAACGTATTCACGCTGGCTGCTAATGCGGGTCTGCTTAACACCGCCGACCCAACAATCAGTAAGCTGCTGGGAGACATTCGTAGTTCAGTTGGCACGGTCAACGGAGTCTTAACGAGCGTGGCCAGCAACCCGAACCTTCAGCAGTTTGGGTTCTTCAATACCGGCGGTCAAACACGCCGCTTCCCAACCGTGCGCCTGGACGCCAATCTTGGGAAAAGCCATCACCTTGAGAACATTACGAACTATCAACAGTTTCTTAACGTGGTCGATTTTCTCAACGGTGTCGATCCCGTATTTCCTGGATTTCCAAATCACGGCAGCCAGCAGTCGAATCGCTTTTCAAACAGCTCGGCCTGGCGATGGACGATCACTCCAAACATCGTCAATGAAGCGCGTTTCGGCTTGACGGGAGGAACGGTCAGGTTCTTTGGCGAAGTCACCCCGGCCCAGTTCGCTAATCAGGGCTTCGCGAGTCTGAACATTAACAGTCCCGGCTTCGGCGTTAATACCGCCACCGCCACCAGAGGCCCCGAGCTTCGCAACGCGCCTATCAAGCAGTTCACTGACAACTTGAACTGGGTCCGTGGCAACCACTCGCTCAACTTCGGCGCCAGCGTTACCAGACTAAATCTGTGGATCACGGATGCATCGGTAGTGCCGGTAGTGAACTTTGGCATTAGCTCGACCCTGGCAGGTGACACTGCTGCCTTCAACGCCTTTTCATCGCTGTCCGCAACAGTTAGTCAGCAAGGAAACGCGGCCAATCTCTATGCGACGTTGGTTGGACGCATGTCGTCGCTTACGCGTTACGTCGGTCTGAGCGAAACGACGGGCAATTACACGCCGCAGGGCTTTTTCACCAGCCGAGCTCAGCAAACCGAGTATGGCGTCTACGGACAGGACACGTGGCGCATCCGGCCGAACTTGACGTTGACCGGCGGACTCCGTTGGGAGAATCAGGGGCCATTCCTATCGCTGAATGACGCGCTGACACAGGTCGGCTATGCGGGACTTTTCGGCGAGTCTGGCGTCGGCAACCTGTTTAAGCCGGGCACGCTGACAGGATCGCCAAGCACCTACACGCGATTCGCAAAGGGCTCCAAAACCTTCAATACCAATAACGGCAGCCTTGCCCCGAGCTTCGGTTTTAACTGGAGTCCCAATCTAAAGAGCGGGATGCTTCACCGGCTGGCCGGTGAATCCGGACAGACCGTCATTCGCGGAGGGTTTTCCATGGCGTCTGTTCGTGAAGGGATCAACACCTTCCTGAGCATTATCTCGTCTAACCCCGGAGCAACTCTCGACGCCTCGCAGAACGTCACAGGCACTCCATTCGCCTTGACGTTTGGCAACCTTTTCCGCAATGGAATTCCGCCAGTCGCTGCGGGGGTGCCTACATCTCCGGTCTTACCGAACACGGGAGCCATCACAGATTCGGTGAATGCGTTTTTGCCGAACCTGAAGACAGGCTATGTTGAGTCGTGGACGGTTGGCATTCAGCGCGAAATCAAGCGGGACAACGTTGTCGAGATTCGCTATGTTGGGAATCGCGGACATCAACTGTGGAGGCAATACAACCTCAACGAGATTAATGTCTTCGAAAATGGTTTCGCCAATGAGTTCAAGCTGGCTCAGGCGAATGTGGTGCAGAACCTGGCCACGGGCAACGGCTTTAACATGCGTTACCGTGGGCCGGGCACCGGGACTTTCCCGCTGCCCATCATGGTTAAGTTCATTGCCGGCGCGGCGGATCCCAACCTCGTAGCTAGCTACGCTGGTGCCAATTTCGCCAGTACGACGTTACTGGGGTCGCTGAATCCGCTGAATCCGAGTCCGACCGGAATGGCGGGTACCTTCAATTCAACCGTTAATGAGAGCGTGTTCAACCCGAACCGAATTGCCGCCGGAGTTCCCGCGAACTTCTTTGTCGTGAATCAGGGCAAGCGCGGTGGCGCGTTCCTGATCGACAACAACAACCAAACCTGGTACGACGCGGTGACGTTCGAATACCGGCGCCGCTTGGCGAGGGGGCTGTTGATCCAGTCGAACTATACGTTCGGTAAAGCGCTGGCCAACGAGTTCGCCAGCAGTTCGGTGGTATTCGATCAGCCGGCAACCATTCGTGATTTCCATCTCCGCAAGGATGTGTCGCCCTTTGATATCACCCAGGCGTTCAAGACCAACTTCATTTACGAATTGCCCGTTGGACGAGGTAAACAATTCCTCGGCAGTTCCCACGGCATCGTAAATGGCTTCCTCGGAGACTGGGCAATCAACGGCAACATTCGTATCCAGAGCGGCTCGCCGTTTAGTTTCGGCAACGTGCAGCTCGTGGGCATGACGAAGAAAGAGTTGCAGAAGGCCATTGGCGTTTATCGCGACCAACTCAACTCAGACAACAGCGCGTTTAGCGGTCAGGTATTTTTCCTGCCGCTGGACATCCGTCTGAATACGTTCCGCGCTAACAACACCACGTTCACATCCGCCGGCGCCATCTATACTCAGGGCGCGCCGACCGGGCGTTTCATTGCCCCGGCCGGATTCAACAACTGCCAGCAGGGTTACCCCGGTCAATGCGGTTTCAACAATGTGGTCCTTAAGGGACCGGCGTTCTTCCGCTTTGACCTGAGCCTGGCGAAGAAGATCAAGTTCACAGAGCGCACGAACTTGGAAATGCGCGCTGAGGCCTTGAATGCCTTTAACAACATCAACTGGCTGGTCGGCGCAGCCGGCAACGATGTGAATGCGATTGGCGGTTTTGGCGCCGGCACATTTGCTCGTTACACGGCTGCTTACCAGGACATTTCGACCACGAATGATCCGGGTGGCCGATTGATCCAGATTGTTCTCAGGCTCAACTTCTAACCCTTCGATGCTAACGCGTCATTGTGGGAGAGGAACTGAAATCGTTCCTCTCCCTTTTTTCTATTCACACCGTCTCGCCTTTTTGATATAAGGACGCCGGCCGCTTTGGCGGCATTCCTGAATGTCGGAGATTTAGTCATGAGGTTCGTCAATCGCCGAGACTTCCTCTCATTGGTTTCCGGATCAGTCGCCGCCCTCGCGTCGGGCCGGCTCCTTCCATTTCAGCGAACGTTTGCTGCTCCCGGGCTCCGCTCGCAGAACAATGCGAGGCCATCGGCAGCAACCGCCGAATGCTGGCTGGAGGTTTGCGCACCTTTCCTGGTTGAAGCTCCCGAAATTGGTATTCATTCCGAAGTGTTCCTGACCTCTGACACGTTCGTGGGCCGGAAAGGCTACGAGGACGGCGCCGACGCGACTGAGTACGAAATCTATCTCTACGATGCTGAAGGAAAACCTGTGGGGCCGGATGGAGTAGCGAAGCGACTGGTCGTGCCGGCGATGCGAACAACAGTCTTGAGTCTTTCGGAGATTCTCGGTGAGCGCAAGAAATTCTGGGGCGGGATGAAGATTCGCATCCGTCCGCAAGGGCGCCAACCCATGCATGCCAGCGATTTGTTCAGCTCGGCCTTCGTCCGCTGGAAGACAGACAGCTCTTTCGACAATGTCCACGCGAATCCCGATCCCTTGCAGTGGAAGCGTCCGGACAGCTTCTTCTATTCAATGCCTTTTCCGCCGCTTGAACAATACGAATGTGTTTTTAGTCTCTTCAATCCCAATTCTGAAAAAAGCGTCGGGACGATCGCGCTTCACGGTCAGTTGGGAGGAAAACTAAAGGAAGTCCCATACGAATTGAACCCACATACCTCGCTGCTACTCGATCTCCGTCGCGGTGAGTTAGTTAATGACTTCGCGCCGGCATTTATCTCTGCTCGCTCAGATCACGCTGCGAAACCGGCGCTGCTCACGCCGGAAGGCGGCAGCCTCGCGGTTACTAATCAACAAGGCTCGACCAAGTCATTCGGCTATCTTCTCATCAAGCGCGCGGGTAGCTCACGATTCAGCGTCGACCACCCGATCCACCAGGCACCGTTCAAACCTGTAGCGGCGCCGCCGCCGTTTGACCTGGAAGGCCGTTTCAAAGCAAAGAACATTCTCTATACACCGCTTGTGTTTCGCTCCAAACAGATCGGTGGCGTCACCCTGGAATCGCGATTTCATTTTAGTTCCGGCGCGCCACTGGAGGATTTTCTCTGGCTCAAACCCATCATCAGCGACGGGACTGGAAATATCGCCTGGCAGGTCACCCACGAAACGAACTTGCCGGCAACGATTTCGCCGAAACAAATCGAGCGCACGGCGATCAAGCTGGGCGGATTGCAGAGTTGCATGTTCGACTGCGCAGAAATCGCCTTGCCAAAGACATTTTCGGGCGGCATGTCGCTGGCCGTCGCGCCGACTACGAATCATACGTTGATGAAGGTCGAGACACGCGTCAAAGAATGGGGTGCGCATGCCTTCACCCATTTTCGTCCTGGCCTGCAATCGGCGCGTGGTTATCAAACTCCGGTGTCCCGCGGCGGTCTGGCGACGGACTACATAGCCTCGGGCGCGCGGGTTGAAAGAAACGGAAATAGAATCGTGCGCGACGAAATTATCGGCGTGCTGAACATCGACGACAAAGGCATTAGCGGCCGGCCGGTGCTGGAAATCTTCACCTCCAGCGGGTTGCCGACGCGCATCGATTTGGGAGAGGTGCCGGGCTTTGCTTGTCGTCACTACTTGCTTTCCGAACTTTCATCTGAAAAAATTGGGCCGCACGATTTAAGCCTGCGCCTGGTCGACGAACGGGCGACCCTGCTCATGTCGGTTGTGCACCTTGATTATGCGCGTCGCGACCTTGCCCTGGATCATGGATCGGACAGGTTTTCGACGTTCAACGATTTCGGTTGTGACGCTTCGGCTTAACCGCGCAGCTTTAACGCGGAGGCGCCGCGCTGAAAGAACTTTTGTTCCGTAATAACTAAGAACCCCAAGGAGAAGACCAGGATGAGGAGAATTCTTTTTATCTGCTCAGCAGTAATTCTGTTTGCCGCTTCGGCGTCGGCCCAAAAAACCAAGCCCTGGACCGAATGGACTCCTAAGGATGCTCAGAAGGTTTTGACTGATTCTGCCTGGTCTCAAACCCAAACTGAATTGAGTAATTCCGAGCCATCTTCAGGCTCCGCAATAACCAAGACCGAGGGCCGGAACGAAGCCCAGATGGTGAGCTCGGACGCTTCGAAGAGTCAGGAATCAGGCGAGAATATCGGGAAGCGAAATACCTCGTTGTCTCTTAATTATCGTATCTCGTTTCTTTCGGCAAAGCCGATTCGGCAGGCTTTTATCCGCATGGTCGAACTGCAACGGCCTGAGATGCCTGCGGAAAAGGTGGCCGAATATCGCACCTTCATCGATCGCGATTTCGGCGACTATGTCGTGGTGACGGTCAACCTGGACGGCACGGACAAGAAACGCCTCGTCCCGGCAATGCAGGAAATCAATGCCGCGGATGCGATTGTGCTAAAGACCACGACTTACCTGGAGCGCAAAGACGGCAAGCGAGTTTCTCTGATGGATTATCGAGCACCGATTCAGGACGGCATGGGCGCGAAGTTCGTCTTTCCGCGGACGCTTGACGGCAAACCTTTCATCGATGTCAATAGCGGCGAGGTGCGCGTTTATATTGAATTGGGAAAAACTATCAAACTGAGCCGGCGTTTCAAAGTTGCCGACATGGTGTACGATGGCAAGCTGGAATTCTGAGCAGCCTTCATCGTTAGAGGCAATGGATGAATTCGCAATGAAAACAACCAGCTCATTTTTGAAATTGATGTCCCTGTCGGCCGCATTGCTCACAGTGTGCCTTGCGGCGACGTTCACGCCGGCGCAGAAGGACAACAGGTCATGGTTGGAGCTGCCGCGTAAAGACGCTGAAAGGTTGCTGGCCAATTCGCCCTGGTCGCAAACCCAGGTCGATACTGACGCTTCTGAGATGTTCTATTCGCCTACCAAAGCGGGAACGGCAGCTATCGGAAGAGCGACCTCAACCGGAACGGTCGGCGATCAGCAGTCGATCAACAACAACCGCGCCGATCGCGGTGCCGTCAATCAAGAGGTTAATATCGCGTACCGGATTTGCTTTCTCTCAGCCCGACCGATCCGTCAAGCGTTTGCCAAGATGATTTTGTCTTCGCAACAGAAGATGGATGAGCAACTGGTGAACCGGCTACAGTCTTTCGTCGAGCGCGATTTCAGTCCTTACATCGTCATCGCCGTCAGCGTTAACGCAAACGACGAGCGATTCTCTGGCCCGATTATGCGGGCTATCAATAGCGCGACCGCGGCTACATTGAAGAACAGCGCTTATCTTGAGCGCCAGGACGGCAAGCGTCTGTTCCTGACTGGTTACCTGGCGCCCATTCCAGACGGACTGGGCGCGAAGTTTATTTTTCCGAGATGGGTAGACGGTGAGCCATTCCTGTCCCTCAAAAGCGAGAACGTGAGGTTTGTCGCCGAGTTTAGTGACTCAATCAAGCTGAACATGAGATTCAAAGTGTCGGACATGATGTTCGAAGACAAGCTGGAGTACTGAAAGATATTGTCACTGCCCTTAGATGGCTTTCTGAGTTCGAACCCGTCAAAGGATTTGACGTTCGATTCTCGGTTTCTTACAACTCAAAAAGAAGTTTCACAGAAAGGTGGCACCAAATGAATAAAGCACCCATCGGTTTTATGGCCCCACTGGCATTGTTGCTTAGTTTAACCGGAGCAACGGCGCAGAAGAACGACAAACCCTGGACTGATTGGTCAAAAAAAGAAGCCGAGAAGATGCTCAACAGCTCGCCATGGGCGCAGACCCAGACCGATTCAGATACTTCACAAATGTTTTTCTCGCCTACGGCCGCACCTGGAACGCGATCGACCACCCAGAGCGAATCAGTGAACATTGATCGGTCGATTACCGGCGCGACAAATCAATCAGTCAACGTGAGTTTTCACGTGCGGTTTTTTTCGGCGAGGCCAATTCGCCAGGCGCTGGCTCGCATGATGGAGCTTCAACAGAAGCCCACGCCGGAAGTAGCTGAAAAGCTCAAAGCCTTTGCCGAATTGAAATCTGAGAATTCCATTATTGTCACGGTGAACTACGAATCACCGGATCAGCGTTACTCAGGTGTGGTCATGCAGGCATTCAATAGCGCCATCACGGCCACGATGAAGAACAACTCTTATCTCCAACGACCTGACGGCAAGCAATTGTTTCTTGAAGAGTACGTGCCGCCGGGCAAGGACGGCTTTGGCGCCAGATTTATTTTCCTGCGGGAAATGAATGGCCAACCCTTCATTACCAAGGAGACTGGCGAAGTTCGTTTTTACACGCAATATTCGAATGGCATAAAGGTGGATCGCCGTTTCAAAGTTGCCGATATGATGTTCAACGGCGAATTGGAATACTGAACTTTTTGAAAAGCGATCTTGTTGAGCGACGCTTCCGCCGGAAGCGTCGCTCATTCTGTTTTCACCATTCCGGCACGGCCCGGAGAACTTCCACCGCATAAAGCTTGATTCGCCTACCTAAAACGAGGATCATTCCCCGCGGATGAATTCACTCAATAGTGAACTTGCGCTGGCTCCTCTGGGGGCTGGCGATCTGATCGATCGCGCGGTGCGGATGTATCGCCGCCATTTCCTCACCCTCATTCGCATCGCCGCGCCGCCGGTGCTCATCTCGGCCCTGGGCTCGACAATTACTACCATCGCGTGGCGCGAACTCACGGCCACGCCCAGCGAACTTAATATGGCGCTTTACGTGCTCATGTTGATGAGCGGCATCCTAATCACAATTTGCGGATCGCTCTTTAGCGTCATCGTCATGGGTGGATCAACGCGCACTTTAGTCGCTCACCTGCTCTGGAACGAACCAGTCAGTGCGCGCGCGACCTACCGGGCGGTGAAATCGCGTTTCTGGGGACTGCTGGGGGCAAGCGTGATGGTAGCGCTATGGCTTGCCTTTGCGGCGCTACTGGCCTTCATGGCCTTCAGCACGGTAATCGGCATCATCATGCTCGCCGCCTTCGCATCTGCATCGATGCTATCGCCATGGGTGGCCGGGATACTCTGGGGACTGGGTACAGTCACAGCGATTGTCGTCGGCGCGATTCTTTTTTTCTTTCTGGCAGGCCGTATGGCCTACGTACCGCAGGCTATGCTGGTCGAGGGCAAAACCGTTTTCGCGGCGATCGGTCGCAGCTTCTCTCTGGCCAGTGGCAATGTCCGCCGTTTGATGGCTATGACGCTCTTCACATTTTTCGGCACCTACTCTGCCTTGATGCTGTTGATGATTCCGCTGGGATGGTTTGGCTATTTGAACGGCGTCGATCTGTCGCCATTCGGCAACACCTGGCCCACATGGTACGCGATCGGCTATGAAGTAATTTTGCAATGCAGTCACATCATGCTCGCTCCGATCTGGATGTTGGGATTTTCGCTGCTCTACGTTGACGAGCGCGTCCGGCATGAGGGCTATGACATTGAACTCATGGCCGCGCGCCAGCTTCCGGAGATGCCAAAGTTGCCGGGGGTCATATCGCCTTTCGCTCCAGCGCTGGTCACCGGCCGAGCGCCGAAGTTTGTTCCGCCACCTCCCGGTCCGGGACCTGCCGGATCGGTGCTGGGCTTGAGTTAGCCAATTGAGCATGCACCCAATTCCTGGACTCGGAAGCAAGGCACTCACTATTTGTTTCGTGGTGCTCGTGTCACTTGCCTGCTTTGCTCGCGTCAGCGCCGCCACCCTGGCCGACTACCGGCACAGAGTTTCCGATGCGATCGTGTTGGTCGAACAGTTGCACGCCGCATACGATGACGAAGATCCGTCGCAGCGAGAACACTTCGTCATTACCACCATCGCCCGCGTTCGCGAAGACTTACCGGCCAGAGAAACGGTGATGCTCAACTCCCAGGCCGTGGTCGTCGACAACACGTGGCTGCATGAAGCGCTGCAGGATTACGAGAAGACCAACAGCAGCGAGGCGCAACGCGTGGAAGCGCTGGCGCGAATTGAAGAGCGTCTGCGTGCCCTCAAGGAACGACTGGAAGAGATCCAACAGGGCACGCCGGCGAACGCGAGCGATAAGGACGGCGACAAAGGAAGGCTCGCGGAGATTCTGCGGCGCCCGGAGTACAACAAGCCGGCCGTTGTGGAAGGCAGCGCGATCGAGCGCTTGTGGGACAGGTTCCTGCGCTGGTTTTTCAGCTTGTTTCGCACATCCAAGCCCATAACACCCGGCGGTTCTCCGTTCGTATCAGGACTCGCTCAAATCATCGTGGTGGTTGCCTGTCTGGCCGCAATCGCGTTCGTTATTTGGAGGTTTGCCCCGCGATATCTCAGCAACCGCCGCGGCAAGAAGAAACAAAAGCGCGAGGCGCGCATTGTTCTGGGCGAGCGGCTTGAGCCGGATCAAACCGCAGCGGATCTGCTGGCACAGGCAGAAAGCCTGGCCCGCGACGGCGATCTGCGCGGGGCCATTCGCAAAGCCTACATTGCACTGTTGTGCGAGCTTGGCGATCGCAAGATCGTGAGCCTGGCTCAGCACAAAACCAATCGCGATTACTTGAATTCAGTACGCGAAAGAGCACACCTGTATAGCTCTATGCGCCGGCTCACAAGCAGTTTTGAACTTCATTGGTATGGTTTCCAACCGCCGGCGGAAAACGATTGGAACGAGTTTCGTAGCGGTTATCAACAAGCTCTGAAAACAGGATCGGGATAATGTTTTCTCTAGCCTGGAGTTCACACTTCGGGATAGACGAGAAAATAAGAATCCAAGCGAGGTCAACTCTAAGATTTCTATGCGTCAACGTCTCGCAATCATCATTACGCTTATCGTCGTGGTGGGAGTGTTGGTCCTGCTCAACGCCGCGTCGTATGTGAAGGTTGAGCCGACCGTCGACACGGAAATGTCCCCGGACAGATCGACATTGAATGCCGGCGCCACGGGCACACGGGCACTTTATGATTTTCTGCACGAGTCCGGTTTTCAGGTTGCGCGCTGGCGCGAATCGACGGCCTCACTGTTGAGCTTCAACGGGCCAAAGCCGGCGACGATCGTAGTTATCGGTCGGACCCTCGTTCCTTTTTCGGATTCCGAAAGCAAAGAACTGTTGCGCTGGGTCGAAAACGGAGGCCGTCTCGTGATCGTCGATCGCAATCCCAATCTTGATTTGTTGCCTTCATCCGGTGACTGGACCATTGGGGCGCACGCGTCCAGTTTCCCCTGGTCCAATATTGACGCGACCAACTTTGAACAGATGACTACCGGCGTCAAGCCGGTGCCACCTTCCCAACCAACGTTGCTGGTGCGTGAGGTCGCAACGGTTCTGCCATCGCGTTTCGCCGGATCTATCACTGTCGCCCCTATCAAGAAGAAAGACAATAAGAAAAGCAATGCCGGGGACAAGGCCGCGGGCGGAGACACTGAGGAATCGTCAGACGGTTCCGAATCGTCGGAAGAACCGTCGCCGGAAACCAGCGGGGCCCAGCCCGCTCAGGCCAGGACAGTAAAAGTTTCGCCCGCGCCGGTTGTGAATTTCACCCGGGAGAACGGCGCCCTGCTGGTTGAGTACCCGCACGGCAACGGGCGCATCGTGCTACTTTCTGATCCGTTCATCGTTGCCAACAACGGGATTAACCGCGCTGACAATCTGCAGCTGGCGGTGAATGTCGTCACCGGCGACGGCGGCCTGGTGGCGTTCGACGAGTTTCATCAGGGTCGCTCGGCCACGCATAATGCGTTGATTCAATATTTCGAGGGCACGCCGGTCCTGGCGATTTGTGGTCAGTTTGCGTTAATTGGGTTGATGGTAATTTGGTCTCGCGGAAGTCGTTTCGCGCGTCCATTGCCGTTGCCAAGAGTTGATCGCAGGTCGAGCCTGGAATTCGTCGAATCGATGGCCGAGCTGCAACAACGGGCTCGCGCGCACGATCTGGCTTTGGAAAACATCTACGGCCGCGTGCGCCGCGTGCTGGTGCGCCATGCCGGTATGAACCACAACAGCCCGCGGGCTGAAATCGCGGCCCGCGTAGCGGCACGATCGGGACTCAACGCGCAGAAGCTTGAAACGCTGATGCTAAATTGTGAAGATGCCATCAACGGCGCGCCCACGAGCGCGAAAGAAGCGCTGCGAATGGTAAGCCGACTGCGCCAGATCGAATCCGCGCTCGGCCTGAGAACGCGTGAGCGTGATGCCCGACAAGTTAAGACTGATCTTTGATCTTTGTTCAAAGCTCTAAGAGTTTCAAATCACAAACGGGACAACCGAGCGAACAAATGCCTGAATACCTCTCTGCAACAATCGCGTATATCCAAAACGAGCTGCGCAAAGTGATCGTGGGCCAGGACGAACCAATCGAACAGATGCTGGTTGCGCTGCTGGCCGAAGGCCACGCCCTGATCGAAGGCGTCCCCGGAACAGCGAAAACGCTGACCGTAAAAACGCTCGCCCGCATCGTCAACGCGGGCTTTGGCCGTATTCAGTTCACCCCTGATCTAATGCCTTCGGACATCACCGGCACCAACGTCTTCAACATGGGCTCTTCGAGCTTCAGCCTGCGCCGCGGGCCGATCTTCACTGACCTTCTGCTCGCCGATGAAATCAATCGCACGCCGCCCAAGACTCAGGCCGCGCTGCTCGAGGCAATGGAAGAACGACAGGTGACAATCGATGGGGAACTGTATCCACTCTCGCCAATGTTTACCGTGCTGGCGACTGAGAACCCAATCGAGTACGAAGGAACATATCCTTTGCCGGAAGCCCAACTGGATCGTTTTCTCCTCAAGATTCTGCTTCCGTATCCTTCCGCTGATGAAGAGCATCAGGTGGTCGCCCGTTGGGACGCGGGCTTTAACGCGCGCCGGCTGGATCAGGTCGACATTCGACCGCTGGGTGACGCCGACGCGATCTCCCGCTGCCGGGCGGAAGTTCGCGCCATGCGAGTTGAGCCGGGGGTGCAGCGCTACATCGTGGACGTAGTGCGCCGCACTCGGGATCATCCGGCGGCGCATTATGGCGCCAGCCCGCGCGCCGCAGTCGCATTGTTGTTGTGTTCAAAAGCACTCTCTGCGATTAGGGGTCGCGACTTCTCGACCCCGGACGACGTGCGCGACATCGCGCGTCCCGTCCTGCGACATCGTTTGACGCTGAGAGCGGAAGCCGAGCTCGACGGCGCCACACCGGATTCGGTGATTACGGATATCCTGCAAACCGCGGAAGTGCCTCGCTGAGGTAAAAGCTGTTATGGGCCCAAAAAAAATCGCGTTGTGGCTTCTGATTACTTCAGTTGGGGCGAGCGCTGTCCTGGGAATTGTCATCGTGCTCGCCGGCAGCTTCAGCGATCTTCAGATCCGGGTGATCCTTACCACCCTGACTATTTCCGCCGCCAGTATTTGCGCTCTCGCATGTGGCGCTCTGTGGGAAAGCAGACGAAAGCTGCTCCTGCCTTTGCCGGGCGCAATACTCGCATCGCTGGCCGCTATTCTGGCCATCATAGGCATCTGGGCCGAGGTCCACAACGAGGAGTTCTGGAAGTTTACAGTCTCGGTCGGTCTGCTGGCAGTGGCCACGGCTCATGCTTGCCTCCTGGCCCTGGCGAAGCTGGCGCCGCGATTCGCCTGGACCAGAGTCTGCGGGTTCGCAGCTGTCTATGCCCTCGCGGTTCTGTTCATCTACGTAATCTACTACACGCCGAAAGGCGACACCTTCGTTCGAATCATCGGCGCCACTTCGATCATCGTCGCGGCGCTCACGATCTTGACGCCCTTATTTCATCGACTCAGCCGCGGCGACCTCGACGCAGTTGAGAGCCCGGTCGCAACCGAACACCCAGGTCTGTCCGCAACCATAACCTGCCCGCGGTGTGGCGTGGCCCAGGTCAATTCGTCAGACGAGATACAGTGCGGCAATTGTGGCTGTAGGTTTGTAGTGACAATCCTTGACGACACAATCCTTGACGATAGCTCGCCTGCGAGCTGAGAAAGTGTTACTGGTCGCGTTGCGGCTCTGCCGCTTGATGTGCGGAAAGCCTTCGGCTTTCCGTCACGCTTTGAAATTGAGAGGCTACGCCTCGGTTATCATGCGAGGCATAGCCCCGAATTGAAAAGAGGATTGGATCTCAGCTAACGGAAAGGCAGAGTCTAGCACCCCAGCTGGGCTGCCCCGCTGGGGACCCCGCCCTTTCCGCACATCCGGCGGCAAAGCCGCAAGAACATTTGATAATGCGCTTCGTTTTCAGCAAACTTTTCTACGCACTCCTCGCCGTGGGCTTCGTCCCGCTCTCGCTCTCCTGGGGCCGGCCAATGCTGCGCTGGGTCGCG
>JBGPWS010000118.1:0-12212 GCA_041492345.1 Pyrinomonadaceae bacterium | reverse complement strand
GGTGGCGATGTCTTCGAGCATGGCTTTGCGGCGATCACCAAAGCCGGGGGCCTTTACCGCGGCGACGTTGAGCGTACCGCGCAGCTTATTGACCACCAGCGTTGCCAGTGCTTCGCCATCGACATCCTCTGCGATGATCAGCAGCGGTTTGCCCATCTTTGCCACCTGCTCCAGCAAAGGCAGCAGGTCTTTCATCGAGCTGATCTTCTTTTCGTGAATCAGGATCAGCGCGTTTTCGAGAGTAGCTTCCATTCGCTCAGGGTCAGTCACAAAGTAAGGACTTAGATAGCCGCGATCGAACTGCATTCCTTCAACGACTTCGAGCGATGTTTCCATCGTCTTGGATTCTTCCACCGTGATCACGCCGTCCTTGCCGACTTGATCCATTGCCTTGGCAATGATGTTTCCGATGGTTGAGTCACCGTTCGCTGAAACGGTGCCGACCTGGGCGATCGCATCGCCTTTGACCGGTTTTGCCATTCGCTGGATCTCTTCGATGGCCCGCGCAACTGCCTTATCGATACCGCGCTTGAGGGCCATAGGATTAGCGCCGGCTGCGACGGTCTTTACGCCTTCGCGAAAGATCGCCTGGGCCAGGACAGTCGCAGTGGTCGTGCCGTCGCCGGCAACGTCGGAGGTCTTTGAAGCAACCTCGCGAACCATCTGCGCGCCCATGTTCTCGAGCGGGTCTTTCAATTCAATTTCCTTCGCCACGGTAACTCCGTCCTTGGTAATCGTCGGCGAGCCAAATTTCTTGTCAATCACGACGTTGCGGCCTTTCGGGCCGAGCGTGATCTTAACTGCATCGGCGAGCTGGTTGATGCCGCGCAGAATTGCAGAACGCGATTCCTCGCCATGAACTACTTGCTTTGCCATTTTTCTTTTCTTCTCCTAATTAAGTCGATTTCGGGTTAAAAGGTCGGCTAGTCGTCTTACCGACTACTTGCCGCCTTTCTTGCCTGCAGCGGCGCGCTGAATGATTCCCAGAATCTCCTCTTCGCGCATGATCAAAAGCTCTTCGTTCTCAATTTTGACTTCTGAGCCGCTGTACTTGCCAAAAAGAACTCGATCGCCAACGCGAACGTCCAACGTCTGGCGGGTTCCGTCTTCGCGATACTTACCTTCGCCGGCGGCCACTACTTCGCCCTCCTGGGGCTTCTCTTTCGCGGTATCGGGGATAATGATTCCGCCGCGAACCTGTTCACCTTCTTCGACTCGCCTCACAATCACGCGGTCATGAAGCGGCCTGATGTTTACTGCCATACTAATAAAATGCTCCTTTCGTTTTTCTGCTTAGACACAACTTGAGTGGAATATCATCACATCTCTTGGCTTCCAATTTGGCACTCTAGAAAGATGAGTGCCAAGAATATATTAGGGTCCGGGATGGTTGTCAAACGGCGGTAAGTTTGAGGCGACAGCGCCGGGAAGCGAGTCGGTCAGAAATGGTACGCGCATCCGAGAGGGAATCGCGGCCGGTAGCCGGCGCATTTAGAACTTGCTAGTGTGTTTTGCGTCCCTTATTGCCGTTTTCATTAGTGCGGCGGGCGACTTCCTGGGTGCGGTATGAATTCACCCGCTTCGAAATCGTGTTTCGATGAATGCCGAGGGCCGTGGCGGTGTGAGAAATTCGCTTCTTGTTTCGGCCATACGCTTTCTGTATGTAAAGCTTTTCGAATTCTTCCAGAGCTTCATCGAGCATGATATGACCATCAAGCATGTCGTCAATTACTGCTTCCAGGCGGGGGCGTATTTGCATCAGCTCTCTTAACCATCCTATTCAGATTCGCTTTGCAGGTTTTCACCTGCGAGCAATTGATATGCTTCCAGATACCGAGCGGTCGTCGCTGCGGCGACTTCCGGTGGTAGCGTGGGCGCGGGCGGCTGCTTGTCCCAATTGATACGTTCGAGATAGTCCCGCACATATTGCTTGTCGAAAGAGGCCTGAGATTTACCGACCTCGTAACTATCGACTGGCCAGAAGCGCGATGAATCCGGCGTTAGGACTTCGTCGACGAGGATGATCCGGCCGTCCCGGTCCCGGCCAAACTCGAATTTTGTGTCGGCAATGATAATCCCTCGGCCACGAGCATAGTCGCTGGCTTCCTGATAGAGCCGCGCGGACACGTCACGCAGAAAGTCAGTCACTTCGCTCCCGACTATCGTAGCCATTTGCTGCTCGCTGATGTTTTCATCATGGCCGGTTTCGGCTTTGGTTGCCGGGGTAAAAATCGGTGCTGCCAATTGTTCGGAATCGCGCAAATCAGCAGGCAGTTGGTGGCCGCAAACCTGTCCCGTCCGCTGATAATCCTTCCAACCAGAGCCCGAAAGATATCCGCGAACGACACATTCAACCGGAAAGACTTCCGCGCGCCGGACCAACATCGATCGGCCGCGTAGCTCGCTCGCATGATGACGAATCACATCGGGCATCTCGTCAATACTCGTGCTAATCATGTGATTTGGAACAATGTGGCCGAGCTTTGCAAACCAGAAGCGCGAGAGTGCCGTAAGCACCTCGCCCTTGCGCTCTATTGGTGTGGGCGAAACGCTATCGAAAGCCGAGATGCGATCGGTGGCGACAATCAGCAAGCGATCTTCATCGACCGCATAAACGTCGCGAACTTTTCCACGGCGTAGAAGGTTGAGATCGGCGAGAGTGGTTTCGACAACAGGAGCTACGGAAGCCATTGCACGTTTCTTTCGAGTTTCAATTCCGAAATGAAGCGAGCGCGATTTTGCTTTTTCGTTTACGCGGTGTCAAGAGAACGCGCAAAATAAAACCGATCGACTCGAACAGTTGGCGGCGAGTCGATCGGAATTGATTACGAGCAGCGATTTTTTCTACGCCGTTGCGGCCGCGTTTTCTCCGCTGCCAGTGAGCTCTTCACGTAAACGACGAATTTGCGCGGCATGATTGTGGGCATGTGCAGCGTAGATCGTCAGCCAATCTTCGGCGGTGTACGAGCCACTCTCGGAATGCGTGCCCTCGCGCTGCCAATCTTGATCGCTCATAAACTCGAACAGTTGCGCGGTTGTGTCCCGCGCGCTGCGGAACGCATCGAGGGCGGGGGCCATCTCGCGATTGTTGTAATTCAAACGCCCGGCATAGGCGTCCTGATCGTAGCCTTGAATCAATGGATGATCTTCAACCAGAAGGCATCGCAGTCTGAGACCGCTGGTCGTTTCACTGTCAGCGAGATGATGAACTATTTCTGCTGCGCTCCATTTCCCTGGGATAGCGTGCTCAGTCAGCAAGTTACCCGGAAAGCCTTCGAGACTCCTGGCAACTTCGTTGTAGCCTTCCTGGTACTGGGCGATTAGTTCCTGTCTTTCCTGAGAAGTCATAGGTCATTTGCTTCCTAATTTATTCTTTCAGATCGAGTGTCAGAAGCCCGCGCGTAAGCAAGGGCTGATTGGAAGAATCCCCTGCACGGTTAATCTTAATGTCGGCGGGGCCCTCTCTTACGGTCGGGCTTCTGACACTAACGGCTCAAGACCAGCAAAGTAAAACTTCCGGGCACCATCGGCGCGCGTGGCCGCGGCTGTTCCGTTGTGGGTGCGGGCGCTTGCCCGAATTCGGCCGTTACCGTGTAAACTTGATGGGTTTTGCCATCCAGAGCCATAGTCCGTGCCCTTCTGAGCGTGGGCACAGTGTCAACTACCTTGAACTTATCCGGCGAATCCTCATGAACCACAGTCAACGTGCCATCGCCACCATTCGAGCTGAAAGCAAAACCAGTTTCGGGATCGAAAGCTGCGGCATCGGTTCCAACGCCAATTGGCACCGTCGTGACGACCTGTCCATTATCGGCATTGACCACCACCATCAACTTGTTCGAGCAAACTGAGAAGAGGCGACGGTGTTTGCGGTCCATTGCCAAACCACTTGGTCCGTCGCCCGGAGCGATCTTCCAGCGGTTCTCGACCGCCAACTTGTTGGAATCGAATTGAACGATCTCGTTCGTATCCTCAATGTTGACGAAAACGTGACCCTTCTCGTCAGCCGCGGCAAACTCAGGCTTGCCACCGAGCGGGATGGTTCCGGCCACAGTCCCAGTCTTCGCATCGATCGCCGTGGCATCCTTGCCGGTGCCGTTGAACGTGAAGACCCGCTTTGAAGCAGGATCGTAAATGATGGCGTCAGGATTCTTGCCCGTGGGCGCGGTCCCTAGAACCTTGAGCGTCTTCACGTCAAAGATCGTGACGGTGTTATCGCGGCCATCGCTGATAAAGCCTTTATCCATCTCCGGCGCGATCGCGATCCCATGCACGCCGTTCGTGTTGGGAATGTCACCGACGACGGCACCCGTGTCGGCGTCAACCACCATCACGTGCGAACTCCGAGAGATGTAAACACGCCGCGCCTTGCTGTCGACTGTTAGATAGTCCCAGCTACCGTCGCCGCCAAGCTTAAGCGTCTTCGTCACATGATATCCGGATGGTCCAGCGTTGAGGATCGCACTGACAAGTAAGACGGAAGTGCATACAAGAAGAGCGCGTCGAATAACTAGATGCATTTGATTGTCTCCCGGTGTGTAATGGAACAAGCGGAAACTACTCTTGTCAGCGGTCTCGCGTCAAGCCAACTGCCGCTTGCGCAAACTTGTTCGATGCCGCGGTCGTAAACTATCCTCATCATATTCGACCAGTACGAGGACTCAATGGATAAGATCCCCCAAACCCCGCGCACAACTCTGAAGCGTCTGCCGCAGCGCGGCAGTTATGATCGGCAGCTGATTGATAGGATTCTGGATGAAGGTTTCATCTGTCACGTCGGCTTTGCAGTGGACAGCCAGCCCTTCGTAATTTCCACCGGCTACGCGCGCGTGGGAGATAGACTTGTTATTCACGGCTCGCAGGCCAGCCGCATGCTGCGCACTTTGGGGCAGGGAATTGATGTCTGTGTCACGGTGACTTTGATCGATGGGCTGGTGCTGGCGCGTTCGGCCTTTCATCATTCGATGAACTACCGTTCTGTAGTTGTATTCGGCAACGCCAAAGTCGTTGACGATCCAGCCGAGAAGCTTGAGGCATTGCGCGCGCTGTCCGAGCACATGATCCCCGGTCGCTGGGACGATGTGCGCGAACCTGACGAGCGTGAACTGCTGCTGACAACCGTGCTGTCGCTGGCACTTGACGAGGCATCGGCGAAAGTCCGCACCGGCCCGCCGCTCGACGATGAAGCAGATTACGAGCTACCGGTCTGGGCTGGGGTGATTCCGTTGCGAATGGTTGCCGGGACGCCGATTGGCGATGCTCGTCTACCGCCAAATAGTGAAGCTCCCAGGTACGCGATTGAGTATGCCCGGTCGGCCCCAAAGCTCTGAAAACCATTAGCAAACTGGACGCAGCGCTTCCCCGCCTTGCTACTTTTCCCGCAATAGTCCATAGTAGCTTACGGTTAATCCTTCTCTCGCGCATCGACGGTGATGCGCCCCGCGCACAAATCGATTAGCGCCGGCGTTTTGGAAGTTCGAGAGCAGGCTTGTTTCAAATTCCGAAGCCGCTCCTTCAAGAGCATCCGAACCCGGTCCTTCGACTGCTACCGTTCACCGAAGCCAATCCGATTCGCAGCTTCTTTTCATTCCCAAAAAGGGGAAAGGTATATCTATGTCAACGAAACTTTACGTTGGAAACCTAGCTTTCCAAACTACCAGTCAGGAGCTGCAGGAATTATTTGCCTCGGCCGGGACGGTTGAATCAGCAGCGGTCGTCGAAGACCGCGACACTGGGCGTTCACGGGGCTTTGGCTTCGTCGAAATGTCCACCAAGGAAGAAGGCGCAGCCGCCATTACTCAATTCAATGGAAAAGAAGTTAATGGTCGCGCTCTGAACGTCAACGAAGCCAAACCTCGCGAAAATCGCGGTGGTGGTGGTGGCGGTCGCGGCGGCTATGGCGGCGGCGGTGGTCGCGGCTTTGGCGGCGGCAACGGCGGCGGTGGCGGCTACGGCGGCAAACGCGAGCCCAGGTGGTAATAAACCAGTAAGCAGTAGTCAGGAGCGTAAGCCCTTGTCTTTAGGTCCCGTGGTGAGTTGTCCCACAAAGACGCTCACCACGGCGACCAGCTTGCTTAACAAATCAATCGCGGCCATCTGGAATCAGATTTGCTGAAACAGATTATGGTCGCTCACAAGAAGGAGTTTATGAATTTTTCTCAACTGGGACTTGCGCCCGCACAAGTGCGCGCCTGCGAGTCTCTCGGGTACACAGAACCCACCCCCATACAACTACAAGCGATCCCCATCGTCCTCAACGGTCAGGATCTGATTGGCTGTGCTGAAACCGGCACCGGAAAGACGGCCGCTTTTCTACTTCCCATCATTCAGAGAATCAGCGAACGATCGCGACCGGGCGTGCGCGTTCTCGTGCTCGCGCCGACGCGCGAACTCGCGCTTCAGATTCATCAGAACTATGGCGAGTTTAACAATCAGAAGTCCAATCGCAGCGTGATCGCGATTGGCGGTGCGAACATACGCACGCAAATCGCTGACCTTCGTCGCGGGGCCAGCGTATTGATCGCCACGCCGGGTCGCCTGCTCGATCTAACGGAGCGCGGCACGGTAAATCTATCTCTCGTCGAAGTGCTGGTGCTGGACGAAGCCGACCGCATGCTGGACATGGGTTTCCTTCCGGCAATCAAGCGAGTGCTGGCGATGCTGCCCACAAAGCGACAGACGCTTCTGTTCTCAGCCACGATGTCTTCGAGCATTGAGCAACTGGCGCGTTCGACCATGAAAAGTCCGACGCTAATCGAAGTAAACCGACGCGGGAGCGCCGCCACCATGGTTGAGCAGACTGCTTACCCGGTGGCCCAGGAATCGAAGACGGCTTTGCTGCTTGATTTGCTGGAACGCGAAAAGTTCGAGCGAGTGCTGGTGTTTACCCGCACCCGCCGTGGAGCTGAGCGTCTTTCGCACATTCTGATGGCCCGCGATCACAGCGCGAACCGGATTCATGCCGACCGCACCCAACCGCAGCGCGAAGCAGCGTTGCGGGCGTTCCGCGACGGCCGGACGCGAGTGTTGGTGGCCACCGACATCGCCGCGAGAGGATTGGACGTCGACGCGGTTTCGCACGTCATTAATTACGATGTACCGGCTGCGCCGGAAGATTACGTGCACCGAGTCGGTCGCACGGGAAGGGCCGGCAACACGGGCCAGGCAATAACCATCGTCGCGCCCGTTGACGAGCTATCGATGCGAGCGATTGAGCGGTTGACCGGACAGGAAGTGAAGCGAGTCGTGCTGCCAGGGTTTGGCGGCGCCCCACCGCTGGCCGCCCCCGGCAAGACGTTCGCTCGGTTCGCGCGCAGTGGACGCAGCAGTTCAGTGCGCTCGTTCCGACCGCGTCGCGCGAGATAGGTCGCGCAGGATAGACAACCGTTAAGAAGGGGACTAAACACCCCGACTTCAAATGGAGGAGCATCATGGAAGACAAGACGGAAGAGAAACAAGCTTTCGCAACCGGAGATCGAGTCGAGCAGATGTGCATCAAGTGTGGCGAGGAGCGCGGTCATATCGTGGCTTCTATCAGCAAGAAGGGGAGAGTTACGCGAGTCAGTTGTCCGATATGCGGCTCGCGCGTTCCCTACAAGAGCGGCACCACGCGCACTCGCACGCCCAAAATAGGCGCGCCCTATGATCAAGCGCGTACCTATCGCCGGGGACAAACCATGATGCATCCGACATTCGGCGAGGGCGAAGTAACCGCGCTGATTGAACCGCAAAAGATTGATGTTCTGTTCGCGGATCGGATGCGACGACTGATTCATTCGCATGCTTAAAGGCACGATGCGGCGCCTGAGCGGAATCAGGAAAAACCAGTCGGCTCTTGGCGGTCCCGCTGTGGGCATGCGGCTGACGTTCCGGGCCGAAGTAATGCCTGGTAGAGAGACAGACCAGCGCACTTTCGAAGTAACGCGAGTGCTGACGAGCGGTCGAATAGAGCTGGCGAATCTGCATGGCGAACATGCCCTTACTGAGTTCGAGTCATTGTCTGGTTAAGAACGGTTAGGTGCCGAAGAGACTGGAGAATTGGATTGCCGAACGAGACACATGCTGAAGTAATCCCCACCGAAAGGCGGATAAACTGGAGTAAGAGCATTTTCCTGAGTGTGTTTCATATCGGCGCGCTGGCATCTCTCTTTTTCTGGAGTTGGCCCGCAGTGATTTCGGCAGTGCTGCTCTACTGGGTGGCGGGTAGCCTCGGAATAGGTATGGGCTATCATCGCTTACTCACCCATCGTGGTTACAAAGTCCCGAAAGCCGTCGAATACTTCCTCGCAGTCTGCGGCTCACTGGCTCTTCAAGGTGGCCCGATCGAGTGGACGACCACACATCGCATGCATCACGCGCATACTGATCGACAGGGAGACCCGCACACCCCGCGTGAGGGCCGTTTGTGGTCGCACGTCGGCTGGATTGTGGCCGGCCCCGCTCAGAAGCATGAGCAGGCCGTGCTCGAGCGTTACGTCCCCGATTTGCTCAAGGACCGCTTCTACGTTTGGCTGAGCCGCTATTACTACGTGCCGCTTATGCTGTTGGCGTTGGTTCTGTTGGCGCTGGGAGGTTGGGGCGTGATGATGTGGAGCGTTTTCCTGCGCGTGAGCCTGGGGCTCCAGGCGACCTGGCTGGTCAACTCGGCCACGCACTTGTGGGGAAGAAGGCGGTTCGAAACCGGCGAGGACTCGCGCAACAGTTGGTGGGTCGCTTTACTGACTTTCGGTGAAGGATGGCACAACAACCATCACGCCCATCCCACCTCGGCCCGTCACGGCCTGAGGTGGTACGAGATCGACTTCAACTGGTGGGGCATTCGAGTGCTGCAACTCTTCGGACTTGCTCGCGCGATCAAACGGGTTCGCTTCAACGCTGCTGCCACCGTGTGGCAACTCGTTAGTGGCGAGGGGAAAACGAAAGGCTCCTATGAAGGAGCTTAGAGAGCGTGGCCTCTACCGGCTGCCGGACGGCGCAGAACTTGTCGCCAGTCTCGCGGCCCGTGGGGGTCGGGTACGCGCTTTACGACCCGCAGGTTTGGAAGCGCTATGGTTTGCCTGATTATCAGATTGACGCGAAAGGCCGGCTAAACCGAAATGGGCGAGTCAACCCGCTGGAGCGCCGAAGATTTGATTGATACAGGTCAAACCGCCCCTTAAGAAAGACAGCGAGACCGGCTGGGTTTTGGAGAGCGCATCGCCGATGCTTTAGAAGGGCGTGTGTCGGCTTTACAAAGAAGGGCGTAAGGGATGACTAAGATTATTTGGTCTTGCCACAACTGCGGGATGGTACTGCCGCTGTGGAAGATGAAATGTCCCAATTGTCATAAACCAGCGATAAGCTGGTTGCACATAATCGCAGGAGTAGTAATAGTTCTGCCGGCGATTTTCTTACTGCTTAAACTTCTCTAGGAGGAATCAAGGATGGCTACACCAAAAAAATCTTCACGCAAACGCTCCGGTGCCGCTGAAGTGGCAGAGCTATGGCCGGGAATCGACGCGCACTTCCGCTTGATCATCGTGGCCGCTTTGAGGAGCAAGCAACTTGTGCGCGGCGCGACCCCCAGAATTGAACCCGATATTTTGAGGCGTAGAAACACGAGCATTGCCCTCGAGGAGGTTAAGCGCGGACTGGTGCCTTTCACGATCTTTGATCCTGATCAGGTAACCGATCACGCGGCTGAGTAATTAATGACAAAGACTTCACTCTATGACTCTTCCCAACAGATCCACGGAACAAAGTCTGTGGTACTCGAGAAAAGTTCGTGGGACATCGCAAAGGTGGATCAAATGAACGGGCTGCGAGTTTATATAAACCCTCGAGTTGCTGAAACCTGCGGCGGCTATGGAGTCTTTTATAGCCGGCGTGAGAATGGCCCATATTATCGCTGGGCCTATGAAGAGAAGCGTAAGCTCTGGCGAGTGTCGCGCGTGCAGCCCAGTGACTTTTCGCCTAAGATGCTTTCAAACGCTAACTGGAAGGGCGTTCCGGCTGCCTTACAGAAAAGCATGATTGAGCATTACCAGGAATAAAAGAACGTAATTGAAGGAGAATCCTATTGGCCAGAGATGATTTGATTCCCGCGGAGGGCACGATAATCGACAAACAGCCCAACGCCTTTTTTAAGGTCCAGCTCGATAACAGCGCGCATGTCGTGCTGGCAGCGATTTCCGGCAAGATGCGCAAGCACCGCATACGCATTCTGGTGGGCGATCGCGTGAGCGTAGAGATGTCGCCCTATGATTTGTCGCGCGGCCGCATCACTTACAGATACAAGTAAACCTAAACCCGGCCTGCCGGGCCTCCCTGTCTCGTCTCAACCTACACCGCTGCAGGGTACGGAAAGCCCGCGGGCACCGATGACAGTCGGGTCGACATGCCTGCGGATCGCGGCATCGCAAACGGGCATATCCCCGGTTGATGATTCTCTCCGGTATTTGTCTTTATCAGAACTGAGCGTGCCAACGGACGTGGCCACCCTCTTTGTCCAGGAACTTCTGCAAGCCAGGTAGTGCCCGGATATCACTCTCGATAGCCGCGGCATTTTCCGTAACCGGCCTGATGTCGAAAGCCCGCCCTGTTAGATGTCTGCTGATTTTTAGAAGGTCGGCCTCCGCCATCGCGCTCATCGTGTCGTGCAATCCGGCCGTGATTTGATCAATCGTTACGGCATGCGGATGATCATCTACCCATTTCTGGAGTACTGCGCCTGCCAGATAAGTCCTTCTAATCCACTGGCGATCATGCAGTGACACAATGTTAGCAGCCATCGCGTGTGCCTGTTGTACAACATTGCGGCGCCCGCTTGTAAATTCGATATGCGGATGTTTCTCTTGCAGCAACCTGGCTGCTTCTTTGGCGACAGGTTCAAGATTGAGCTCTTCTATAGTCACACTTCACCTCCAACGAACTTTACTAGGATTAGCGAACTGGTTGACAAGCTACATAGAGGCTGGATTTTGGCGAGTATGCAGGACTGGCAGGCTCGTGAGAATTCAGCCATACTGAAAACGGCCAAGAGAATATTCCCTGACGAGCAGTAAGTCAATAATGGCAATGTCTGGTGGGCTCTGGAAGGTTTTTGATTTCTCCCTTCTCCCAAGGGGAGAGGGAGAGAAAGATGAAAGCGTGATCGGCAAAGTTAATATTGGCATGGCTAGACAGAATTCCGAGCCCCGCTGGCCTGCCGGCATAGCAGTAGTAGCCATCGGTGGTTTGTTCGCAGCGTTGCCGTCTTCACTGACCTTTGCGGGTTCGCGCTGGCTCCTTCTCGGGATCGTCCTGGTGATGATGGTTCCCACCGTCATTTCGCACCGCATAGGTCATCATTTTCTCAATCAAATATTGGGTTACATTGGCAGGTGAGCACGACTGGAACCGAACTTCGTCGACTATCTGGTTCTGGCATTCAACACAAGCACGGCATTTTCGCCGGCCGACGTTCCGGTGCTATCGCGTTGGGCCAAGATCCTGATGATGATCCAGTCGCTGGTTTCTTTGCTGGTGCTCGCTCTGCTGGCGGGTCTCGCGGTGAATATTCTGTAAAGGCTGTCTTCCGGTCGAAGGCGCTTCTTTCGAGTCTTTCACCATGCGAGTGTCATCCAGGCAATCGGAATTGTTCTTATAGCCTTTGCCTGAGTTGGTGATGACGCGGCTTTTCGTCGCCCGCACCCAACACGAACGCCAGCAGCACAGGCTCGTAAATTCGTATCCTTGTGCTGGTTTGATTTTCCGAGTATCACTCGTTGGTATTATGTAGTACCCACAGAAGTCCCCACAACGAACATCGCACTCCCCGAGTTAAGGCTCTCGCTGCCGTTTGAGCATAGAGATTGAGTCGTAAAAGACCATCCGGTTCATCTATCCACGATTCACGAATCATGTTCTTCGTAATCCCGGAGGGCTTATCTCTTTTTGAAACTGTAGTCGAGGAGCAGAGTGGTTGATTTGACCGACCCGGTATCCGTCATAGATTTGACCAGGCCGATCCAGTTGGCATACCAGTAAGTCTTGGTCACCAGAGTCCCGCCCTGGTTTACTTTGGTCTCGACCTTCGTCGCCTGAAACTTACCTGCGGGAACTTCGACCGCCTCGGAGCCGATGACTTGGCTAGACTCGTCTATATCGACATCCAGCATGCCTTTGCCCTTCCACGACCACGTTGCGCCCGCGGTCGGCGGATTCTTCAAGTACTGCCTGACAGGCTCAAAGGT
>JBGPWS010000412.1:0-2770 GCA_041492345.1 Pyrinomonadaceae bacterium | reverse complement strand
GTGCGCAACCTGGCCGAACGCGCGGCGGCATTCGGCATTCCGGGCTACATCGTCGACGGCAATGACGTTGTGGCCTGCTATGAAGTAACGAAGCAGGCGATTGATTACGCGCGCAAAGGCCGCGGGGCGGTTTTGATCGAGGCGAAGACCTACCGTCGCAAAGGTCACGCCGAGCACGACGATCAGCGTTATGTACCCGCCGGCGAGATCGAGTATTGGGAAAAGCACAACGATCCGATCGACAGATTTGAAAGATTTCTTCTCGACCAAAAAGTTGCGACGCAGGAAAAGCTGGAAGAGATCACCGCGGATGTAATACGCGAGATTGAGGAAGACAGCGAGTGGGCAGAGAGTTCGCCGATGCCTGAGCCCGAGGGGGCCGCTTATGGTGTATTTGACAACTCGATCGTGCCGCCGGCGTTTCGACCAAAGGTTCTGGAGCCTGAGCAGGGTTGAGCATGAGACCGAAGCAGTTTTGGCTTGTGCTTGCCTCCCTTTCGCTCGCGCAACTGGCGATTGCTTGCGGTCGCCAGCCGGCAACACCGAATAAGCCGGCGGTCGCTGAATCCCCAGTGGCTGGGCAATCACCGGTAGCGGGGCAATCGCCCGCGGTACAGTCATCAGGACAGTCGGAGAATTACCCTAATCTCGTGGCTCAGGCTCAGGAAGTTAACGACGCGTTTCGTCGGAGGGACTTTGCCCGAATGATTGATCTGACCTATCCGAAAGTTATCGAGGCTGCCGGCGGTCGCAACAAAATGGTTTCGGCGCTCACAAAGGGACTGAAAGAGATGGAGGCCGAAGGAGTTTTCGTTCTCTCGTCGACTGCTGACGCCCCGACGCAAATCATACATGTCTCAGGGTCGGTCTATGCGGTAGTTCCAACTACTTTGAAAGTGAAGGCCCAGGACGGCATTTTTCAAACCGAGAGCAGCATGATCGGGATTTCCGCGGACAATGGCGCGACCTGGGTCTTCATCGATGCCGGTGGTAAGGATCGCACCCAGCTAAAAAGTTTTCTGCCGGACGCTGCGGACAAACTGAACCTGCCGCCGGAAAAGCAACCCGTAAAGATATCCAATAATTAATGAACTAATGTCTACTGCACTCAAAAAAGAACGCAAACTCGAACGCCCGCCGCGTGGCGGACTGGCCACGATGGTGGAAGCGATTCGCGCCGGGATCTGGGAAGAGATGGAGCGCGACCCGACCGTCTTTCTGATCGGAGAGGACGTGGGCACGTACGGTGGCGCTTTCAAAGTTACTGAAGGCATCATCGATCATTTCGGCCCGGAACGAGTGATCGACACGCCCATTGCTGAAGCGGCGATCGTCGGCGCGGCCTGCGGCGCCGCGTTGATGGGCATGCGACCGGTCGCCGAGTTTCAATTCATCGACTTCATTAGCTGCGGTTTTGATTTGCTTACCAACTACGCCGCCAAGTGTCGCTATCGCTGGGGTGCAAACATTCCGGCGGTCTTTCGCGGGCCGTGTGGATCGGGTGTGCGTTCAGGTCCGTTTCATTCGCTTAATCCGGAATCGTTCTTTACGAACACTGCGGGGCTCAAGATCGTCGAGCCTTCAACTGCATACGATGCGAAGGGATTAATTAAAGCCGCGATTCGCGATCCTGATCCGGTGCTTTATTTCGAGCACAAAAAACTTTATCGCTTGCCGCGTTTGCGTGAGGAACTTCCCGAGGACGATTACATCGTTGAGATTGGCAAGGCGCGCACCAGGCGCGAAGGCCGCGATCTTTCGATCATTACCTTTGGCGCGCAGGTTTTGACGGCGCTCGATGCGGCGGAAGAGTTGGAGAAGGAAGGCCTGGACGTCGAGGTGATCGATCTGCGCACCCTGGCGCCGCTCGATAAGAATGCGATTCTCGGCAGCGTTAAGAAGACCAACCGCGCGATTATCCTCCATGAAGCGTCGTTGACTGGCGGGATTGGAGGAGAAATCGCGGCCATCATTTCTCAGGAAGCTTTTGAATGGCTGGATGCTCCGGTGGTGCGCGTGGCTTCGCTCGACACGCCGGTGCCCTATTCGCCGCCGCTGGAAGACTATTACCTGCCGCAGGTGAAAGATGTTTTGGATGCGGCGAGGAAACTCGCTGCTTACTAACTATATTTTAGAAGCGTGCTACCGGCCGCTTAGTCGGGCAGTAGCCTGACTCTAAACATCAATCGAGGAGAGATCATGCCGAAGTACTTAATTGAAAGAGAGATTCCCGGCGCAGGCAACATGACTCCGCAACAGCTTTAGGCCGTATCGCAAACCTCCTGTGGAGTTTTGCAGAAGCTGGGCCCGCAGATTCAATGGCTGCACAGCTATGTTACCGGTGATAAGATCTACTGCGTCTACATCGCGCCGAATGAAGAGATGGTGCGCGAGCATGCGCAGCAAGGCGGCTTTCCGGCAAACCGAATTTCAGAGATCAAAACAATGATTGATCCGACGACTGCTGAGACTTTAAAGTCAGCGACCGGTTTAGAAGCGGGCTATCGCCGCTTGGTCGGGCTGTATCCCGACGCTTAACAAAATAAATTGGAGTCATCATGGCAACAGAAGTAGTAATGCCGCAGATGGGCGAGTCCATCGCGGAAGGAACAATCACCAAATGGTTGAAGAACGTCGGCGATCACGTCGATCGCGACGAACCGCTGTTCGAAATCTCGACCGACAAAGTTGACGCTGAGATTCCCTCGCCGGCAGCCGGCACGCTGACTGAAGTCAGATTCAAAGAAGGCGAAACCGTCGAAGTGAATAC
>JBGPWS010000152.1:0-10188 GCA_041492345.1 Pyrinomonadaceae bacterium | reverse complement strand
TGAAGGAATGAAAGACGGATCAGACGCGGTGGCGGACTGGCCGATCCTGAATGCTTTGCTGAACACAGCCAGCGGCGCCAGTTGGGTTTCATTTCATCACGGCGGCGGTGTCGGCATCGGTTACAGTTTGCACGCTGGACAAGTCTCGGTTGCTGACGGTACTGACGATGCCGCGAAGCGTCTGAATCGCGTGCTGACGAACGATCCAGGGACCGGCATCGCACGCCACGTTGATGCGGGCTATGAAGAAGCGATCAATACCGCGCTTGAAAAGGGCGTTAAGATTCCAATGCTTAAATCAGGAGAATAAATCATGAAACCGATGTTTCGCTTCGCTTTCATTATCTTTGCTGTGATTGCGTTTCCGTGCCTGATTTCAGCACAAGCGGGTAGCACTCAGAAGTTCTCTGACGCCGTCAGACGGTCGCAAGAGTCCGCCAAAATCATCGGGCAGATTGCCGAGTTAACTTCAGGTGGAATTCCGAAGGAGGTGATTGATAAAGCGCAGGCAGTCATTGTATTTCCAAAGGTGACAACTCTGAAGCTAATAATGGAAAAAGGGATTAAAGGTCGTGGCGTTGCCAGCGCCCGACAGGGCACGACCTGGACCTTACCCGCTTATTATAATTTTGGAGGTCTAGTAGAATTTGAACTCACGTCTATCGGACAAGAGTCAACCAATATCATTCTCTTATTCATGGATAAAGACGCAGTTAGTTGGTTCCAAAAGGGCGTCATTAACTTTACCGGGGAGAAGACACCGCTCGCCGGTCCCTTAGAGCCTGCAACGGACGAGCAGAAGATGAGGGCTGCGTATACGCATATAATCGCTTATGCGTTGGCCAAAGATAAGTTGATTGGGAAGATGCTGGAGGCCGATATTTATAAAGGATTTGCCATCGGACCCGATAATCACATCAACCAGCCTCTTTATCATTTGAAAGGCCCGGAGGTGCTGGCAGGGAAGAAGATCGATCCCGCTTTGCTTCTGAACGGAATTTCTACCTTCCAAGAAGCGTTGAAAAAGTACTGGCCCGCTCGGTGATCGGGAAGAGCATTTCGAGTGAGATAATATCCAGGACAGATTGACGCAGAACGCGTTTGACAAGCCTTCGCGCCGAGTCGAGATGAGTCCTATCGACTTAGAGTCTGGAGATGCAGAATGAAACTGAAACGCTACGGTAGTGCACTGCTGATTGTCTTGATCTCGTGTCTCATGCCAGCAACTCATGCCGCCACAGTGAGAACCACCGAAGACTTAGTTCAGACTATGCAGAAAAAGTACGGCAAGTCCTGGTACCGAACGGCGACCTTTGTGCGGAAGACCACGGACTATGACAAAGACGGAAACAAGAAAGTCTCGACCTGGTACGAAGCTCTCTCAGTCCCCGGCTCGCTGCGCATAGACTTCACGCCGATCAAGGACGGCAACGGCATCCTTTTCACTGACAACAAGATTTACTCCTTCAAAGACGGCAAGGTCGATAGCTCGCGACCCTTCGTTCACCCGCTAATGATTCTCGGCTTCGACATTTACAAGCTACCGCTGGCCGCTGTCATGGAGATGCTAAAAGGTCTCAAGTTCGATCTTTCGATGCCGCGCGAAGACACCTGGCAAGGCAGACCCGTCTATGTCGTCGGAGCGAAACAAGGCGATCTGCATTCACCGCAGTTTTGGATCGACCAGAAGCAACTCTATTTCGTGAGCATGCTGCGACCAACCGGGAAGGATGGAGCCCAAACACAGGAGACGCAATTCAATAAGTATCAGCGACTGGGCGGCGGCTGGATGGCGCCGGAAGTTATCTTCAAGGTCGACGATCAAATTCGCACCACTGAAGAGTATTCCGAGATGCGCGCCAACCCGACGCTCGACAGCAAGCTGTTTGACCCGCAATACTGGACGAGCGTGCACTGGAAGGAATAGACAGGGCACCGCGGACGCGGCAGCTTAGTTAGACCAAATCCCGGCCCCATAACAGACAGCATCCTCGGTAGAATGCTAGAATTAAGCCGATTATGACGGTCACTTTAAAGCCGGATCTCGAAGAGGAACTAACGGTGCGGGCGCAGGCCGAAGGCTTGCCCACCGAGGAGTTCGTTAACCGCGAACTTGAGAAGCTGGTTGCGAGCGCGCCGTCCAGTTCCAAATTAGCCCCTGAAGAACGTGCGCGTCTGTGGCGGGAATTCATCGAGAAACATGCTGTTGGTGGCCCACCTCTGTCTGACTACGCCGTAAGCCGCGAAAGCATCTATTCCAGAGAAGACGAAATGCTATGAGCTACCTGGTGGACACTAACGTGCTGCTACGCAGTGTCCAGAAATCCCACCCGATGGAGTCAGAGACGCGTTACGATAGAATTACTGTCGTCAGTCCGTCATCTGTAAATTGAACAGCCCGAATGCCAAAAGATTTTCAGCACATCAAATTCAGGATTGACGACCGGGTCGCGCGGATCACTTTCGCCCGGCCACCGCTCAATGTCTTCAACCTCGCGATGATGCGCGAGATTGGCGACGCACTGAACGAGTGCCTGCCCCAGAGAGATCTGGCGGCGATTGTTTTCGACGCGGCGCCGGAAACGAGGGCCTTTAGCGCCGGGGTGGCGGTGGAAGAGCACGTGCCCAAAACCGTCTTTCAAATGCTCGATACGTTTCATTCCGTGTTTCGTCTGTTGGCACAAGTCTCCAGGCCGGTGATCGCGGTAGTTGATGGTCTGGCGCTCGGCGGTGGTTGCGAGTTGGTGGCCGCCTGCGACATCGTAATTGCCGGCGAGCGGGCCCGCTTTGGCCAGCCGGAGATCAAGCTCGGTGTGTTCCCACCGGTAGCTGCGATCCTCTTGCCGCGCATCATTGGGGAAAAGCGCGCCCGTGAACTGATTATGTTGGGCGACATGATCGATGCGGCCGAGGCCTTGCGTCTGGGGCTGGTAAACTACGTTGTGCCCGGCGCTGAACTCGAGCCGAAGTTGCTTAGCGTGCTGGCAAAGCTGCGGGATCTTTCCGCGTCGTCTTTGGCAATGACCCGCGCCGCGCTTGATCTCGGAGGGCAAACCAGCTTTCAATCAGCACTCGATCAAGTCGAGAATCTTTATCTGCACGAGCTGATGAAAACCGAAGACGCGCATGAAGGCGTGCGCTCATTCATGGAAAAACGAAAGCCGGAGTGGCGGCACCGATGAAGAGAATCAGGACACGGAGACACGGGGACGCGCAGACACGGAGAAGAAGCGCCGCCTCGCATTTCTTTCCCCGAGTCCCTGCGTCTCCGCGTCTCCGCGTCGTTCTTTTCAGTAATTCATCCTTCATCCTTTTCATAGCGTCTCTCGCTTTCGCGGTTTACTTTGCGGCGGCGTTGTCCAGCGCGCAGACGAGCCCGCGCCGCAATGGTGCTCACTCTATCTCGGCGCGAGAAGCGTTCACTCCCGCAGATCGCCGTCTGGTTGAACGCGCTATCGGCCAAACCTGCGCCGAGCGAATTCGCGATCCGTCTGGCAGCATGCCGATTGACGAGATGCAGGCCCGGCCGTCTTTGCCCGTCGGCAATCCCGACGCCGTGGCCGGCCTGCGTCGGGCAGAGCGCGTGCTGTCAACCACCAGGAGGTTGGTCGCCCTCACTATCGTCCAGTTGGCAAAGGAATACGACCTCTACGGCACTGCAATCGCGCGATCAAGAGTCAATGCGGCCACCGCTCGTGTCGAAGCTGTCAGACGGGTCAGGCCCGATGTTGATTCGCGTGACAACGCGTCGGTCCTTTTGCGCGAGCCGCGCACGATCGAGTTCGGCACTATTTTTCTGGCGGGACTGCGATCCGACGAAGCCATGATTAGCGTGCTGGCCCACGAACTGACACACATCGCCAGCGGCCAGGCTGATTCTCTGCGGCCCTTATTTCGGGCGATCGCCCGGCGCGCGGCCACGCGCACCGGATTGCGGATTCAGGGACAGCGCGCCGAAGAACTGGGGTGCGATCTGGTGGGCACGACGGCCGCGCGCCAGTTCATCAAGGAAACCGCGAGTTGGGAACCGTTACCGCGCCGGTTGGCGCGGGCACTCGAACATAACTGTGTGGACGATGACGCGTCAGACGAAGATCATCTATCGCCAAGAAGCACAATTCGCGCGCTCTTCGCGCTTGACGTGGGGCTGGCCAGCGAAGTTCTGACTGATGGCCCCCTAGGCGCGCTCTTAATCCGGCCTGAGTGGACCATTGTAAGCAAAGACGTGGGTATTGGGTCAGTTCATATTCTGGATGGATAGGTCCAACTAATTACTGGGAACGCGGGCGCCCGCGCCCGCAAAGCGTGCGCAGCACGCTCAGATTTTCAGTTCATTGGAAGACTTCGAGGCAAACGTTTTTCGCGCCTCGCGCTCAATGCGGGCGAGGGCGCCCGCGCTCCCAGCAATTAGTTCTGCCCCGAACATCAGATTGACCTACTACCAAGACGTTTTCTAAGATCACTCCCGGATGTTTGCAGGTTTGAGCAACGCCAAAGATTCTTCGCTGCGAAATCGCATCCGGTCGATCCGGCGCGTCTATTCGTCTCGCCCTTTTTCTTCCGGGCCGTCCATGTTCGTCTCATTGCTCAGTATTGTGCTGCTCTTGTCCGCGCTTGCGTGCCGCACCAACAGTGACTCGCAGGGCGTCCGACCACGACAATTGCGCGATGTTCCGGCGCGGCGACTCGCTTTTACTTTTCAGCCTGATGTCCAACCGCCGGCCACAGTCGCGGCTGACGACGTGAAGACGATTATCCAGGCCATCCAGCAGGACTTTGACAAGCGCCGGCAGGATGATGCTCTGCTGCGGACCGTGCCGTCGCCGGACGGCCAGCGGGCGCTCGCGCTTTACGGCACCGCGGACGAACCGACGCAGACCTTTCGCATCGACCTCTATTCCGCGGACGGAAATTTTCTGCGCAATGTTACGCCGCCGAATCTCGCAGTCGTGTTTCAGGATTCGGTCGCGTGGTCAGCGGACGGGAGTTTCATCGCTTTTGTTGGACGCAAGAGCTTACAGGCGGAACCGAGTCCGACGCCCGTTGAACAATCCGAGCTTCCCTTATCTTCCGCTTCGCCCGTGCCTGCTCCGTCGGTAGCGCCGGCGTTTGCGCCGCTGGCAGTTTTCAATACCGAGCAGGTCTATCTCTGCAACCGTGACGGTTACGATCTGAAACCGCTAACGACCCGCGATGGGTTGATTTATTTTGCCCTCTCATGGGCGCCGGACACACATGCGCTGGTCGCGTTGGCGTGCAAAGAAAGTGAGTGGCAAGCTCGAGAGAGAGAATTCAAAACTCCAGCAGGCCGGCCACGCCTGATTTCTCTGGATGGGGACGAGCGCCTGCTGGATGATGCGCTAGCCGAAGTACCGCCCGTCTGGTCGCCGGACTCTTCGAAGGTAGCAACGGCGTTCGGCGTCGATATCGGGATTTACGACGCGGCGAGCAAAGCGCCGACGCAAGCGCGCATAGAGCTGCGCGAGCGATTGCTGGCTGCTTCCGCCACGTTCGATGAAAAATCCGCGCCCGCGAAAAGCAAGCCGGCGGATTCGCCGAACAAAGCCGGGGCGACGCCAACAAACACGCCGCCGGCCATCACGCTACCTGTTTCTTTCAATCCGATCGTGCGCATCGAATGGCAGTCGCCGGAAAAGCTGTACATAGAAACTGCTTATATAAGTTTGCGCAGTGAGCTGATCAAAACCTTCTCGCGCTGGCACTTGTTGGTCCTGAGTCCGCAAGCAGCCGTGCTTAAGTAGCAGTGGGTGGCCTGGAAACAAATGTCAGACAAACTTCAGGAGCCTCTGAACAACTTGGTGAAAGTTTGGATTGAGCCCGCGAAGCGCGGCGATAGCATATCAGCCTGGGGTGGAGCGGAGCGGAACCCCAGGATCGTTGGAATATGGGGGTAGAGCCCACGAAGTGGGCGACAGCCTCTCGTCATGAGTAAATCGCAGCTTTTCCGCTATCGCACGCGTCGCGCGCTCGGGTTTCTTACCCTTCGGTATCGCATTGACTTGCTCAGACATTCCTTCAGTTTGCCGCCTACTTGAGTAGATGTAACAGCAACGACAAACTGAAGTTTGTCGGACATTAAGCGGATCCCGTACGGGCCGCCGCAAGCGATTCGTTATCCCGATCAGGCCAAATCCACGAAAGAACCTTTCCGATGGCCCACAAACAAAAGGCCACGAGCGCGGCCATCACGATCCAGAATTTCCAGTAGCTGCTGAACGTATGCTCCCAGCCGGTTTGAATGCGATGCGCGACGTTTGTGTTCAGCACCGGCGGAGTAACCAGACGCGAGACGATTTGCATGAACAAGTACCAGACGAAGGCATAGACCCAGGCGATCCGGTCCATGCGCACCCGGCGTAAGACGATCAGCGCCACGATGATCCCACCCACGTGCGCGAGCGCGGATGAAACCACGAAATCATATTCAAACAGAGCGTAGCGGATCCAGATTCCCAGGCCGGGAATTGTCCAGATAGCCGCGGCCCTGATTAGCTCGCGATGATTGAGGAACAGGCCGACAGCCAGCAGCAGGTTTCCGATGTTGCACATCCACAGCAAATTGCCCATACCGCCAACGCGCCAGTAGTGAACCGTCTGGGCGAGAAAAAAAGTCAGCGGCAGCAAGCCAATCAGCCGAAAGCGCGTGTTCAGTTGCCCTGACATCGCCCTAAGAATATCACGCAGCACAAATGCCTCTCCTCCCTACCCGGAAAAGGACTAGTGAGACATAGACACCATCGCTCTTTTGAGTTAGATTAGCAGCCCCCCTCCGACACATCGATTGACAGCCCCCTTTTAGGTGCGCGACGGAAAGGCCCCCCGACGATGGAAGCGCTGCCCCCTGAACGTTAGTATTCCCCCACTTGCAAACGTCCGCGAAACCTTTCAGCGAGATGCTCAAACAATCTACCATCGCCATTGCCGGCGATCGGGCGACTGGTCAGACGAACTCGCCGGCACCGGCGCCTGCGGCTGCTCCGCTTAATCGGTACCAAGCTTTTGGCCGAGGCTCGGCGAAAGCTAACATCTCGTGGAAACTTGCCAAACGTAAATCGACTTCACGCAGTTTTAGGCGTTGCGTGCTGGTCGTCGATGACGTTCCGGACGTGACCGAGATGATCGCGCTCCTCTTAAAGCATGCAGGTTACGAGGTGGCCACCGCGGATTCAGCGACCGCGGCCCTGCGACTCGCGAACGAAAAGGCTTTCGATCTCATCATCTCTGACATCGGCATGCCGGAAATGAATGGTTACGAACTGGCCGAGTCCCTGCGGCACTGCTCAGAATACCAGCGCACGCCGATAATCGCCGTAACCGGCTATTCCGAGTACGACGACCGGGGGCGCGCGCTGCGGGCCGGATTTAATGCCCATCTCACCAAACCAATCGACCCGTCAGAGTTGCTGAATTTGATGAACGAGTTGCTGGGTTGAATTCTCAGATCTCAAATTTCAAATCTAAAATCAGTTGATTTGTTTGTTTCCTTCCGGCATTCTTCATGAGAGCCATGGAAGAGATCCAGGAATCACCAATCGACTCTGAAACCAAACCGAAACCTCGGGCCGCAAACTGGATCAAGTCCGATTCAGCCGTGCGCGCGGCCGATCTGCTGGCCGGCGCTATCGCTATCGCTCTGGTCTTCTGGTGGCTGCAATTTTCCACGACGGCAATATGCTGCGGCGACTTTGATGGTTATTACCATATCAAATGGGCCCGTCTGCTTTGGGACAACATGCGCGGGGGGCATTTTCCGCCCGCGTTTCCGTGGCTGCCGTTGACTACACTCAATCCTCACGATTACGTCGATCATCATCTGCTGTATCACATCATCCTGATTCCGTTTACCTGGTTTCGCGATCTACAGTTGGGCGCCAAGGTCGCCGCGATTCTATTCGCCAGCCTGGCTGTCTTCTCCTGTTACTGGCTGGTGGTGCGTTATGAAATCCGCTATCGCCTGATCTGGGTGCTGGCGCTGCTCGCTTGCTCGGCGCCTTTTCTGTATCGGATGAACATGACGAAGGCGCCGCCGTTCGCGATCATCTTCCTGGCCATCGGCACTTACCTTTTGTTTGAGAGAAAGCACTGGCAACTGCTGCCGCTGGCTTTTGTGTTCGCGCTGACCTACGACATGTTTGTGTTGCTGGTGCTGGCAGCGGTCATCTGGACGATTGTGATCGGCTGGACCGAGGAACGTTTCGAATGGCGTCCGCTGGTGTGGGTCGGGCTGGGGTCGGTGTTGGGGCTGATCATCAATCCATACTTTCCCCACAATCTGTATCTCTTTTACGAACACGCCCGCGTGAAGATTACCGCCAACGACTTTGCGACCAAGGTCGGCCAGGAATGGTATCCATACGACACGCGCGAGTTCCTGGTTAACTGTTATGTCGCGCTGGTTGCGATGCTGATTGGTTATCTGGCCTTTGACGGCAGCGACCGCAAACGCGCCCAACGGCCGATGTACTTTCTCATCCTGTCGACCTTGCTGTTGCTGATGACGGCGCGCTGGAAACGCTTTGCGGAATACTTTCCGCCCTTCGCAATCCTATTCGTCGCGTTCACCCTGGAAGACTTCTGGCGTGGCCGCGCCGTGTTCACGCATCTGCCCGAAGACGTGATGGAGGACCTGCAGCCTTTCCTCGATCGTCAGGAAACGGCGGCGACCGCGAAAGAGATTAAGAGCGAGGAAACCTGGAAATACCTGAAAGTTGGTTTCGTGGCGTTTGCGCTGCTCCTGGCGCTGGGTGCTAATGTCTACCGCACCGCACGTGACATTCATGACAGCGACCCGCGCGACTATTACGCGAAGGGCGCGGCCTGGATGCGCGCGAATATTCCGCCCGGCGAGATGGTTTTCAACACTGACTGGGATGATTTTCCGCGCTTGTTTTATTACGATCCGACCCACGTCTACACGTCTGGGCTCGATCCAACTTATCTGCTGGATAAGAATGCGGACCTATCGAGGCTCTATGATCGGATCACGACCGGCGAAGAGGAAGATCCGGGCCCGCTGATTCGTGATCGCTTTAGGGCGCGCTGGATTTTCAGCGACAACACAAAGGATCACGACGGCTTCTTTGATAACGCGTTGCGCAGCGGCTGGTTCGACAAGGTTTATGAAGACGGTGATTGCAGCGTTTTGCATATACGCGATCAAAAGAGCGAGCCGCCGCCGGAAGAAAAGAACAACGACAATAACAAGAGTGGAGGCGAGGAAGACAACTCGCCATGACGGCCGGCGGCTTTGCCGCTTCGCAGTGCGGTAAGGCTTCGCCTTACCGGCTCGTGCTTCTTCTTAATTAGATCGCGGCAGTCAACGGTCAGACAAGCCTGACCGCACTGGTGGAGCGGCAAGCCGCAAACTCTTATCTTCATCATTCGGAGATTTTCTATGAAAAGTTCTTTCGTCCGATCCGCCACAGCGACTGTCGCGACCGCGTTGTTGCTCACGTCGTTCGGTGCCTGCCGGCGCACTACCTCCTCCGACGACGAAACGCCTGACACATCAACCTACCGGCCGGAATCCACGCCAGCCACCGAATTCGAACAGAAGCTCAAAGTCGTCCGCGACGCCCACTTCAAGTATGTCTGGGTGTTTTCAAGACTCGATGGTCGTCCGTTTACCCCAGAGGACAGTCAGGTGCTGCATACTAACGCGCCGAAGGTCGTCGATTGGGTGGGGATGGATGATAAGAAAAAGTTCATTGCCGGATCGAACTTCCCCATTGACGCACCGCAGATGGGCGTGCTGCAAAAGCGATTCAAGATCGAAGACTATTCGGGGAAGTAAGCGCAAAATCCGCAGACCGAATTTTGGAATCAATTTAATATCGCAATAGAAGCGCGTTAGCAACTAAGGTATACTGTCCGCTCTGAAGTCTCTAAACCTCCTTTGAAACAGGAAAGTTGAGCCATTCGCCAATGAGCAGTGCAGTTATCGCTGCAGTTCGGGAAGATAATAAGCTGCGAATCGAAGATCGGGCCGCGCACGACTGGTATCGATTCGTATTGTCCTATCCGGCGCATCTCGTGAGAGATTATGTCGCTCGCCTGGGAATCGATTCGAACCAGACCGTGTTAGATCCGTTCTGCGGTACTGGCACAACGCTCGTTGAATGTAAGAAGCTCGGAATTCCAAGTATCGGAATCGAGTCCAACCCGATG
>JBGPWS010000322.1:0-5205 GCA_041492345.1 Pyrinomonadaceae bacterium | reverse complement strand
CGTTTCAGCTCAGGTGGCCGCGCGGCAGTACCCTCGCGGATTCTAACCTTTGAGTTGAGCAATTTGCTACTACGCACAGCTGACCCTACGCGGCCTGTCCGGCAGCGTAACCCGACGCCCAGGCCCATTGAAAATTGTAGCCGCCCAGTTGACCCGTCACGTCGACGACTTCCCCAATGAAGTAAAGTCCCGGGACCCGCTTAGCCTCCATAGTTTGTGAAGACAGTTCCGATGTAGCGACGCCGCCCGCAGTCACTTCGGCTTTCTTGAAACCTTCCGTGCCGCCAGGCGTGAGCTGAAAGCGTTGAATCTTGCGCGCAATGTCGGCAAGCTCGCTGTCGTTGAATTGCTTAAGGGGACGCGAAGGAGCGTAAAGGTGGCACCAAGCCTGGGCGAAGCGCCTCGGCAAGTGCTGCGCGAGGAGATTCGCGAGTTCGATATCGGAACTTTGTTTTTGCCTCAAAAGCTCCAGGACATCTTCGTCTGGCAGCAGGTTGATAAAGATTGGCGCGCCCGTCTCCCAGTACAAAGAGATCTGGAGAATTGCCGGGCCGCTCAAACCGCGATGGGTAATCAGAATGTTTTCCCGGAACTCCGTGCCGCCACAATTAACCAAAGCCTCGAGCGAAATTCCGCTTAATGAAGTCAGTTGTCTTTGGACTGCCGCAGTCAGAGTAAAAGGCACGAGGGCGGGTCTGGGTGGTTCGATTTGCAATCCGAATTGACGCGCAATTTGATAACCAAAGTCTGTGGCTCCCAGCGGCGCGATGGACAAGCCGCCAGTTGCGATGACCAGTGAAGACGTAACGAAGCTTCCCTGGTTTGTCCCAACAGTAAACCCATCCGTTCGACGAACGTCGCGCACCTGACACTGGCAACGAATCTCGACGCCGGCGCCGGCACACTCACGCAACAACATGTCGATAATCTGTTGCGAACTCTCGTCGCAGAAGAGTTGGCCGAGCTTCTTCTCATGCCAGGCGATGCCGTGTTTTTCGACGAGTGCAATGAAGTCGGCGGGTGTGTAGCGCGCCAGCGCGGACTTGCAGAAGTGTGGATTCGCGGATAGAAAGTTATCGGGGTTTGAGTAGACATTGGTAAAGTTGCAGAGGCCGCCGCCAGAAATCGCGATCTTCTTGCCGACTCGGTCCGTATGCTCTAAGACCAGGACCCTGCGTCCCCGTTTGCCCGCTTCAATCGCACAAAACAGACCGGCAGCACCGCCGCCGATGACAATAACATCCTGATTGAATATGGAGCCTTGCAAGCGAGACCCGGAGATGAGAAGCAGCTGCTATGCTTTCCCTCGTCTTGAAAGCGCCACGCAAGCCAGACCGAATGCCATGAGCAAAAACGTTACCCAGGGCAGTCCCAAATTTGCCACTCGATGCAGATTGAGAACCGCTACTACTGCCGCACCAACCATGAAAAGTATTCCAAGCAGTCGCAGAATGTTAGACGACACGATTTAGTCCTTTCGGAACAATGAAATAATTGTTTGTCGGATAACCTACTCCGGCGCGTCCGGTACCGGCACGGGAATGCCGTGCACTTCTCTTCGTTTTCGCAAAGCATGTCTCAGGGTCTTGACGGTTCCACCGCCCTTACCGGACCAGAACCCAAACACGATCTGCGAAAGCTCGACCATATAGCGATTTCTAAAAGCGCCGGCGCTCTTGCGCCGGGGAAGTTGCAGTTCGACGACCCGATCAATCTGTTCCAGCCATGGCTGAACCCACTTAGGCTGGTCGCGCAGGGTATATGGAACCACAGCCCAACAGATTTCATTATTCTCCCGCAACCATTCCATGGCCCACTGGTCGATCCCGCGCGCGCCACCGACCAGCCAGGTTCTACCTTGATGCAAGAGTGACGAAAGATGCTGCTCAAACAGACGGCGGGCAGTCTCGCGATCTACGTCTCGGGATCCCGTGATCGTCACCGCTACGCTACTGATCATAGAATCAGAGGCAGCACTAACAGTCGAGTCGCCATGCAACGCCGCTGCTTCCCAGGACTTCATCAAAGATAATCGCTCACCTGCGGGGGCGTCTGTTGTTTGGACGGTAAGAGGTTAGCGGGGCTTTCACTGCTGGATCCCGTTTCTCACTGGTTTCGCTGTTGACTACCTTCGCGGCCACCGGAGTCTTGCGGGCTTCCTCTCCCCATTTTTGGCACACAGCCAATCCTTCATTTATTACTTTCAATTTATTCATCGCTGATTGATGTACATCGTCAGCCCGTTGACGTGAGTTTGGCTGAACTATGAATTTTGCGTACTCATCCAGGATACCGGCAAATTCTCGCGCGGCTCGGGCCGCTTTTCGCGCTTCGTCGGCCGCGCTCTGCAAAGCTTCTTTTTGCGTCACCGTTGTTCTCCTTCGATACCCATCAGTATTGTTGACACCACTCGTAACCGGACCGGTGTAACGGTCTAATCAATACTCAAACGCGAGCTTCAGACCCTAAACGTATCGGCCCGCCAGTGCTTGATCGCCCTTTTGATCTCGATGCTCTTAGTAAGTTTGCCTGTCAGCACCGCGCTTACCAGCTCTTCCAATTCGTCATCACCGGCAAAGCGGAGGGCGATTATCTGTCCCGTCTTGAGCGCGCTTGTCTGTGGCAGCAGGGCCGGGGACAGGACCTGCTGGTAACGAAGTCTTTCTTCGAGCCGGATAATTCGATCCTGGACCTTCAGTGGATTCTGCCGAACCAGGGACGCCAATATAAGCAGGGCCAGCGAGACCACGATCCACCAACCTGAATTCAGACCAGGTGCTTTGACGAATTGGACCACCGACCAGATGAGATTAATCAGCATCACCGGCAAGGCAAAATAGTGAAACGGCGCATGCCAGCGAGTGTGATTTGCGAGATTTTGCGTGGTAGTTGCCATGTTTATCTCCTCTATCAAACCGTCCTACAACATTGAAGTCCTGTCGAGCCTTCGGAGCAGGCTGAGTCCCTCACAAATTTGTGGGCATGGCCGGGCTGGAGCCAGGCACTAGAGCCACTGGTTTCTCCGGTTCGGGCGTGAAGTCTTCACCGGGGTTAATGAACTGGTTTCGCTCAAACCGATATTGCTTGTCATACAACTGCTTATAGCGGCCATCCGCGGCCAGAAGTTCTTCATGCGTTCCGCGTTCGACAATCTCGCCACCTTCCAGCACCAGGATTTGATCCGCGCTGCGAATCGTCGAGAGGCGGTGAGCAATGACGAACGTCGTGCGACCGCGACGCAATGATTGCAGTCCATCCTGGATCATGGCTTCGCTTTCGCTATCGAGACTCGAGGTAGCTTCATCCAAAATAAGAATCTTCGGCTCGGCGAGAATCGCGCGCGCGATGGCCACGCGTTGGCGCTGTCCGCCCGACAATTTCACGCCGCGTTCGCCGACGATAGTGTCATAGCCATCGGCAAAACCATTGATGAATTCCTCGCAGTGCGCGATGCGGCTGGCTTCGACGATTTGCTCGCGGCTGGCGTGGGGATGAGCAAAGCTGATGTTCTCTGCGATAGATCCATCGAAAAGAAAGTTGTCCTGCAGCACCACGCCGAGTTGGTTGCGATAATCTTTCAGCCGGATCGACGCCAAATCGCGGCCGTCCACGGTCACTTTGCCTTTCAGCGGCCGATTGAAAGCCATCACCAAACTAATTAGAGTACTCTTGCCCGATCCGCTCGAACCCACCAGCGCTGTCGTAGAACCTGCCGGCGCATTGAAAGAAACGCGCTTCAGGACCGGCACGCTCTCGTTGTATTCAAAGCTGACATCTTCGAAAGCAATCTCGCCACTGGTTTCCGGCAAAGGCTGGCGATCAGCCTCATCGGCATCTTCAGTGGTCATACGTTTGATTTCACGTATGCGGTCGAGACCGGCGAAGGCTTCCGTAATCTGAGTGCCGATAGAAGCGATCTCAATCAGTGGAACCGTCACCATCGCCGTAACTACAGCGTACATGAAGAAATCGCCTAGCGTCATTTGTCCGGAGAGTACGGCACGGCCACCCACGAGAATAAGAATGACGCCGATAACGCCCACGATGGTGGTGGCAAAAGCCATGACGCCAGAGGTTCCGGTCATCGACCGCGCGACGTTGCGAAAAAGCCGATGCGCGCCGCGGGCAAAGACTAACTCCTCGCGCTTCTCCGCCGCGTAGGCTTTGACGATGCGAATGCCGCCCAGCGACTCAGTCAGGCGGCCGGTGACCTCCGCATTGATCTGGCCGCGTTCACGAAAAAGCGGGCGTAGTTTCTTAAAGGCCAGCGCCATGGCAATCCCAAATGTGGCGAGAGCCAGTAGGGTGATCGAGGTCAGCCGCCAGTTCAAATAAAAGAGCACGCCGAGCGCGATCACCGCCGTCACCAGACCGCCCACCAGTTGCACCAGTCCGGTGCCAACAAGATTTCGAATGCCCTCGGCGTCAGACATGATACGCGAGATCAGGACGCCGGTCTGCGTTGAGTCGAAGTATCGGATGGGCAGACGCGCCACATGTTCCTGCACACTCTTGCGCATCTCAGTGATGGCGCGCTGTGCGGCTACGCCCAAGATCTGCGACAGGGCGAAGGAGCTGAAGGCCTGGACCAGCGTCGCTCCGCCGGCTGCCAGCGCCAAAGGGATCAGCAGCTCGCTACGGTGTTTGAGGATGACGTCATCGATCAGGTATTTGGAGCTCAATGGCAATACCATGCCGACGAGGCGATTCACGATCATCAGCAGCATTCCCAGCGCCAGACGATAGCGATGCGACCAAATCAGTTCTCGCGCGTCGCGCCACGCGTCCGTTGGATTGACCCGTTTCTTTTTTTCTTTACTGATCGTCGTGCTCATAACTGCGAGCGTTTCCAGTTTGAAGTCTCATTGGCAACGAACAACTACCTGGGTCGTGGGTCAATTTAAAATCTCATTAGGTGATCATGTGATCACGATGTGACACCAACCGTTTTAACGGTTTTCATGCTAAACCGTTGAAACGGCTTAAGGATCAGTGACCTCGGTAAACACCTGGCTGAAGCCAGGTGCTAATGAAATCCGTTCACCTCAAGCTGACCCACTACCATTGAGAATGTACCAATCGTCTCAGTAGAACACCCAAAGAGCAAGCGAGGAGTGCGTAACGAATGGAATAGGTGCTACGATGCATCATCAATTTGCGGAGGTGAACCGATGACATGGGATGGAGATGACCTGGCCGGTCAGG
>JBGPWS010000010.1:0-25920 GCA_041492345.1 Pyrinomonadaceae bacterium | reverse complement strand
GCATCAAGGTCATGCCGACGTTCCATCCGGCCTATTTACTGCGCGACCCGTCAAAGAAACGAGAAACCTGGGAAGACTTAAAGAAAGTCCGAGATTATCTCGACAATCTTCCACCGAGGACTCAGGAACCTTAGCGATCCTACTTTCATCGTGACGCGGTTCGCGCTAACCTTCCGCTCGCGAACCGAAACCACGCCTCTGCGATGACGTCTGCAGTCCAATCTTCGAATCAACCTGTTCCGCAGTACGCTCAGGTCGCGGTTCCGGTCCACCTCACCAAAACTTTTACCTACCGCTTGCCGCCGGCCATCCAGCGTGCCGCGCGTGTCGGCTCGCGCGTGATGGTTCAGCTCGGCACCAAGCCGGTGACGGGCTACATCGTCGCGCTGCTTCCCCGCTTGCGATCCGGCACCAGCCTGATCGAATCGGAGATCAAGTGGGTCCAGGAATTGCTGGACGCTGATCCCCCGCTGACTTCCGAGGTTCTTGAGATCACGCGTTGGGTCGCCGATTACTATGCAGCGCCCTGGGGCGAAGTTATGCGCGCAGCGCTACCAGCCGGAATCAACACAACTGTCGAACAGACGATTTCGATCACCGCGCGCGGACGCGACGCGCTTTCGGATCTAGAGAGAGGCACCACCGCAAAAGTCAGGACCAACGCGCTACGGTTGCTGTCCGCCGAAGGCGAGTTTGAACTGAATGCTTTTTGTCTGCGAATCGGCGCCGCGAAAACTCCGCAGTGGTTGCGAGAGATGGAAGCTGAAGGATTGATTGAGCGGTCTTATCGAACTCGTTCGACAGTTACCCGCGCTAAACGACGCAAAGCGGTCCGCCTCTTCACACCTGAATTAGCCGAAGCGCATACCGCTAATAAGCGGGTGACTCAAGCGCAGCAACGCGCAATCGAAGTGCTCCACGCCAATCAGAGCGCAATGGCGGTTAGCGATCTGATCAAAGCGGCGAGTGTGAGCGAGTCGGTCGTCCGCACGCTGGCAAAGAAAGGCGTCGTTGAAGAGTTCGAAGAAGATGTTCGGCGCGATCCCCTGTCGCGAGCAGACCTGCCGGACACGGAAGTTTTCAAACTGACCAGCGCGCAAGCCGGGGCCCTGCGATCTATTGAAAAGCGCCTGAGCGAAAGAGTCTTCGCGACTCTGCTGCTGCATGGCGTTACCGGCAGTGGCAAGACCGAAGTCTATATTCGCGCCATGCAAGCCGCGCTCGACCTGAATCGCGGGGCAATGATGCTGGTGCCGGAGATTGCGCTGACGCCGATACTCTCGCGACGTCTGCGAGCTCACTTTGGCGGGCGAATAGCGATCTTTCATTCCTCGCTGTCTAAAGGCGAACGCTTCGACGAATGGTCGCGTCTGCGCAGCGGCGAAGCGCGGGTCGTGTTGGGCACCCGCTCGGCGGTCTTTGCTCCGGTCCAGAATCTCGGCGTGATCATAATTGACGAAGAGCAGGACGCTTCTTACCGGCAAGAGGAATCTCCTTTCTATCACGCCCGCGATACTGCCATTGTGCGTGCGCAGAAAGAATCCGCAGTCATCGTGTTGGGCTCAGCCACGCCTTCGCTGGAATCGTTTCATAACGCCCAGGCGGAAAAGTATGAGTATCTGCATCTGCCCAAACGGGTGGCTAATCGTCCGCTTGCCCGTGCTGAGATGATCGACATGCGCGAGGTTTTTGCGCGCAGGAAGAAGCCCGCCGTTTTTTCCGATGAACTCTTAAAGGAGATCGAAGAAACGCACGCGCGCCGCGAACAGGCGATCATTCTCTTGAATCGCCGTGGCTACTCGAGCTTTGTTCTGTGTCGCTCTTGCGGCGAATCGATCAACTGCCCTAATTGCGACGTGACGCTCACCTATCATCAAAGCGATCGCACTCTGGTTTGCCATTATTGCAATCACCACCGGCGCGCACCGTCGCAGTGTCCCGCCTGCGGCAGTAAATACATCTATTATGTCGGCGAGGGCACTGAGCAGATCGAGGAGCTTCTGCGCAAGCGTTTTCCCGGACTGCGCATCGGACGAATTGATCGCGACACCAAGGCACGCCGGCACCAGTTCGAAAAGACTCTGCTTGATTTCGGCAAAGGCGAACTGGATTTGCTGGTGGGGACCCAGATGCTGGCGAAGGGACACGACTTTCCGAACGTCACTTTGGTTGGCGTGGTCTCAGTCGATGCGGGATTGGCCTTGCCTGACTTTCGAGCTGCCGAGCGGACCTTCCAACTAATCACGCAAGTGGCCGGACGCGCCGGACGCGGCGACTTGCCGGGGCGCGTTTTGATTCAGACTTACCATCCGCATCACTACGCCCTGCGCCATGCCTGCGCGCAGGACTATCGCGGCTTCTATGACGAAGAGGTTCGCCATCGACGCAATCACGGCTATCCTCCGTTCGTTGCGCTCGCCTTGCTACTGGTTCGTCACAAAGACGCGGCACGCGCGGCAGCTACGGCGCAACAGCTACGAAACGTCCTGGTTGAAGCAAACCGCGATCACGCGTGTCGCATACTTGGGCCCGCCCCGGCGCCTTTCGCGCGACTGCGCGGAGAGCATCGAGTACAATTGCTGATCAAATCGCGCAGCCGGAAACAAATGCGCGCCGTGATCGATTCGGCCCTGCAGAAACTTGAGAAGGCCGGACAGGATTTGCGTTCAGTGACGCTGGAAATCGATCCGGTAAGCATGATGTAGAACAATTTGATTTGCTTGACAGACCATCTTTGGCATAGCCAGAATGCCGCGTATTGAGGAGCACCGCCGAGTGGGCGATAACACATGAAAGAATTCCGTCCGGCGAAAAAGTGTATCGAGGTATCAGTCGGCGAGTCGGTGCGCATCATTCGTGAGTTGCAGGGGCTGAGTCAAAATCAGCTTGCAGAACTCACGGGAATTCCGCAAACAACGATCTCTGCCATCGAGAATGATCGCGTCCGGTTGGGTGTGGAACGAGCAAAAGTTCTCGCTCGGGCTCTCAAATGTCATCCGGCAGTATTGGTCTTTCCCGGCTGGGAGAGCGCTGTCGAGTCCGCGGCGTAGCGGGCTTTGAAGTCCGCAGCGCGTGGTTTCTTCTCATCCTATGAGATTATCCTTGGCATTTCCGGCCCCGCAGGTTCTAAACTAACCGCGATGAAACTTTCCGAACTCGCCGCTCAAACCGGCGCGCGCTGTGCACCGGGCGATGCTGATATAGAAATAGAAGGAGCCGCCGGACTCGAGCACGCAGGACTGGGCCAGGTAACCTTTCTCTCCAATCCGCGCTACACGTCACGGGTGAACACGACGGGTGCGTCGGCGATTTATGTCGGCGAGGATGTCGAAGTGCCGCGCGCAGACATTGCCGTGTTGCGCGCAAAGGACCCATACCTCGCATTCACCCGCGCGTTGATTCTCTTTCATCCCAAGCCAACTTTTGCGCCGGCGATTCATCCTTCAGCGGTGATTGATGCGACCGCCGGCATAGCCGACAGCGCCTTCATTGGCGCTCACGTGGTGATCGGTCGAAACGCAAAGATTGGAGAGCGGATCCAGCTTCATCCCAACGTGACCATCGCCGACAATGTCACGATTGGTGATGATTCAGTGATTCATTCGGGCGTGGCGATTCGCGAGAACTCGATTCTGGGAAGCCGTGTGATCGTTCACAATAACGCGGTCATCGGCAGTGATGGTTTCGGGTTCGCTAAAGACGAAGAGCGCCGCTGGTTGAAAATCCCGCAGACCGGCCGCGTGGTGATCGAAGACGACGTTGAGATTGGCGCCGGCACGACGATCGATCGGGCTTCGACCGGAGAGACACGCATCAAACGCGGGGCGAAGCTCGACAACTTAATTCAGGTCGGCCACTCGTGCGCTGTCGGCGAAGATGCTTTACTATGTGCCCAGGTAGGAATGGCCGGCAGCTCACGCGTCGGCGATCGTGTTATTCTTACCGGGCAGGTGGGAATCGGCGGACACATCACAGTTGGTGACGATGCGATTCTTTACCCGCAGAGTGGAGTTCCGAATGATGTAGCAGCCGGCGAGGTGCTGGTCGGCACTCCGGCATTTGAAGTGAGCGCTTTCTGGCGCGCGATCGCAGTCTTCAAGAAGCTTGGAGACCTTCCGAAACGAATCCGGGCTTTGGAAAAGAGACTGGATGAGATCGAAAAGTCAAAATCGGAGTGAGGAGCTTCGCTTCTCGCGCGAAGAGCTTCGAACAGTGGTTCTGTTTTGGATCGCCTGGTCTACTTATGCCCTGCTGTCGGCGTTTCTTATCGTCGCGCTACTCACCGACTGGCCCGAATTCCTGCACACCTCCGGGGCCTCGCTCGGCCCTTAGGTAATCGCGCCGCCATCGACAATCACCACTTCACCGTTCATGAACGAGTTGCGATCGCTCACCATGAACGAGGCGAACTCTGCCAACTCTGCCGGACGACCCAGGCGGCCGGACGAGGCCCAGAAGTCGTGCATCTGGAGCAGCCTTTCAGGGAGCTGCTGCGCCAGATCGGTATCGAAGATTCCCGCGGCAATCGCGTTCACGCTGACGCCAAAGGTGCCGGCCTCTCGCGAGAGGCATTTGGTAAAGCCAATCATCGCCGCTTTGGAAGTTGCATAGTGGACCGCGGTCGGTAGCGCGCGCATGGCGCCGATCGAAGTAATGTTCAGGATCTTTCCTTTGCGCTGCCGGATCATTTGTTTGTAGATGGGCTTGGTCACCGCAAACAGGCTGCCGACGTTCGTGCCAATCACTTCGTCCCAGGCGCGGTCGGTGGTCGTGGCAAAGTTATCGCCGCGATTGATGGCCGCGTTGTTGACCAGGATATCGATGCCGCCCCATTCCGTGACGAGTTCCCTGGTCAGATGCTTCATGCCGAAACGATCAGTGACGGACACTTTGAACGAGCGCGCCCGGCGGCCGTGCGCTTCGATCTTTTGCCGCACCTCGTCCGCCAGATCGTCGCGCGAACCATAATTGAACGCCACGTCGGCGCCTTCGCGCGCGAACACCTCGCAAAGCGCTGCCCCAATGCCGCGCGTGCCGCCGGTTATGAACGCCCGCTTTCCTTCGAGTAAGAGGCTCACTCTTTACAATCTCCTCTGCGACAGCCGGATGCACCGCCGGTCTTCTGCTCGGGATTTAGAGCTGGAGCAAAACGGGGATTAGAACGCGAAGCGAGTGCGACAGTCAAGACCCGGGAAAACAGCGGGTAGACCGGCTTAGTTTGAAAATTCTCATTAGCACCGCACTTCCGTGCGGTGATCAGGCGGTTACGACGTGACGCTAACCGTTTTAGCGGTTTCATCGTAAACCATTGAAACGGTTCAGGGATCTATGGATCACTCGTAAACACCTAATGAAATTAGCTTCATTTCAAACAGACCCGCCACCTAAAAAGTGGTTAACTCTTTCAGGCAAGTGCACTCTCAACCAGCGGCTCTGGAGCGGGTAAATTCTCTTCAGCGCGCGGCGGCACTGGAATCAGGGCAGTGATCTCTTCGACGATACGCCTGGTGGCGTTTGGAATGGCCACGCTAATGGTGGCCGCGCGCATGGCCGCATAGTGCTTCGAATCTTCAATCATGCGATGCACCACGGGAACGACGTCCGAAGCCTGTTTCAACAGCACGGCCGCGCCGCTCTTGACGATCAAGTTGACTGTGCTGGCTTCCTGCGGCATCGGTTGAGTGGTACCGTCGGCGATGATCGGGACGCGACAACTCAAGGCTTCGAAGGTGCTCAGACCGCCGAGCTTCGAAATCATGACGTTGGCTGCGCCCAGCAGTTTTTCAACTTCGTCCGAGTAGCCGATGACTTTGACCGGGAACCTGGCTTCCGCCGCCAGCGATTCCGCTTCGCTCCTCAAGGCCTCGTTCTTACCCGCCAGAAAGATGGCCTGCACGTCTAAATCACCACGCACTAACTCACGAAAGATCAGCGGAATGTTGCCGCCGCCTTCCCAACCCGCGTTGACGAAGACAGTGAATTTTTCAGCGTCGAGACCAAGCGCCGTGCGCGCGACCTGCGCGGCATGCTCCCCGGGAAACGAAAACTTTGGATGCACCGGCATGCCGGACACCTTGATGCGCTCCGGCGCAATTCCATAGTCGATCAACTGCCGGCGCGCTTCTTCGCTGGCAACAAGATAGAGGGTCACATCATCGCAGGCCCAGCCCCTCCAGAAACCATAGTAAGGATCAGTGACGACGGTAACGAGCGGAATGCGTTCCGCCAGACCCAATTCTTTTAGGACGCGGGCAAAAAGGTGCTGCGTCAGTGGATGCACGCTTACGACTATATGGGGACACCAGCGCTGAAAGAGTTCGCGCACATAACCGATGCTGCGGGAATGAAAAAACTCGCGCGTCTCAGGCCGGACGAGGTTGAGGGCCCAGAAATAGTACTTCATCCAATGCTGCTTGTTGCGCAGCAGCCAGTTGTAGAGGCGCACAAGTCTGGCGGCAATCGCCGCCGACTCTTCGACCGCACGGACGACGCGAATCGCGTAGGATTCACCTTCGACGATGCTCTGAATCCCGGCCACAATCGCTGCCGCCGCCGAGCGATGGCCACCACCGGTATCGGAAGAGATGATCAGGATTTTTGGAGCGTTCGGGTTCATCAAATGTCGCTGCTGGCTGTCGTGGCCCTGGCGGTGTTTAGAGTACCAACTTCAGTTGGGCCTTTTAGCCCGAAGATAAATGCCCGACTGAAGTCGTTACTCCGAAACGCCGTTTCCCAAAATAGCTGGTTCACACGTTAACCGTGATTCCGTCCGTCCGCGGTTCAGCTTGTTTGTCGAATTCCCGGCGCGCTTTCTTCATCTCGCGCTCGAGTTTCTTGATCTGAATCAAGTGCTTCGGATTGAAAGGCAGCGACGGGTAGTAGCAATTCGATTCGTGCGTGCAGAAGCAGCCGTCCGCCGCTTGTTGCCGCCGCGCCTTCATTGCGGGCGACAACCAGAGCCCCTGAAAGTTCCAGTCGTGATCGCGCAGGTTTCCGATCGGGGCCAGGTTCTCGCACGAAGACAGAGTGCCTTCATCGTAAATCACCGCACCGGCCGTTCCTGCATAACAAGTTAACTGCGCTGTTCCGGTTTCTTGCGTCTTCGTGATCAGGCCGTGCATGTAAATATCGATCGCCGCTTTGAAGAAGCCGGCGTTGCCGCCGTAATTATTCTTGATCGCCGCGTGGCGCGAATCGTCGTCAATCATCTCGGCCAGTTTGGCGTAGCGAGTATGATCGATATCCAGCTCGATGGGATCGGCTGACGGCGGACGAATGTAATTGAAGTTAACTTTGTCCGGCTTGAGCTCGTGCTTCAGAAAATCGTACCACTCAAAGATCGTGTCCTGGTTCGAGTGCATGAAGCAGGTGCACGTTTGAATGTCGAGGCGCGGGTACTCTTTCTTGATTGCCTGTAGCTCGCGCGCCGTATCGATGGCAATCGTCCACGAGCCGGGCTTTTGTCGAATCTTGTCGTGCTGTTCCTGCAAGCCATCGATGCCCATCGCGACTGTGACGTTAAGGTCCGGGCACTCTTCCAAAATGCGCGTGACGTCGGGAAAGATTCGTTTCTGAATCTGGCCGTTCGACATCAGGTAAACCGATTCCAGTTTGTTGTGACGATAGAACGAACTGACGATCTCCGGCAGGTCTTTGCGCGTAAAAGGTTCGCCACCGGCGAGGATCAGGACGCCGAGATTCCCCCCGAGAGTTTCGGCGATGCGCTCTATCTCGTGCGTCTTCATTTGCAGCTTCTTGCGCGGCCGATCGTCGAGTTCTTCCGTGAAGAAACAATGCGTGCAACGCATGTCGCACACAGAAGTAACCAATATATTAAGTAAAACCGGCGCGAACGGTTGGCCGGTAGCCAGCTTGGCGTAACGCTTCAGTAATTCTCTGGTGGTGTAATCCATTATTGCCTCAGGATTCTAGCATGATCGGTCTAATAGGTCGTATGCGTCCTATAGGTTTCTACCCATCAGCCCCTGGCATTAAGCCCCAGCGCCCGCATGCGGCGATAGAGGTGGCTACGATCGATGCCCATCAACTCGGCTGCGCGCGAAACGTTGCCTCCGGCTTCATCGAGTTTGCGTTGGATGAATTCGCGATGATAGGCATCGCTGGCTTCTTTGAAGGATGGAAAGCGGTAGGAAGACGCGGGCGGCTCTTCGTCGCCGAACGCCGGCAGATCCTTGACCCCGACGCGGTGAGGCTGGTGCATGATCATCACGCGCTCGATGGTGTTTCTCAATTCTCGCACGTTGCCGGGCCAGGAGTATCTCTGCATGGCTTCGAGTGCTTTGGCGTCAAAGCGCTTTGGCTTCTTGCCGTAAGCTCCGGCGAATCGTTGATTGAAGTGATCGACCAGCAGAGGCACATCTTCCAGACGGTCGCGCAACGGGGGCACTTCAAACGGGATCACGTTCAGACGAAAGAAGAGATCGCTGCGGAAAGTTCCCTTCTCGATCTCTTCATCCAGACGCTTATTAGTCGCCGCGATCACTCGCACGTCCACACTGACCGGTGTGTTGCTGCCGACCGGCTCGAAGCGTTGCTCTTCCAGCACGCGCAGAACTTTCGCTTGCACGTTTGGACTCATGTCAGATACTTCGTCGAGAAATAGCGTGGCGCCATCGGCAATCTCGAACTTCCCTTTCTTCGCCGCGGTCGCGCCCGTGAACGAGCCTTTGACGTGACCGAACAGTTCCGACTCGATCAGTTCTTCCGGAATCGCCGCCGAGTTAACTTCGATGAAAGGCGCAGCGGCACGGCGAGACTGAGCATGGATCGCGCGGGCGACCAGTTCCTTGCCGGCGCCTGATTCTCCGGAAATCAAAACGCGGCCATCAGTCGGCGCCACCACGGTGATCTGTTTGCGCAGCGCGCGCATCGCCACCGACTCGCCTACCATCGCGTACTCGGCTTTTAACTCGGCAGACATCTCTTCATTGACGCGCTCGAGTTGTCTCTGCCGCAGAGCGTTCCTGACGGTGAGCACGGTCTTTTCGATCGACAAAGGCTTCTCAATAAAGTCGAACGCACCGAGTTTCGTAGCCCGCACGGCTGTTTCGACGTTGCCATGCCCGGAAATGATCACTACGGCGGCGTCGCAGTTTGAATCGCGCATCTGGCTAAGAGTCTCCAGGCCGTTGATTCCCGGCAACCAGACGTCGAGCAGAACACAGCCGTAGGCGCGGCGGGCAATTGCCTTCAGACAGTCTTCGCCGGTCGCGACTGCGTCGGCGCTGAAGCCTTCGTCGCGCAGCACCGCACTCAGCGTTTCGCGAATGCCGCGCTCGTCATCAACAATCAGGATCGATTCAGGCATAACTCGTTGGAGAATAGGTCGAATAGGTCCTATATGACCTATTTCGACAACTGACTACTGACCACTGACAGTCGGCAGTTCGATAACAAATCTCGCGCCGTGCGGCACGTTAGCTTCCGCATAGACGCGCCCGCCGTGTTCCGTGATGATTCGGGCCACGATAGCGAGGCCCAGCCCGGTGCCTCGTCCGCGCGTTGAAAAATAAGGCTGGAACAGTCGCTTGAAATCTCCGTTTGGAATTCCTTCGCCCGTGTCTTCGACGGTGGCGACTAATAGATCACGTGTCGCATCATGTCTGGTCTTGATTGTCAGGCCACGCTCGTCCGGCATGGCCGCCAGGGCCTCCAGAGCGTTGTCGGTCAAATTCACGAACACTCGCTTTAGTTGTTCCGTGTCCAGCATGGCCGGCGGCAACTGATCCGCGAGCAGCAGTTGCAGCTCGACGCCATCCAGGCGTTCCGCGTATAGCTGAACCGCCTGTCTGATAACTTCGTTGAGATCGCCGGGCTCCATGCGCGGAGTCGGCATCCGCGCGAAGCGGGAAAACTCGTCCACGAGAGCTTTCAAGCCCGCGACTTCGCGCGTGATCGAGGTCGTGCATTCCTCCACCACTCGGGTAAGTTCTTCGCGATTCTCTTCGGTCAGGGCGAGGCCTACGGAGCCGCTACCATCATTGCCATTCTCGGCGCTGTCGCCCGTTACTCCTTCTGCAGCTTCTTCCGGGCTACTGGAGCCGGTCGCTATCGCTCCCGGTTCTGTACCGTTCAGGCGGACCCGGAAGTTGCGGGCGATCCGTTCGGCCGAAAGCTGGATGGGCGTCAGCGGGTTCTTGATTTCGTGCGCTATCCGGCGCGCCACTTCGCTCCACGCGGCGGCCCGCTGCGCGGCGAGCAATTCCGAAAGGTCTTCCATCACGAGCACCACGCCGCGGCCATCGCCGCCTTCGACAGACGCTCCGCTTAACGCGACAGACGCTCCACGTAACGCAGTCGCAGTCAACGCCACGGGTATCGCGGTTCCGACTGAGCCGCGCGTCAATTGATTCTGCTCTGCCGCCCGTCCGGCTCGTCGAGCGCGTCGCACCAAACGCTCCAGCACAACCCGATCCTCGCTGCTCAAGAGAGTGGTCAACTTAGCCCAGGCAGGAGGCGCTTCGCTCAGCCTTAGTATTGAGACAGCCGCTGTGTTGATGGTCGTAACACAATCGTTTTGATCCAGCGACACGACGCCGGTTGAAAGTGACTCGAGCACGGTCTCGATATAGTTTCGCCGTTCTTCAAGGGCCAGGTTTTTGTCCCGCAAGGCTGTGGCGCCGTCTTCGATGTGGCGCCGGTTTTCGTCCAGCTCGGCTGTCATTTGATTGAATGATTCAGCCAGCAGGGCGAGTTCGTCATCGGCTATCGTGTCAACCCGGTGCGAAAGGTTGCCGCGCGCAACTTCCTTCGAAGCCTCAGCCAGGGCTTTGATCGGAGCGGCGAGTCCGTGGGCCAGATGTATCGCCACCCAGGTCGAGGCAAACAGCACGAGCAGGGTCATCAGGCCCAGCGTAGAGAGTCCTAACAATCGGACCTTTCGCTGTCGCTCGAGCAAGTGTTGGTATTCGCGCTGAGAGCCGGCGAGCGTGTCGCGGACATCGGTGTCGCTGAAACGGCGCGGGACCAGCACCAAACGCGACGTCGCCGTAACGGGGACTACGGTCAGGTCGAATCCCTTGCCATCGGCAAGCGCTTCACCGGTTTGCGCACCAGACTCGCCCGCGCGTTTTAGAACTTCCTTCAGTTCCTCACGTTGAGATTCAGGCACCGTGGCTTCGCTGTGGGCCAGGACCTCGCCGCTGTCTGAGAGGATCGCGATGGCAGATAACTCGCCCGTCAAAGCCAACTGGTCCAGCGTCGACTGCCATTCCGACTGGGGTCTGCCTTTGACGACAGTCGCCAGCAGTGTGGCGGTCTCGCGAAGGTTTCGATTCTGCGCTGCCAGACCCTCGCGTTGCTGTTCGCGCACTCGCTCGACGACGTTCTCAGGCAAGCGGCCCATCCATTTTTCGATCGAGCGGTTGAGGAACAGATACGAGAACGCGGCCATGGCGGCAATCGGTAGCAGACTCAGTCCAATGAAATAGACCAGCAGGCGGGTTTGAATTCTCGATCCAAGTTGACGCTCGCGTCGTTCGCGGCGCAACTTCAGCAAGCTGCGCAGCAGAATGAAACTGAAGACGATAAACGCCGCGAAATTCAGCGAAGAGAGCGCGTAAAGCAAAAGCGTGTCTGAGCCAGTCTCAGGCGGCACCACCGTTCCCAGATTCAAGAGTTGCTGCGCGACGATGATCGCGAGTAAGACCGCAACGATGCCGGCCAGGAGCCAGGGCACGGTTCTACGGCTTCGACGCCTTGGCGTCCCTTTGCCGGCCTCAACGGGTTGATTTCTGGCTTTGCTCACGTAAAGCGGTTGGCTCGACTAATCGAATCGGGCGACCGAAAGTTTAGCACACTGGAACCCAGTCTTTCGCGGGCGGCCGGGCCCAAAATGCTAGAATGCGGCGACCTATGGAGGGCCAGGTGGAAGGCTATAACTTTTTTATCAATGAAGAGCGGCACCTCCGCGGCGGATGGCGTCTGGCCATCTTCGCCGTAGCCTTCCTGATCTGCACCCAATTGAGTCAGGCGCTTTTGTTCTGGGGCCTGGCGGTTGCATTTCACCGTAGCGCTTTCGAGTTGGCTAACAGCAACTGGGGCTTTGCCGCCGGGCATGGATCGATCCTGATTTCCGCGACGTTGATGGGTTGGGCGTGCGGGGCTTTGCTCGAAGAGCTGCCCTTTCGCGCGTTGGGATGTACTCCGCACCGCGGCTGGCTTAAGAACCTTGGGCTCGGGTCGGTGCTGGGCGCCGCGACACTTTTTCTCGCGGCCCTTTTGGCGACGGCGACTCGCGGCATTCATTTCCGTTTCGATCCCGCGGGACCGCGCTCAATCGGCGAGACATTAGCAGTGTCGGCTCTGGTCTTTGTGTTCGCGGCGGCGGCTGAAGAAATGCTTTTTCGCGGCTATCCGTTGCAGACGTTGACGCGCGCGAATCTTGCCTGGCTGGGCATCCTGCTCACATCGGTGCCATTCGCCGCGGTCCATCTGAACAATCCGCACGCCGTGCCTGGCTTCACGTTTGTGAACACGGCGCTGGCCGGTGTGTGGCTGGCCGTCGCATACCTGCGGACGCGAAGTCTGTGGTTGCCGCTGGCCCTGCACTGGTCCTGGAATTGGGCCCAGGCATCTCTGCTCGGTCTGCCGGTCAGCGGCATCGAGCGAATCGCACCCGCACCTTTGCTGCAGGCCATGAACGCCGGGCCCGATTGGTTGACCGGTGGAGCATACGGGATCGAAGGAGGCGCGGCCTGCACGGTGGCGCTGTTGATCTCGACGTTGGTCATCTGGCGCACGAAACTATTCTCGCGGGCGGACGTACCAGTCGGGCAAGCGCGAAGCAGAGGCATGCCTTCGGCAAACGAAGGCTAATCCTGACGCAAAGCCCAGTCCCGAAAAGCCGCGCCCGAACCAATTGCTGCCAAGGCATTGGCTGTTAACACTCTCTCCACGATTTCCGTCTTAGCCATGTCAGACAAAGGCAAAGTCCGACAAACTTCAGTGGGTCGTGTAACAGTTTCCCCTCTCCCGGATGGGAGAGGGGTTAGGGGAAAGGGGATTGACGCGTACAAGCCCCCACCCCAACCCTCCCCCAGCGGGGGAGGGAGATTGCAGACCGAACAAACCAAAGTTTGACGGACCCGGGGATTTCCAGAGAGGCGCAGGGATGTTAGAGGCTCAAGCAACCGCAGACATGCTGCTCATGGCCCAACCGTTCAGCGCGCCCGAAGCAGTGGAGCAACCGCTCGAAGTCGCGTTGGTTAAGGCGGTGCTGGACGGCGAGCGCGACCGGTTCGCGCGTCTGTACGAAATGTACGCGCCCCTGGTCCACGGAATTCTGCTGGCGCGCGTGCCGCGTGGTGAAGTCGACGATCTGGTTCAGGACATTTTTCTGCACGCGCTACGAAAACTGCACACCCTGCGCGATGCGGCGGCGTTTGGTCCCTGGATCGCGATGATTGCCCGAAACCGCGCGATGGATTTCTATCGTGGTTCACGCGAAACCGTCGAAGTCACAGAGCAGATGGCGATCGAACGGCCACCAAATAGGACAGCCAGAGAAATTCTGGATTTGATTTGCAGGTTGCCGGAAGCGTATCGCGAAACACTCGTGCTGAGGTTCGTCGAAGGAATGACCGGACCCGAGATCGCCGCGCGCACCGGACTTACTCCCGCGTCCGTGAGAGTGAACCTGCATCGCGGCATGAAACTGCTGCGCGAAAAGATCGGAGCAGTAGCCCGACCGTAACGGAGGGCGTGGGATTGTGGCAGTAGCCCGACCGTGAGGGAGGGCTCAAAAGGGAAAGAGCAAGACTATGAAAGACAATTATCTTTGGGATCGTTCAGGTGAGCCTGATCCAGAGGTGAAAGAACTGGAAGAGATTCTCGGCCCGCTGCGATATCAGCCGCGGCCGTTGGAGATTCCGCGCGACATCCGAGTGGATCGCCGACGAAGTTTCTTCCCCGCGATGGCGATTGCCGCCGCGCTAGTTTTGTTCGCCGTGGTTTTGGGTCTTTGGTTCAGTTTCAATCGGCGCCAGGCAGCGCCGCTCAATCAGGCGCGTGATTCGCGGACAGATCAGAACGCGAGTGCGCGGCCGCCGCAGGTCGCCCCCGACAACCAGGCTTCGCCGGCTACGGTGGCTGTTAGCAGCCCTAAGCCAATGGCGATTCAAAAGCGCGAATCGCCGCGCAATCTTCTGGCTCGCAACATGGGCCGTGGCACTCGGACACAAATTCGGCAGCCCGGGCTGACTCCAGAGGAGTTGGCCGAAAAAGAACAAGTGCTGGTAGCGCTGCGTATGGTCAGCGCCAAGCTCAACCTCGCGCAGCGAAAGACGCAGGGCGTGCCTCAGCTCAACCCAATTCGCAATCAACACAAGATAGGATGAAAGAACTATGAAAAAACTCTTCCAAACTACATGGAAACTTGCGCCGGTCTTACTGCTGCTACTCTTCAGCAGCGCAGCAACAACCAGAGCACAGAGCGGAAAGCTACAGGTGGACCAACTCGACTTTCTCGCCAACAAGGCGAGCCAAACGGTTGACGTCAAGTTGGACGAGCGCCTGCTGCAAACGACCTGGAAGTTCTTCTCAGGCAAAGATCCGGACGAAGCCAAGATCAAGGAAGTGCTCAAGGGCTTGAAGGGCATTTATGTCAAGAGCTTCTCCTTCGAAAAAGAAGGCGAGTATTCGCAAGCTGAAGTTGAGTCGGTGATGTCACAGCTTCGCAGCGGCGGCTGGAGCAAAATCGTGACGGTCAAGAGTAAGAAGGCCAGCGAGAACCTCGAAGTCTATCTGAACATGACGGGCGATGTGATCGGCGGCCTGGCCGTAGTCAGCTTCGAGCCGAAGGAATTGACCGTCGTAAACATTGTGGGTCCAATCGACCTCGATAAACTGTCCAGCCTCGAAGGTCAATTCGGTGTGCCTGATCTGGGACTTGAAAAAGAGCCTAAGAAGAAGAACGAGCAACGATGAAGACCAGGCTGACTATCGCAGGTTTGATTGGTGCGATGATCGTTTTCGCCCCGGGCGCGAGTCTCGCTCGTGGCGACGGATTCAATGACGTCGTGAAGCTCATCGAGCAGTTCTATCACGTCAAGCACCAGAGCATCCCGCTGCTGGCACGCGCCGGTATGAAAGCCGTGCGCACGGCGGCGCGAATCAAAGGCGGTGAATATAAGCAAATCGCCGAAGCAGGCAGCGTGCGAGTGGCGTTCTTTGAAGATCAAAACTTTGATTCGCGTGGCCAGATCGCCACCTTCAAAGCATCGATGCAGACAACGCTGGAAGGAAACTGGTCAGCGCTGGTACAGACGCTGGCGCCAAAGAACGAAGAGCAGACATACATCTACATTCGCGAGGCGGGCGACAAGTTCCACGTCCTGGTCGTCACCATCGAGCGGCACGAAGCAACTGTCGTTCAGGCAACCGTAGCGCCTGAGATCCTGGCGCAGCTGATGAAAGACCCGGAAGAAATGGGCAAGACCCTGACGGAAGATGCCACCATCAAAGACTACTAACTCAGGAGAGAACCAATGAACCTTTTCACGCCAAACACATCTCACGCAAAGGCGCAATGCCGCAAAGCTAATCTCATTGAACAGAGTCTGCGCTCTCTCCTCCGGCCGTCGCGCCTCTGCGCAATTCTTTCTCTCGCCCTGTTCACCGTACCGGCGGCGCGAGCACAGGAAGTCGCCGACACCATTCGCGTGCGCACGCGGGTCGTCTTTATGGACGCGCTGGTCAAAGATAAGAAGACCGGGATCCCGATCTCAGATCTCAAGCCCAAGAATTTCGAACTGTTTGACGATGGCCAACCACGCACGATCTCTTACTTCACGCGCGAAGGCCAGGCCCGCAAGCCTCTGGCTATGGTCTTGATCCTGGACCTCCGCGATGACGGCGCCGGGCGCTTTCTGAAACGCGAAGAAGTTCGTAAAGCGATCGTCGAGGAATTAGCTAGACTCCCGCCCGGAGATGAAGTCGCAATCCTGGCGATCAACCTTAACAGCGTCGATGATAAGACCGCGGTGATCAGAAATGGCAAAGCTATGTGGCTTACCGAATTCACCCGCGACCCGGCCCAGTTCGACGCCGCTTTGGCCCGCGTGCCGGCGCTGGTAGCGCCCGCGCCGGAGGCTGACAAGGCTGACGCGTCTAAACAAAACGAGAAAGATTCAACGCGAGAGAGCAGCGGGAGTGTTACGGTGAGCACCGACACTACGCAAAGCGAACCGAAAGACTCTTCTGAAGCAAAGCCGAAAGAGAATGACATTCTCGAAACTGAAACGATCAAGGGAAAGAATGGAGCTGTCATAACTCGCACGATCAGGAAGGATGGATCCGTTGATGTCAAACGCGTGAGCAAAAACGGCAAAGTCTCGATTCAGTTAGACAATATCTACGACATGGCCGGGGCAACCCGCGACGCGACCCACCTGGCGGAGGAAAAACGTCCAAACTCACAAGCCGCCATTGTCTGGTTGTCTGACGGCATCGCGCCGATCTTTTACGAAGACCGGGACGCCACCGAGCAAATACTTCTCCGGCAAAACGCGATCTTCAATACGCTGACCGTAGACATGCAAACGCTCTACAAGTTTCTCCTGCCATTCGGTCAGCCGCTCATCGGATGGACAGGCATAAGCCTGGCCGGAAGTGCGAAGCGTCTGGCACAACAAAGCGGTGGCGAGGCCGTGCACGTCGGCCGCGTCAGCGACTATGGCGCCGGCCTTGCAAAGATCATCGGCAATCTCACCGCGCGATACAGCCTTGGCTTTGCGCTCAGCGAACAGGAAAAAGACGACGGGCGCATGCACGAACTCGCCATCAAGGTGAAAGCACTGGATGCGAAAGGTAAGGAGCGCAAACTGGAAGTGAGTTCGCGCCGCGGCTACTACATGCCCAAGGGCGATACCGACCAGGCGGCAGCCAACAAGTAGCGCCGGCCCCATCAAATAAGTAGAATAGAGCTTCGTTAGCGGCCAGGTGACCGGCGCGTCATGCAATCCGCAAGACGCGCCGGTCACGAATCGTTATGAAGCTTTTTACCGTCGAAGAAGCCAATTCCCTACTGCCCAGCGTACGACCAATCGTAAAGTCGATTCAGCGGTCGCATCGCCGTCTCATCTCATTTCAAACGACTGCGAAGCACGCCGCTGCCGGCGCCGAGAGTGGCGGCGGCGGCATGGCGCGAGGACCACAGTACGCGCGTCTCCTGGTTGACTTGTCGCTGGGGGCCAGTCAATTGGAAAGCCTGGGCGTGCAACTGAAAGACTATTCGCAGGGACTAATTGATTTTCCGTCTATGAGAGACGGCCGCGTCGTCCTGCTCTGTTGGAAGGCCGACGAAGGCGATCAGCTCGAATGGTGGCACGACCTCGAGACCGGATTCGCCGGCCGCCAGCCACTCTAGTGGCACAGACTCTAGTCCGTGATACCCTGCAACTCCAACCCAGACTGAAGTCTGTGCCACCAAAGCCAACCTCAAGCCCTGCTATATTTTCTCGTTGACGACTTAAAGTAAAGTCTGATACTATCCGGCTCGACTAACGAAGCGGGCTTGGGCTGGCGTGGATCGTTGCCCATCCCCTGGTTTGATTTACTGAGTTGACGGAGGCCCTTGACGGCTGCAAGCTTGCGACGTCGCTCATGATGACAACTCAGATACTGCCCCGTATCTCGTTCACGATCCATGATGCAAGAACCTCTACCGAATTCGTCCATCGAAAAAGTCATTGCTGACAGTGGACTCGTCGAAGGTCTGCGCGACGAACCACTGAATCCGCTTGGGCAAAAGCAGCAAACTTCTACCCTGATCGAATTTCCGGGTACGACGCGAACGGTGCCAGCGTGGCGCAAGCAGTTGAGTCAGCGCGTGCGTGAAGTTCAGGAGCGCCGCGCGCACGAAGCTGCCGAAGAAGCAGCCGCCGCACAGGAAGCCGGCACGGTTTCGTGTGCGTTGCCGTCTGCACAGCTCGAGCTGGTTCCCGATCTTGAACAACCGGCGATGAATCCGATCGTCTCAAAGGTGCTCGAACGCCTCGAGCGAGCGCGGCGCCCTGATCAAGTCGCAAGTGGATTCGCCGCTGCCTCCACGGCCCCGGCCTTCGAGCCGGTTGCTGACATCATTTCCGAACCGGAAGTTAACGAGCCCAAACCGGCCGAGACAAAACCGAAGCTTACAGTCGTCGCTCCTTCAAAGCCGAAGACCAACCCGACTGATCGCAAGCCGGTGCGGGTGATTTCCGATAGCGTTGACGACGTGGCGTTGTCCTACCTCGAGACTTGTTTGTCCCTTCCGGCAATCGCTGCCGATACTGCCAACGCGAGCGCCGGCTTCGGCCGCCGAACTATCGCGGGAAGTTTGGATCTCGCGTTAGTAGCATTGCTGGCGGCGCCGTTTGCCGCGGCGATCGAATTTGCCGACGGTAATTGGTTTAACCCACGCATAATTGGCTTGATGACCGGCATCACCCTGGTCTTGATGTTTGCTTATCTAACCGTTTCGATTGCGCTAACGGGACGAACCTTAGGGATGAAGATATGCTCGCTGCGGACCATCGACATGCGGACGGGCATGATTCCGACTGGAGGCCAATCGATCAAGCGCGCTCTCGGTTACATCTTCGCCCTGGCCGTGCTTGGTCTGGGAATCATCTACGCGTTAGTCGATCCCGATCGTCGCACTATCTACGATCGTTTTTCGAAGACCATCGTGATTCACGATTAAATAGCACGGGCCTAAGTAGCACGGGCTGCCAGTCTGTGCTGCCCCTATATTGAAAAAGGCGAAGGCTTCGGCTTTCGCCTTTTGCTTTTCGGGCCAGTATCCCGCCGCCCTTTGTGCTAATTTCGGCCGATGGACGACCAAACAATCAAAGACGTGGTCGCGGAGATCGAGCCGCTGCTGGTAGGGCGCGCCCCCGGAAAAATCTTTCAATTCTCGCCCACGTCGCTGGTGATCGATTTTCGCCTGCGCGATCACGGCGACCTTTTCATCAGCGTCGAGCCGGCTCAGCCCAGAATATATCTGGTAAAGCGACGAGTTCGCGATCTGGAAAAGCAAAGCGTTCCGCTGACCCAATTCGCTCAGGGCCTCAGGAAGGAGCTATCAGACACTACAGTCCGATCGATCAAAAAGGTCCCTGATGATCGAATTGTTTGGTTTCACTTCTCCGGAACAGACGAATTAGGACAGAACCAGGAGCGCACGATGATCGCCCAGTTGACCGGGCGTGCGGCAAACTTGTTCCTGATCGATCGGCAGGGCGTTATTACAAATCAAGCTCGCCCAGGTAAAGGTCCCGGTCAAAAGATCGGCGAAGCGTATCAGAAACCACCAGCGACCGGCCGAATCGGAGCAAGCGACAGCGAGCTAATCAAGACGATTCGCAGCGGCGGTTACGCGTCGGCTTCCGAAGCTGCGGATGCCTACTTCAGTTCTCTGCTGGTTGAACAGGCTTTCGATAACCGGGCCGGCGCCGCGCGCGCTGAACTGCGCAAGAAAATCACCCACCAAAAGAAGCTCATCAAACAACTTGAACAGGACCTCGCCGGTCACGTCGGCGCCGAGCATCACAAACGCCTTGGCGATATTTTGCTGGCAAATCTAAGTACCGCTAAACGAGAAGGACAGCGAGTTGTGTTAATCGATTATTTTGCCGATGATGCTGCCCCTATTGAGATTGAAATTGACGAGCAAACAACTCTTCCGGAAGAAGCCTCGCGCCACTTTGCGCTCTACTCGCGTTCAAAGCGCGCGGTGAAGCAAATCACTACTCGCCTCGAAACGATCCGGGCACAACTTGATGCCCTGAACTCGCGATACGAGTCTCTGGAAAAGATCATTGCCGAGCGTGATGAGACTGGGCTGGAAAAGTTTGTGGCAGCGTCAGCACCCCCTGCCGTCGTTGGCGGGTCCAGAGGCAAAACGGGGAAGAAAGAAAAAAAGATACCCGGCACGCGCCGCTACATTTCGTCCGATGGTTTTGAGATTCTGGTGGGTCGCGCCGCGCGAGACAATGACTATCTAACTTTCAAGGTAGCCAAGCCGAATGACCTCTGGTTGCACGCGGCTGACTATGGTGGCTCGCACGTCGTCGTTCGGAATGCGACTCGCAAAGACGTTCCCCATCGCACCATCATCGAGGCCGCCCAACTCGCCGCTCAGTTTTCACAAGCGCGCAAAGATCCAAAAGTTGACGTGCACTACACCCAGCGCAAGTTCGTTTCGAAATCGAAAGGCGCCGCGCCCGGCCTCGTGCGCCTGACGCGCTTCAAGAACATCCTCGTCGAGCCGAAGGATTCCTTGGAACGCGTCTGAATGAGCGTAAGGAGAACATCGGGGCAGTAGCCCGACCGTGAGGGAGGGCTTCGCAATTTTGTGGCTTTGATCAAGCAAGATCTTCAGGCTTTAGGCTTCAGGGCATTGACCTTCGTCAGCTCATCCGGGCTTTGAATCGTGCCTTCATGCAGGCCGATGCTGAAAATGAACAAGGTGGCCACAATTTGTGACCACCTTGTTCCTATGCTCAGCGGAATCTGAAGTACTGGACTCACAAAGTCACCCCCGCGTTAACCATCCTAATCAAGCCCTTGCTCACGCGCGGGCTACTGCCCCTTATCAGACTGATCCCAGCGGCAGCTCAACGCGAAACGTCGTTCCCTTCCCCGGCTCGCTTTCGACTTCGATGTTTCCGCCGTGCAGGTCGATGATTTGTCTGACGATTGACAGACCCAAACCTGTGCCGCGCTTCTTGGTCGTAAAGAATGGCTCGAACAGACGGGCCTGAGTCTTTCGATCCATACCGCTTCCCTGATCAGTGATCACAATCCGCACGCGCTCGCCACCCATGCGTCCGGGCGCTTCAATCGACTTGGCCCTGGAATCGGTCTCGACCAGTTCCGTAGAGATCTTCACCGGCGACTTTGGTCCGCTGGCGTCGATCGCATTGCCGATCAGGTTTACAAAGACCTCGCGCAATTGTTCGTCGTCCCAGTTGCCGATGATTGCATCGGGTGCGTAATCCTTTTCAACCGGCGTCTCTTTCTCCTGCACGCGATCGGCGACCAGCTCAAGGCTCAAATCAATCAATGAATGCAGGTCAGATTCCGAAACGTCTAACTGGCGTCTTCGCGAAAACTGCGTCACATCTACCACGAGTTTGTTGAGGTGATGAATTCCGCGTTCGACCAACCCGATTGTCCTTAGCGCATCTTCGTTGCTCGTGTATTCACGCAACATCTCGACTCCCAGCCGGATGCTACCCAGCGGGTTTTTGATCTCATGCGCAAGCTGGGCCGAGGCTTCACCGACTGCTGCCAGCGATGCGCTGCGACGCAACGCGGCTTCGGATTTCGCCGCTTCCGTCACATCCACGAGCGTCAGGATCTGGCCGTGCTCGCCGTCGATCTCCAGCGGCGATGAATAGACATCAAACGCACGCTCAACCCCGTCCTCGGCCAAATTCCACCGGCCACGATACGTCGCCGCCTCGACGTGGGAAGCAGTTGCAACTTCCAACAACTTGACGCCTTCGGGCGAACCAACTCGATCATGAATAGACGAACCGATCGTTGCCTGGGGAAAGATGCGCAGGAACGCCGTATTCGCGCTGCGAATGCGATCGTGTCGATCGATTGCCGCGATGGCACTGACCATCCCTTCCAGCATTTGATTGCTGAACTCACGCTCGCGGCGCAGCGCCTCGGTGCTCTGCTTGGTCTGCCGGAATCGGCGCTGCACCTGCCAGATGGTGGCCACGGCAACCGCCAAACCCGCTAAAAGAGCGAACACAATCCAGGTTCGAATCGATCGAGTCGCCGCTTTCTGCATCGCTTCAGCTCGATCAAATATCTGTTGCTCTTCGCTCGTCAAATCCTGGATGAGCTCGTTTAGTTCGGCGTCCGCATCGCGAAACTTCGTAAAACCCTCCTGCGAATATCGATTTTTGTCTTTCGTAATTTCGAGATAGACGGCGAGGTCGTCGCGGAACTTGTGCCACTTTGGCAACTCCTCGAGCGGCGCATGATCCAGGGTTGCCAAAAGATTGGTCACCTCCCCACGCGCGGACGCCAGACGCAAATCGAAGGGTGGGGTCAGCTCGTGACGGGCATCTGCTTCCATGCGCTTGCGCGCTTCGTTGTCCAGTTTCGTGAGTCCGCCGCGAAGTTGCAGCAGCAATCCCGCTCTGGCCGCATGACTATGTTCCTGTTCCAGCGCTGTGCGGCTGGTGTCTTCCAGCCGGCGCACACTCAAGCTGCCCAGGACCCAAATGAGTAGCAGCAAGAGCGCAAAACCGGCGACCAGCGGCGCCAGAGTGGGATCGAGTCGCAGCTCTTTTTTGCTGCCGGCGTCAGGCGGTACGACGCGGCGATAAACGACTTCACCGTCTGACTCTTGGTTTGGTTTCGGTTGAGTGGACATTGAATCGTCCTGGCGTCATTCAAAAGGACATTGAGAATTGAAAAGTGCAAACTGCAAATTGCAAGTCTCTAAGCCTTCTTTTCTTTTCGCTTCTTTGCGGTAACTATGGATTGGGGCGATGATGTTGCATAGCTGATTGCATTCATCAAGCAACTCACCCATTCGATGCTCCGGAAGCATTTCCGTTTTGATGATAAGACGGATCCAACAACGGGACTCGCGCAACTCTTTCAGACCAATGCTGAGCTTGTGAACGAAATCCGCGCGACTTTCCGCTGCGCAAGCTTCTTCGTAATTTGGCGCAGGTGAAGTCCCGCTGCGTACCAGTTGACCTCCGATGTGTCGGCCCATTCGCGTGTCCGGCAAAGCATCAACAACCTTGCCGACCCGAGCGGCAAAGTTTATTAGTCGTTCGATCAACTCATCCGATGTCACGATTGTTCCTCTGGCGCAGTTTGCAATTTGCAATTCTCATTCTTCAATTTGCAATTCCCAGTCAGTGCTTCGCGTCCATCCAGTTATCGCCGATGCCGGTTTCAGCTACCAGCGGAACGTCGATTTCAACTGCGTGCTCCATCTCGCGCTTTAATGTCCGGGCAACTTTCTCGGCTTCGTTGGCCGGACATTCGACGAGCAACTCGTCATGAACCTGCATCAGAATTTTCGCGTTCAGGCCTTCGCGACGAAAAGCATCTTCGACGTGCAGCATCGCAATTTTCACGATGTCACTGGCGGTGCCCTGGATCGGCATGTTGATGGCTTCGCGCTCAGCCGCGCGCCGAATGTTCGCGTTGCGATCGTTGATTCCAGCCAGCGGACGAATGCGTCCATACAGCGAACGCACATAGCCATGTTCGCGCGCCTGCACCGGAATCTCTTCCATGTACCGCCGCACGCCTTTGTAGGTCGCATAGTAATCGTCGATCACTTTGCGCGCTTCCTGACGCGTGATGCCGACGCGCTGCGACAAGCCCCAGGGCTCGATCGCATAAGCTATCGCGAAGTTCACAATCTTGGCAAAGCGTCGCGCTTCTTTTAGCTCTTCGTCGGTCTTGGCTCCAAACACCAAACGGGCCGTGCGGTCATGAATGTCTTCGCCTTTTTGAAAGGCGTCGAGCATCACTTCATCGCGCGTAATGTGCGCCAGCAGACGCAATTCAAGTTGAGAATAGTCTGCGGAGATAAGTTTGTTGCCCGGCGAGGCGACGAAGGCGCGCCGGATCCGTCGGCCCAGCTCGGTGCGAATCGGAATGTTCTGTAGATTGGGATCGCTCGACGACAGTCTGCCCGTGGCGGCGACGGTTTGATTAAGCTGCCCATGGATTCGGCCATCGGCGGCGATTTGGAGAGGCAGCGCGTCGGTATAGACGCTCTTCAGCTTGTCCAATTCGCGATACTCGATGATCAGTCGCGGGAGTTCGTAGGTCTGAGCCAGCTCTTCGAGTACTGCACGGCTGGTCGAAACGCGGCCGGTAGAAGTCTTGCGGCCGGAAACTATGTTCAGAGCCTCAAAGCATTCGGCCACTTGTTTGGGCGAGTTGATATTGAATTCGCGACCGGCGAGCTGGCAGATTTTGTCGGTGAGCTTCGCCAGTTCTTCACCGAGATGGCGCGACAATTCATTCAGCACCTCGGGGTCAACCCGGATGCCGGCCTGCTCCATCCGGTACAGCATCGGCGCCAGCGGCAATTCAATCTCGCGATAAATGCTGCCGAGATCTTTCTCGTCGATTCGCTGATGCAGGACCCGGGCAACTTGCGCCGTCAAATCCGCAACTTCCGCAGCTTGCCATCCGGTTTCACTCCAGCCCTCGTACGGCGGGCCGCCGCCTTCCGCACCCACGGTTTCGCGCGCCAGATCAGTTAACTCGTATTTGGCTCGCGTCGGATCGAGAACATAAGCGGCGATCAGCGTGTCGTCAGTCACGCCCGCTAAATCGACACCGAGTGGGGTGAGTAACGCGGTGGCCCTCTTCAGATCGTGAACGGATTTCTCGATCAATCCATTATTCAGCAACTCGCGCATCGCCGCCAGCGCCGCTTCTTTTCCTTCGGCAAAATTGTCGAAGTCTACGAAGGCCGATCTGCCCGCGTGCGGCGCGAATGCCAGGCCACGAGCATGCCCATCATGCATGCTCTGCTGCTGGCCCGCGCCCGGTGGCGATGAATTCGAGATGGCCAACCCGATATGCTCCGCCTGCCACAATTGTTGAATCAGACTGTCAAGCTCAGCCTTATTGCGGACGAGTGAATACTTGCGCTCGCCGGCGGCCTTCGCGGTTGCTACCGCCCCATCGGCAAACTCATTCGTGAGTGCGGTGAATTCCATTTCGCGGAATAACTCGTAAGCCGCGGCGCGATCGGGCGGGCGCCTTTCCAGTTGATTCAAGTCGAGATGTACGTCGACATCAATCCTGATCCGCGCCAGCTCGCGCGATTTGCGGATCAGCTCGGCGTTGTTTCGCAGAGACTCGCGATAGGTCTTGTGTTTGACCTCTTCCCCGTGCGCGAGCGCGTTTTCAATTGAACCGTAGGTTTGAATGATCTGGACAGCACCCTTGGCGCCAATGCCGGGCGCGCCGGGGATGTTGTCAACCGAATCACCCATCAGTCCGAGCAGATCGACAACCTGGGCCGCAGTCACTCCAAACTTCTTTTCAACCCAGGCTTCGTCACACCATTCAATCGGCGGCACTGGTTCTTTGCGTTTGATGACCTGCGAATTCTGCCGCATGCAAACGATCAAAGGATCGCGCACCAACTGGCACATGTCCTTGTCGTTGGAAACGATGACTGCTTGCAAGCCCTGCTCTGCTGCCTGGATCGCGAGCGCTCCAATTACGTCATCGGCTTCGAATCCGGGCACGCTGATCAGCGGCACGTTGTAAGCTTCACACAGGCGTTTGATGTACGGCAGTTGCGAAGCCAGATCGTCGGGCATCTGCTGCCGGTTGGCTTTGTAATCGCTGAACGTCTCGTGGCGAAAAGTCTTTTCGCCTGACTCAAAGATGGCGGCGATGTATTTTGGCTGCTCGTCAGACAGGAGCTTCCGCAGCATATTTGTAAAGATGAAGACGGCCTGGGTGACCTGACCTTTCGAATTGGCCAGCGGCGCCGCGCGATTGGCCATGGGCGCATAGAAAGCCCGAAAGATGTGCGACATCGAGTCGATGAGAAAGACTCGTTCAGCCGGCTTAGTCCCGGCAGGGGACCGTTTCTGTGGCATTATGCCGTCGATCATAAGGGTTGTGCTTTCAGTAACGCAAGCTGTTAGCTGGCGCGCAAACTAACAGTTTGCCGTCACAAGATCTCGTGGCAGCTCTGCCGCGCTGTGCGCCCAAGGTCGTGGCGGCTCCGCCACAAGGGCGATCACAACGGTGCGCTTTTTCTACTAATCCGGAAGGGCATGAAGCTTGCACTAACAGTTTCGCTCAGTTCCAGTTCTCGCGAATGAAACCATCGAAACCATCAAGCGCACAGCAGACCACCCTGGCCGAGGCCGTTGAAGCGAAGGGCATCGG
>JBGPWS010000370.1:0-3989 GCA_041492345.1 Pyrinomonadaceae bacterium | reverse complement strand
TTCGCCGATGACACGTCATGGGCCCATCTTGATATTGCCGGCACGGCCTGGGGCGACACCGCTCAGCCTTATCGCTCCAAGGGCCCCACGGGTGTCGCCGTGCGAACGCTGGTCGAATTCATCGAAAGTTCCGCCCGCGAAAACGGCAATTGATCGGCTCGCCCTCGCTGTTCGGGAAGTGCTAAAATTGCGCCCGGACCAGGTAGCGAGACGGGCTGTCGCCGGTGACATCGCCTTTGTCCTCGCGACATTGCCCCCTTGCAATGACGGACTATTACCACGTTCTGGGCGTCAAACGGAGCGCGACCGCTACCGAGATCAAATCCGCCTATCGGAAGCTGGCGCGGAAGCGCCACCCGGATGTAAATCGGGGTTCAGAGAAGGCGGCCCGGGAGTTCGCGCTCCTCTCGCTTGCTTACCACACCCTAATCGACCCTCAGGAACGAGCCTTCCACAATCAACAACTCGACCAGACGACGCGTGAGCCTCCTTTTCTCGGGCTGGACAACAACCCGCACGCTAAGCGTGCCAGCAACATCGCGGCCCAGGCGCGCTGGGACCGGGTCGTCAATCAAATTCTCGAAAACGATCGGCGCGAGAACATGGAACGCCAGCGCGCCGTCTTTACAACTGTTTCACTCTTTCTTTCGACATTCTTCGTGGCGATGATCAAGCCGCCGCTCTGGCAGTCGTTTGGACTGGTGGGCAAGGCGATTCTGGCGACGCTTTTCATGATGGGTGTCTGGCATTTGATCCGCCGGCTGCGCGAATACATTGCGCATTACACATACAAACCTGACGACATTAATTACTCAATTACGCGTGAAGAAAGAGAGCCGGATCAGCCGTTCACGCGCTTTTCGGCGTACGCTTTCCTGCTTGGTGGTTACATCGTGAGCCTGGGCATCGGTCTCTTCATTGGTTGGCATGCGCAGGATTTCTTTGCCGATTTGACCTTGCTCTTTCGACATCACGCCACGGCGCCGGTTATCGGGTCTTTCTCTCCTGCGGCCCTGGTGATTTCAGATCTTCTGTTCTATCCGCCGATCGCCGTTCTGATTATCGACACGCTGCACGCGATAGCCTCGCGGATAGATACCGGTTGAAGTCTCGCGCCAGGTCGGGTATGTTGCGTCAAATGAGATTACTTCTAACCATGATTCCCAATGTCCGCCCGCTGTGCTTCAAGACAGTATCGTTTGTTTTGCTCGCGGTGATACTTGGCGCTGGCGAAGCCACTGCCAGGCATTTGATCGCTGGACAGAGCAATGAACAGCTAACGCCAATTCAGCGGGAGATCGAGCGTCAGCGCCGGCGCTTGAGTTCGGCTGACATTGAGGAGCGGCGCGATGCGCTGATGCGGCTGGGTAATTTGGAGCGGCCCGATGCATCGCGCGTCGCGGCTGCCGGACTAAGCGACGTCGCGCCGATAGTTCGCGTTACCGCGATGCACGCTATCCGGTCTTTACCGCAAGCGGAAGCGACCTCGCTTTTGATTCCCCTGTTGCCGGATAAATTGGAATTTGTTCGGCGGGAGGCGGCATACGCTTTAGGCGAGACGCACAGCCGTACAGCTGTGACCTCCCTCATAGGCTTATTAACCAGCGACAAGGACGCGGGCGTTCGCGGTGCTGCGGCAGTGGCGCTGGGCGAAATCGGAGACGAGTCTGCGGTTCAGCCACTCTCGCAAGTGCTCGCAGGGCGAACTGAGAAAAAGAAGAAAGCAAAGACTGGAGAGAATGAGTTCGTAATGCGCGCAGCGGCCCGTTCGTTGGGACAGATTAGAAGCCGCTCAGGTGTCGATGTTCTCATCGCGACACTGGCAAACGACGCCAACGACAATGATGTAAGGCGCGAAGCGGCGACGGCGCTGGGCCTAATCGGCGACGCGTCAGCGGAACCGGCACTTCAGGCTGCGTTTGCCTCCCGCGATCCTTACCTGTCAGAGGCTGCCAGGGAAGCCCTGCGACTCCTCAAACTTGCCAGAAAATGAAAAGGCGCCGAAGCTTTTGCTCCGGCGCCAATGTTTGTTTCGGAAAGTGGCGGAGGTTAATTAACTCTCCGTCTTCTCGCCACGCCCCTGACCCTTTCGCGCAGCCTTACTCTCTTTCGCCTGGGGAATGGGCACGCCCACGCTCCCTGAGCGGGCCACGAGAGGCTCTTCATCCAAAAGCGCGGGGGCGATTTCGTGAATCAGCGCGCCGCCCGACTTCTTCGAGAAGGTGAGCTTGTTACCGTCGAGGCCGACTTGCACCAGGTCACCCAGACCAATCTGGCCGGTCGCCACCAGATTTGATAGCGGGTAGACGAGAAAGCGTTCGATGGCCCGTTTCAAGTGCCGCGCGCCATATTTGTAGTCTATGCCTTCCTGCAACAGCATATCTTTCGCTGCATCTGAACACTGAAAAACAAACTTGGTGCCGGCGGACATCATGATGCGATCCTGCACGGACTGCAGTTCGAGATCGAGAATGGCGCGCAGATGATGCTCTTTCAAAGAGCGGAACACTACGACCTTGTCGATTCGGTTCATAAACTCCGGCGAGAACTTACGCCGGGCAGCTTCCACGGCCGTGCGATAGATTTTCTGATCGACTTCATTGTCATGCGGATTCTTGACGCCCTTGCCGGGGGCAAAGCCGATGCCGCCGGAAATCAACTCGGACATCTCGCGCGCGCCGAGGTTCGAAGTCATAACTATCATGCACTTCGAAAAGTCTACCCGCCGGTTGTCGCCGAGCGTTAGGGTGGCTTTGTCCAGAATTCCCAGCAGAAGTTGCCAAAGCGCGTCCGAAGCTTTTTCGATTTCGTCAAAAAGCACCAGCGTGAGCTTGAGCTCTTCGTTGTGCATCCGGTCAAGATTCTCTTGAGTCAGCATCGGAGATGTCTCGCGATGACCCAGGTATCCAGGCGGCGAGCCGATCAACTTGGCAATTTCATGCGAATGCTGAAATTCAGCGCAGTCGATTTTCACGACGCCATTGGGGTCCGCGTAAAGGACCTCGGAGGCCGCTTCGATCACCCGTGTTTTTCCAGAGCCGGTAGGACCGAGAAACAACATTGTGCCGATCGGGCGGTTTGGCGGATTCATGCCGGCCAGAAATATCTGGTAGAGGCCGCTCACGCGGCGCACAGCACGCTCCTGGCCAACGATGCGCGCCTCCAGGCGCTCTTCAAAATCCTGGGCGCGCGGGCTTTTCTGCTCCGGGTCCAGATAAACCGTTTCGTCAATGTACTTTTCCGGGGCTTTCATCTCTTCTCTTATCAATTCGGCAATCATGGCTGTTTTTCCTTGCCGCGGCGATTGTTATTAACAGGTTTGTCGCCGCTTCGGGATCCTCCCAATTATCCCTCATGCAAAGAACGATCCACTGCGTCAATTGATGCGGGGCCCGCTGTTCGAGTTTGCCTTCTCGGAAAAGCGGCAGCAAACCTTCACATCCGATCGACGCATACGCTATATATACGACTCCTGAAGAAATGTCACCCAAAATATTAGGGTCAGTTTGAGCTTTTTGTTTTCGCGACACCCAAGAAAATCATAGCATCATGACATTTCGTGGCACCGAACGACTGACATTTCGTGTTCGTCAACGGCAACTTCAACCAGGCGGGGAGAAAAGTACACCGGAAGGGGTTCCGGCTCGCCGGAAACGTCTGATGAGCATTGAACAGAAAAGTTGAGCGCTCCCTCAGTCGTAGTATTCCAGTCCCAAATGAGTGATCAAGTCTTCGCCGCGCAGGTGACGGAGGGTGTTTTTCAGCTTCATCAATTGGATGAAGATGTCGTGCTCAGGGTACAGGCCGGGCGCGGTCATGGGCGACTTAAAGTAGAACGACAGCCATTCCTGCACGCCCTTCATGCCCGTGCGTTGGGACAGATCAAGGAAGAGAGCCAGGTCGAGCACGATGGGCGCCGCCAGGATCGAGTCACGGCAGAGAAAGTCGATCTTGATTTGCATCTTATAACCGAGCCAACCAAAGATGTC
>JBGPWS010000051.1:0-17148 GCA_041492345.1 Pyrinomonadaceae bacterium | reverse complement strand
GTTTCGCTCCAAACATTTCTCTTCTCACTGCTTCCTTTTCACTTGATCTTTGTATTCTCCCGACTCAATGAAGACTCTGGTAAGGCTACGGTAGTCGCCCGTGTGGTTGAGTTCGTTCAGCCAGAAGTTGTAGCCGGCCAGGTTGTTGTCCGGCGCGTCGTCAGGATTCCGATGCAGGTAGCCGAAGTAGTGAATCAGCACGTAGGCCGCGTTCGAGAGCAAGGCCCGCATATTCAACGCGCCAAAGGGTCTTCCATCTCAAGGCATCACGCCGCACCAGACCGTGCGCGCCGCGTTCCGGAGTGTACGTCCGGTATTCGACGAAACGACGCGCGCAGGCTGCAAAAAAGGTTGAAGCGAATGACCAGCCACAACGCCAGCAGACCGTCTTTGAACGTGATCTTTTTCCCTTCCTCATAGGTACGCCCGTAGTAGCTAATCGGCACTTCGTAAATCGCGCCTCTTAGTTTGGCGACCTTCGCCGTAACTTCGACTTCGAAGCCAAAGCCGCTCGAGACAATGACCATGTTGCGAATTATATCGCCGCGGAATGCCTTATAACCCGTCTCGATGTCGGTCATGTTGAGGTTCGTCAAGGTATTGGAAAGGAACGTCAGGAATTTGTTAGCTACGTAATGATAGAAATAGAGGACCCGCGTTGCTCTGCGAACCAGGAATCGCGAGCCATACACAACGTCAGCATGGCCATCCAAAATTGGTTGAATGACGCCACGGATTTCCGTGGGATCGTATTCGAGATCCGCGTCCTGAATTATCACCACCTCTCCGTTGGTCAGCGCGAATCCGGTCCTTAGCGCAGCAGTCTTGCCGGCGTTACGCTGGTGAAACACCGCGCGCACCCGCGGATCCTCTTCGGCAAGCTGCCGCGCTATATCGGGCGACGCGTCGGTCGAGCAATCGTCGACAATGATAATTTCCAGTAGATAAGGAACGGCGAGCACCCTGGACACCACATCCATGAGCGTCGCTTCCTCGTTGTATACGGGTATGACGACGGAAAGGCACGGCGGTCGCCCCTCGTCCGCCAGTATCGGTTTATCACGCTCGTCGGTTTGACTCATTCGAAAGCCGGTCCTTCTGCTTTGAAACTCCCACTATTTTGGTTTCTTACCGGCACCCGGTGCTTCCTGCCTTTTGATATCCTGATACTCCGCCGAGTTCTTGAAATCCAGCGAAAGCCTCTCTGGGGCCCCATGGCGGAGCCAGAAATTGAACCCGCTGAGATCTCGATCGGGCGGATCATCCGGGTTGCGGCGCAAATAGCCGAAGTAGTGCAATAAGAGAAGCGAGCGAGACTTTTCTTTCTCAATAAAACGCGGGTCAGAAACGATCTTCAGAAGCACCGTTGACCTCGTTTCCTGAGTATTCGACAATCCGGTCACCATCGCAACGCGCTGGGCTGGATCAATAGATACCCCAGCGTTGTTGACCAGGCGATCGAAGTACTGCGCATTGTCGAGACCTCCGAAAACTTTCGTGAAGGCTTCACGGTTAGTCCAGTCTTCTAAGAAAAGACGGAGGTTGTCCTCGAACTGCTGATCCTGGTTTTCAGATCCCAACACAACTCCGCGCCCGATTGTCTCCAGGTCGCTCATGAACTCCTTACAACGTGGCATGGCACCTGAGCTTGCCAAATGGACTCGGTAAAGTCTTTGGCCCCAGCTTAATGGTTGGTCCAGAAGGCTGACGGGGTCGTCATGGATCTTTGCCGCCCAATCCCGGTTCGCAAGATGGGACGGTAGCGCCGCTTCACTCCTCGACTCAGGCTCATTCTTCACCACGGCGTAAAGATCGTCACGTCCGTCGAAGCTATTGATGTAACGCAGGCGACCGCTGGCAACCGCGCGCGCCAGGAAGACTTCGTAGTCGGTCGTTCGTTCCCGTATGATCGACTGGTTGGCGATCACCACATAAGAAGTCGGAACTGCTTCGAGCAGGCTCATCAGTTCGGCCGGGATCGCTCCGCTACTGGTCAGCGCCTCGATCCGATCTTCGATGGGCGAGTTGAACCCCGACGTGCCAACGATAAGTGGCTTCTGATGATCCGCTGAGCGCAACATGTAACGATAATTGAAGTCCCCACCGGCAGGCAGCACCACCAGCCCGCCACGCATGGGTGTCTGCTTCAGCCTGAGGGTCACCGCGTCGGGGTTGATCTCACCGCGCTCTAACCGCAACGGGGCGGCGTTCATTTCGAAAAGCAGAAGCGCGCAAGCGACTGAGGAGATGACGCCTGCTCGCAGCCGTGGAAATCGCGATCGTAAACTTTCCGTCAGACTCTTAACGCCGAGACCCGACAGGAGCGCCAGGCCAAGATAGGCGAGCATCGCGCCGCGCGAAACGACCCGCATACTCTTAAACATTGGTATTAGTTCATAACAGATGCGGAAGAAGAAAAAGTTCCAGCCCAGCGAAAAACAAAAACCGATGACGGTCAGGAGGGCGCCGAGCCAGAAGGCGTCGCCGCGGTGCTCAGAGCGAAGCGTTTCCACCAGATTCGCGCGCGCCGTCGGCAGAAACCGGGGATAGGCGACACACAAGCGGACAACGACGGCTATCGTTAGCAGCGCCAGCGCTCGCTCTGACGAAATATTGTCGAATAGTCCGTGGAAAGCATTCGTGCGGTCGAAACCGACGGCCAGAATCGAGACGGCAAACACGATTATTATTAGAATATCGAGTCGGTGGAGCCAGATCTCCGGAAGCGATCCCGTTTCGTGCGGTGCAATCGTACGGCTACTCACTTGCTCCGTTCTGCCACCCAAAGTCAGTGCGGCCGCCGAGAAAAGTATTGGCAACAGTCCGGGAAAGAGTTTGAACTTCCAAGCTTCCGGAATGCTCTCGCCCATCCCGTTCCATAACTTGTTTCGGTTCTCCACCGACAACCAGTGAATGGGCCATGCGGAGTAAAACTGGATCTCTTCAACCCTTCTCTTGAAGCCATAAAGACGAGAGACGACCAGGTACGGCAACATGAAAGGCAGCAGTGCCAGCATCGCTGTGGCGAGGGCGACCACGCCGCGCCGCCAGAACTCGCGCTCGCGCCACAGACCGTATCGAGTCAAAAGAATTGCCGCGTACAGTGCGAACGGAATCAGCGTAAAAGTGAACCATGAAATTGTCGTGAGGCCACTCATGAAAAAGGCGCAGCCGAGCCACACCGCTCGCTTTCTGCTGCGCTCGCGCGCAAACAACACCAGCGCCTCAAAGACCAGCGGTATCCAGGGTGAGAAGAGATACGCTACCTGGGACATGATGTTAAAGCGGTAAGGGACGAAGGCGAAGACAATCCCTGCGACCCATCCGACCGCAGCCGAGCCGGTGAGCGTTCGGCCCAGGCGAAAAGCACCGTAGCCGCTGAGCGCAAAACCCATAAACAGCGCGATGGCGTGGACAGTGAGCGGCTTCAGGCCGAGAGCGTAAAGGGGAAAGAACAGCACCGCGATCCCGTAGCTGTGCTCGCTGAAGGCGAGCGTGTACTTCAGCGGATAAAAAACATTCGCATTGAAAAGGTGTAGCGGGTCGGTGAAAGTCTGGTGGTAGTCCCACCACAGAATCCACGTTATTAGATACGGGTCGCCGGTGTCGACTACCACGTCGCGCAGACGCGTTACATAGGGCCACGTCAGCAACGACGTAAACACGCAGAAGGCGAGGATGACCAAAAGCTCGCGCACGAAACTCAGTCGGAGGAGGCTGCGAACAAGCCTTAATATCGCGGACTCTTCGCCTGGCCTGTCACCCTGGCTCTGAATGTCGGAGTCGACCGAAGTTGTCATTTTGGCGTGCGCAGTGTTAGCTTTGGTTTCTTTTTCAATACCAGGTTTTCTGTCCGATAGCGGCGCAAATTCGGAAGAAGGCTTTAACCAGTTCGATTTTCGGCGCCGGTACTTCCACTACTCTGAGTCGGGCATTGTGTTGGTCTGGATTACCTGATGTCAAGAATGACAGCCAGTGAGTGGTGGGTCAATTTGAATCTCATTAGATCAGGCGATCGCGAAGCGACACCAACCGTTCAGCGGTTTTCATTTTAAACCGTTCGAAACGGTCTAGGGATCAATGACCTGGATAACCATGTGGATGAAGCCAGGTGTTAAATGAGATTCGTTAGCTGGCCACAGCGAGTTGCCTCCGCTTCCGCCATCTTACCCAGGATCCGGCGTACAGTTCGGTTGTGAGCTGCAAATTTGATTCTGGGAGTCTGTCGAAAAAATAACCGCCAAAGCGGCAATGAAAAGAGTTTAGGTTGTGGGCCATGGGCAAAAACTACTCTGGCTATGATCCGGAACGGACTGACGAACCTAAGGAGGCGCGCTATGGACAAGTACAGCGCGGAGATGAGTTGCCCGCTAAGTTAGCACCGCCGGAGAGTCGATCGCCGAACGGTGCGAAATCCGTTGATCCCAGAGGTAGGGTCAGCCTGGTAATACCGGCCCGCAACGAGGAGCAATGTATCGGCGACGTGATCGAACAGTCTCTGCCTTTTTGTGATGAGATCGTCGTGGTTGATGGACATTCGGTAGATCGAACAGTTCAGGTGGCAGAGAGCTACGGCGTTCGGGTAGTTAAAGATAATAAGCGCGGCAAAGGCGAGGCGATTCGCGTCGGGGCCATGGCGGCAGCGCACGAGATCGTCGTTTTTATGGATGCAGATGGCTCGCACGACCCCGCGGATATTCCTCATCTTACCGAGCCAATCCTGGATGGCCGCGCGGATCTGGTCATCGGCTCGCGTGGCCGGGGTGGCAGTGATGAACAGCACGGCGATATCGACAAGCTGCTGCGCATGGTCGGCTGCGACATCATTCTCATTGGCATCAACTGGAGATGGAAACAGAACCTCACGGAGAGCCAGAACGGTTTTCGCGCCATTCGCACTGAGGTCATTCGCTCGCTCGATCTTAAAGAGAACATCACGACGATTGAGCAGGAAATGATGATGAAGTGCTTGAAGCGAGGCTACGTCGTAACGGAAGTTCCGACTCATGAATACTCCAGAAAGCACGGAAAATCCTCGATTAAGCTCCACAAGGTTTGGTTTCGCTACATTTATAGCTTCATCAAGAACCTGTTTTGAGCCGCGAAAGTATGACCCGAACCGAACACCCAGGTTCGTTTTTCTGGAAAGCTTATGCGGGTGTGCGCGGACGCGTCGAGTTCGGCGACGCGCTGCTGTTTTTGTACGCGCTCGTCCTGGTCCGGCAGTATCTCTGGATCATCGATAACAATTTGCTCGGCTGGACGCTAAGCGTACCGCTGGCGGCGGCATGTTTGTATCTCTACATCTCGACGAAACAATTTCCGGCAGAGAAGTTCGGTCGCAGTTTCTGGCTGCTGGTGGGATTGCCACTACTGTTGGCCTATCTGCTGCGCGCGGCTTTCCCCGACCACTCCTACGACGTGTTGGCGTATCACCTGCTTAACGCCGAGCGAACTTTGAGAGGCACGCTCTTTGGGCCGGGCGATTTCTTCCCCACAGCCTTTCCTTTCAATCCGGCCGCCGACACGCTGACCGGCATCAGCCGGTTGTTTCTGGGATTCAGGCTCGGCACTGTAATCAACCTGTTCGCGCTCGCCTGGGCAGCGCAAGTTACGGACAAGATCTTGCGGTCGTTTGTCAGCCGTGCCTGGCAGCGATCGGCGTGCGTGCTTCTGGTTGTAATGTCTGAAGCCCTGCTATTCGAGATCAGCACCTACATGGTTGATCTGCTCACGCTCCCGCTCATGCTCGAGGCAACTCTGCTTACCTTGCGCTTTGATGAGGCCAAAAACCGCCGTGCCAATTTTATTCACGTGTCAGTGCTGCTCGGGGCGAGCACGGCGTTCAAGCTTACGAATCTGGCCGTGGCGCTGCCGGTCCTCGCCGTCTGCGCCTACAAGATGACGGTGGGGCCGTGGAGGTTCACGCCAAAGCAATTGACGACCACGGTGCTGCTCGCGTTCGCCGCTTTTATCGCCACGCACCTGCCGTTCAGCGTTTACATCTTTCGCGTTACCGGTAATCCGATCTTTCCGGTTGCCAATGTTTTTTTCAAATCACCCTACTGGCCGACGCACGGCGGGTGGGACTATCGTTGGGGACCGCAGAATTTTTGGGAGACCATCGTTTGGCCGGTCATGATTTGGTTCAAGCCAGACCGGCACTCAGAACTGGCCCTCTACTCGGGACGCCTGTCTCTGGGTTTCATCGTCGCCTTTGTTGGTCTCGTGTTCGCATGGCGGCATGCGCGCGCGCGCACGCTCTGCTTCGTCCTTATCTCAAGCGCGTTGCTTTGGAGCGCCGCGGCCACGGGCTATAGCCGGTATGGCCTCTATCAGGAAATGCTCGCGGGCATTACTATCATCGCCGTAGCTTCCGCTCTGACCGGGGGCGTCTCGTGGTCGAAGCTCTCGTGGAGGTCGGCCCTTGCTTCGGTCTTCTTTGTCCTGCTCGTGGGCCAGTCATATTTTGCTTGCTCATACTTGCTGCGAAAGGAATGGGGCTCGCGTTCTACCATAGTCGACGCCCCGGCCGTCTACGCGCGGGAAGCGAAGCTCATGCTGCGTGACCGCTCCCTCGGAAGTTTTCTCACGGACGAGGAGCGGGCGCGCTTTGACGGCGTCGGGGTGTGGGTCGAGACCTGTCCCAAGTCGACCGGCTTCGAGGTGCTGCTGAACCCGCGCGCGCCCGTCATCGCCGCGCGCCAACCAGAATATTTTGTCACGCGCGAATCATGGCGGCAGTTTATTCGCGTCATCGAAGAGTCGTCCCCAAAAAAGATGTTCTCGCTTTGCCTCAACGATGACCTGCCGACCGCGAAGCAGGTGATTGCACAGCGAGGACTCGAGGTCGGGCAGCTAACACCGGTTGAGCTCCCTTTCTTTTCTCGCGACCTGATCGGTATGATGCTCATCGAAGTTCGGATCCCGCAGGAACCCGAGGCGCTTCGCCAGTTCAAGTCGGCGTGGATGAAAGGCGCCTTCCCGGCGTCCGTCTACCGCGAAGAGATCGTCGCGCTTGACCCACCATCGGTGATTCATGCCGGCGAGAAAGTAGACATCCGGTTCAAGGTTAGGAATCTGGGTGACTCGACCTGGACCGCGGTGGGCACCAAAGACTTCCGGTACCAGATTAATATGGGCGATCGCTGGATCGCCGCCGGGACGAAGATCGAGGATAATCGCGCGGTTATGAAGGGCGACTTGCCTCCGGGCGCTGAAACGCAGATGACGCTGACCGTCAACGCGCCCCGAACGCCGGGTGAGTACACCCTCGAGATCGACATGGTTCACGAAGGCGTCACCTGGTTTAGCGAAAGAGGTGCGCGGCCTTTGCAACTTAGCGTGCGCGTTGCGCCTTAACTGAGAGCGCGCGCCTCTGCAAAATAACAGTCTGAGAACAGAGAGGAACATTTGATTATGAAGATGAGAATTGCTCTCCTCCCCGTGGCGATAGCGTGCGTGATAGTAGCTGCAAGCTGCCAGCCGAAGCCGGCGACGAACACGGCGTCGCCTGCTCAAAGCGCCAACGGGCCCGTGGTTTCGAAGACACCGGGGCCGTTGCCCGACAGGGGCTTCAAAGCGCAGGTCACGATGTCCGACGCGCCGTTGCAGCTGCGCGCGGGGCAGAAAGAAAACATCACCGTCAAGGTCAAGAACACGAGCGATGTGATTTGGTGGCAGCGCGGTGGCGAGACAAACGACCGTTCTGACAACAAGTTCTACATCGCCGTGGGCAATCGCTGGCTCGACAAAGATGGAAAGCGGACCACAGACACGGAAGGACACAAAGGCGTCGGAAAAGATCTTAAGCCCGGCGACGAGACCGAGGTGCCGCTTCTGATTACCGCCCCGAAAGAGCCCGGCGAATACACCATTGAGCTGGACATGGTGCAGGAAGGTGTTGCCTGGTTCGGGGAGAAAGGCTCGCCCACCACGAAGGCTAAGGTAACGGTCGTACGATAGGAATAGAAGGCAGAAGGCAGTAAGCAAAAGGCAGAAAGACCGCGAACGGTGGGGGTCAATTTGAAATCTCATTAGCACCGCACTTCAGTGCGGTGACCCGGCGAGTACGATTGGACATGAACCGTTTCAACGGTTTCATGATAAGCCGTTGAAACGGCTCAGAGATCAATAGACCACCGCAATCACCTGACTGAAGCCAGGTGCTAATGAGATTTGTTTCACACATTGAACTGACCTGCAATTCAGCGCACTAAGTTACTGCTTACTGCTTACTGCTTACTGCCTACTGCCTACTGCTTACTGGTTTATGAAACTCGCTTACTTCAGCCCGCTCGGGCCGCAACGTTCAGGGATCAGCGACTACAGTGAAGAACTTCTGCCTCATCTTGCCGCCGGAGCAGAGATCACGCTTTTCGTAGATGGCTTTCACCCATTGAACCGTGATCTTACCTCCCGCTTCAAAGTCTGCGATTATCGCAGACAGCGCTCCAGCCTGCGTGAACTCGAACGATTCGATGCCGCCGTTTACCACATGGGAAACGACCATCGCTATCACGCGGGTATTCTCAAGGCGTCGCAGCAACGCAGCGGTGTAGTAGTTTTCCACGACTTTGCGCTGCAGGAATTCTTTCTGGGGCTGGCGCGCGAGCGCGGAGACCTGCGTCTGTACCTCGACGAAGTCGAGTTCTGCCACGGCAGAGATGCGCGCGAAGAAGCGGCGGAAAGTTTGGCGAGAGGCGCGCTGCCCTCGATGCTTGCCAGGCCCATCGAGTTTCCCTTGAACTGCCGGATTGCCAACTCAGCGGAAGGGATCATCGTCCATTCAGAGTGGAGTCGCGCACGCTTTGCCGGGATCGCTCCTACCGTTCCGATCGCCCGCATCGCCATGCCGGTGAAGTTGTCCGCCGGTTCACGGCCGCCCTCAAGCTCCAGTGACGAAGTCAAGATTGCGAGCTTCGGTCTGATCACACCCGGCAAGGGGATCGAGCAAAGTTTGCGCGCCCTTTCTGTTCTCAAAAAGACCCACCGCTTCCGGTATTCTCTGGTCGGCGAAACCAACCCTTACTTCGACGTGCGGGAAATGGTCCGCCGTTATCGGATGGAGGACTGCGTCGAGATCACCGGTCATGTGACTCTCGAAGAATTCAAGCGGCGCATTGATGAAACTGATATTGCTTTGAATATCCGCGAACGAACCGTGGGCGAGACCAGTGCGAGTCTCTGTCGACTGATGGCCGCAGGAGTATGCAGCGTGGTCGCTGACGCCGGTTGGTATGCCGAACTTCCGAACGACTCGGTTGTAAAAATTCCGCTCGACCCACGGTCCGATAAGCTGCTGCTCGCTTACCTGGAGCGTCTGATCGACGACCAGTCATTGCGCATCCGGATTGGAGAGAACGCCAGGCGGCATGCGCTTGAGGAGCATAGCCTGGAACGCCGAGCGGCCGACTATCTGAATTTCATCCGCGAAGTCATCGACCAGCGGCCGCGGCGCAAACTCATCGCCGGCGTTTCCCGGGAACTCTCGCTGCTGAACGCCAAGTCTTCTGACGAATCCTTCCTGCGCGCTGTCGCCGAAGATGTGGCCAGCCTGATACCCGCCGAAGTCTCCCAATTCGAAAATGTTTCGTCGTTTCGCGACCACGCCGGCGCTAAGTCTGAAGCGGCGGCGGCTAACGGCAAGGAACCCCCCAATTCTGCGCGACCTCCGTTTGCTGCCGGGCGCATGCCGAAACCTGATGGGGTTGACTACAAGCACGCGGCAGTTGAATACCCGCGCCGCCTCGATGCAGAGCGCAGCCATTACCTCAAGACCAAACCCTTCTACAATCTCGCGAACAAACCAACTAAGCATCAGGGTGATGGCATGGACGCGGAAACGCACCGTCATTTTTGCGACTTTGCCAACATCGCGGTCACCCTTGGTCTGCCGGCCGGCAGTCGCATTCTGGATCTGGGCTGTGGTTCGGGGTGGCTGAGCGAATATTTCGCTCGTCTCGGCTATCAAATGAAAGGCATTGACATTAGCCCAACGCTGGTTGAAATGTCGCGCGATCGCGTGGCGCGCGTCCCTTACGATGTCGATCACGAGACTGCACTGCGGTGTTCGTTCGAGGTCCACGACATCGAGATGGCGCCGCTCTCAGAACAGTTCGACGCCATTCTTTGCTACGACTCGCTCCACCACTTCGAGGACGAAGACGCGGTGATGCGTAACCTCGCGGCGATGCTCCCGGTGGGTGGCGTGCTATTTATCCTCGAAGGCGAGCGCCCGCCAACGGGTTCAGCGACCGAGGAGGAGTTATATGGCGTCATGTGCGAATACGGCACGCTCGAATCACCATTCGATTACGGACACCTGCGGCAACTCCTCGACGAGCACGGCTTCGCGGTCATCGGAGATTACGCCAGCGTCAACGGATTGTTCGAGCGAGAAACCATCGAAGATGATCTGCTTCCGCTAAAGAACGTCCCAATGAATTATCACTATCTTGCTTGCAAGAAGGTCGTTCGTGGCGCGCCGGCCTCAACCGTTCCTGACAGCCGGAGGCCCGGATTATTGCGCGCTCGCATCGCATTGACGCCGGGTGGACTCGACCGTCTCAAGCCCGGGCAGGCATTGGATATTGAGTTGGAAATCGAGAACACGGGCAACACACTCTGGCTTGCCGGTCGTGAAACCCGCACGGGCATTGTGATGCCGGGCGTGCGAATCAGCGACGACACCGGCGCGCTAGTGAGCGAGTTTCATGGCGAGCCTCCGCTGCCACGTGCCGTGGCGCCCGGCGAAACAGTCCGGTTGAGGATCGAACACGCGGCGCCTCGACGCCCCGGCTACTACACACTTAAATTCGATCTGGTCGACCAACACGTTTGTTGGTTCGAAGACGTGGGCTCTGAGCCGCTCACGATCGAGTTTGAAGTGATTCCGTAGCGCAAGCTGTCTGTGGCACAGACTTCAGCCTATGATCCCAGGTAGCCCAAGACGGTCACGGACTGAAAAGTCAGTGGCGTCCTATTGTGAGAGACTCCCCGCCAGGTAAGACGATCCACGAAAACACACGAAGCGGCAAAGTCTTGTTCGTGCGCTTTCGTGTGATTTCGTGGATCGTTCTTTTCCAGGGGAAAGAAGCACGAACCCAAATTGGACACTGCCAAACAATCTGTGCCACCAGTTCTCCTCGTCAACCCCGAACTGCGACAATGGTATGCCGCGTCTCGAAGCGCTCGCCGTAATGATAGTAGTACTGCGCCCGGGTGATCGCGGCGATGCTGAAGCCGAGCATTTTGAGGACCTCGCGGTAAACGCCCTCTGAATAAATCCACCAGGTGAAATCGTTCTCGGGATTATCTGCCAATGCTTCGAAGCGGGCGATCCGCTCTGCGGTCTGGAGCACGGGCGAGACGAGCACGATCGTCTCCTTCGTCAAACGCGCGATCGAAGCCAGCGCTGTGATCTGATCGCTCAAGTGCTCCAGCACCGAACCCACAATCGCCACGTCAAACTGGCCGAGTTCCCGCGGCAGGTCGTAAATGTTGCCGTAGTAAACTTCGGCCCTTGAATCAAGCAGCCGGTGACAAAGCCAGTAGGAGTTTTTCCATTGCTCGATTTCCGCGCCGTACTGTTCGGCCCAGCGCGCGGGATCGCGGTAGTAGAGTTTGTCTTTGAAGGGGAGAAAAGTTTGCTGCCGCGGATCGCCTATGTCAAAGGACAGCACTCGCGTCGCGCCGCTTTTCTCGGCTGCGAAACTGAGAAAGCCGGTCGCGGCCCCGACATCGATCACCGACTTACCCGCGAGGTCGACGCCGCCGATGTATTCGTTAAATCTGCCGCGCAAATCCCAGTGTCCCCGCACCTCTCCAAAGCCAGGCAGCTCCATTGTGTGGTAGAAAAAACAGTCGCTCAGACTGTCCACATAACGTGGCTGGGCCAGCATGGTCGGAACAGTTTCTTCGTTCGGTCGCATAAGTCTTATTTACTCCTCGAGTACTTCTGATCGGTTCGACGGCGGTCTTCACTCCGTGAGGAGTGACATGTTTATAGACCGGAGGGTAAGACGAGAGTACCAACTCCGTTCGGAGGAGCGGAATGGTTGAGGGAGAGGTTAAGCTCAACTTGAATTCCGCTCCTCCGAACGGAGCCGAAAGGGTTCTGTTCCTCGATCTATAAACATGTCACCCCTCACGGGGTGAAACGCGTTAACTGCTCCCGCACGAACAACTTTGAAATAAAGCACCCTTGAAAGATTGCGCTTTCCTTCCAAATCCTGCTCAAGAACCAAGAAGTCATACACTTGTAGCGCCCAAGCCGCAAAGGTTGCGCAGAGAACAACCGAAGTCAGGACACTACACCTTCTTCCGTCCCGCCGACAAAACTATCAAAGCCGCCGCCATGAGTAGAGAAATCAACAGCCCGCCCATCGCCGACCACGGTCGGTAAACGAAACTAACCTGGTGCTCGCCGGTTGGGATCGCAACCCCGCGCAAGGCAAAGTTGACGCGCAACACGTCGGCAGGCTGGCCGTCGATATAGACGCGCCAACCGGGATAGTCATTCTCGCTCAGCACCAGAATTGAATTCCCACTGGAGTGGGTCTGCAAATTCAGCCGGTTCGGCTCGTAAGTTGTGATTTCCGCGCGCCCGTCCTGCGCTGAGGTGTCTAAAGGATTTGAAGGCTCAGTTTCGACCAAAACGGTCTGCAGCGGATCCCACTTAGATCCGTCAGGCAGTATCCCGGTACGAATTACCTGAAGTATCGTGCCTTCGTCGAGCACGCGTGCGTCCGACGCCAACCATGCACGCGGCAGGGCCCGGGCATTCTCGTAAATGTTTACTGAGCGTGTCTGGGCCAGGAGCTTCCAGCGATCGCCTTTCGGCTCGCGAGGCTGGGCCGGTTCCGTCTCCGGCGACGTGCTCTCGACCTGAATCAACTCGCGGCTAAGCGGATATGACTTCTCCTCGCTCGCATTTACCAGCGAGACGCGAAAAACAGTCAGCAGTAAATTAGGCCACTGAGTCTGTGGCTCAAGCACGATTTCACCACTCTCTATCGCCGCCTTTTCCGGAAGCGCGAACGACGTTACGTACGTGTGGCCCTCATATTTATATTGAGTGTCGTTGACGTCATAGCTGGTCGCCACCACGGGACGTTGGTGTCGAATGCGAGCGCGGATGTCCGGGCGATCAAAGGCCCAGTCCGCGGTGTCCACGCCCGCGCGCAACATAAACTCAAAGATGCGACCATCTTTTGCTTTTAAGCGCAGCCGGCCGACGGTCGAGTTGTCGGGAACATCCTCAGCCCAAGACAAGTTTGTTAAGAGAGCGACATGGTCGGCCTCAACCGGCGTGACCGCAAACCACAGACGCTTGTTCGCCCCCATGTTCGGCAGAGCCAAATCGCTCTGGGCAAACATGGAGCCGCCATACTTCTCTGTTGCGGGCGGAAAAGCCGGCTCGGTTGCGGAAGTGACATCATCCGCAGACTCATCTGTTGGCACTTCGTCAGCTCGTTTTCGGATCGACAGAAGGTAGCGCGCGTTTAGTAGATCTATTTCCCGGCTCCCGCCGCGAAGCGTGGTGTCGGGATCAGTCAACTCGCCCCATAATTTCATCCGCCCCGCAAGCTGACTGTAGCGCTCGAGCCCAAAACCATCGTAGCCGGCGGCGTTCTGGATGCCATACATCATGTAAACGTCGGGCTCTGTCCACAGTACCCAGTCACGCGACTGTCGGGGAGAAGCAGGCGCTGCCGGATCAAATTTTTCCCGCGTAGTAAGAATTCTGTAACGGGCGGGATCACCTGGGGCCTTTTCGCGCAAAAGCTTGACAGTCTCGGGCACGCCCCAGAATTCATCAGGGATTCTGCCGCTCGACTTGTACCATCCGCTGGACTGACCCCACACAACCAGGTCGATCGCCAAAATAGCCAGCAGGACGGCGGTGCCCCCGCGCCGCCGGCGCGCGAAGTGCCACAGCACCCACGCGCTCGCGGCAGCAAACAGAATCGGCAGGAACAGCTCAGGCGCCCGCAGCACGCTGACCGGCGCCTGGCGTTTCAAATGAAAATCCGCCGGTCGCCACCAGGTCACAACCAGACAGGTTAGAAGAAAGACAGAGCCGGCCACGATCGCGACTCGTCGCATCGCCTGCCTGCTGCCCCGCATCGCGGCCAGAGAGGTCAGTCCGCGACCGGCGAGCACCGCGACGGCAAAGTTGACCTCCATCAAGTGCCGCGCGGGAACGCGGAAGAGATTGAGAATCGGGACGTAGTAAATGATCCGGTAGAGGTACACCGGCGCACTGCTTCCGAACGCAAGCACCAGACAACTGAGCCCTGCGACGGCCCAAAATTTTGTGCGTGTGTCCGGCTTTAGTAGCAGCGCAACCAGCACCAGCATGACCGCCAACACGCCGGCATAGGCAACGTACTCGGTATAGTACGCTTGACCAATGTAAGGCGCGCGGAACAAGCGCTCATCGCCGCCGCCCATGACGTATGGAGCCACGAAGGTTGATACGAAACGCCGCGGCATTGAGAAGGATGAGAAGAAGTCATAGGTGGCCGTGACGCGCGGGCTGTTGCGCAGCAACTCGAACGTCGGTACGATCTGCACCGCGGCAAGTAACAGACCTGCCGCTGTAAAAGCGAGCGAGGACAGATAACGTTTGCGGGTTTGACGATAGGCCACGGCCATTACGATTGCATAGGCCGCGACCAGCATTAGCGAATAGGCCAGAGCTTGCTGATGTCCGGCAAAAGCCTGGAGAGCTACTAAAGCGGCCAACACAGCGCCCCGCGCGCGACTGCCGTTGCCGACGTATCGTTCCAACGCCCAAAGCACCCACGGCAACATCGCAGCCGTGTGAACTATGTTGATGTGGCTGATCTGCCCTATGAGAAAACCGCCCCACTGCCAGATCAGGCTCGTGGCCACCGCGCCGGCTACCGATGCGCCCGTGCGCCGCGCGTAAAGGTAAGCGCCTAACGCCGCCACCATGTACGCCGATATGACCATCAGGTCTGTGGCGACGACAGGAGAGAACACGAGATAGAACCAGTTGAGCGGAAACAGTAACCCGCCCTGGGCCGCGGCCAGCAGTGGCATGCCGCCAAAAATGTATGGGTTCCACAGCGGCAGATGTCCCGACCGCACGATCTGGGCCGCCGCGACGCGCAGGGGAACATTGAAAAGCATCCCGTCGTCGGGACCCAACACCAGGTGATTTCGGATCGCCGGCAAAAAATAAAAGATCGGCGCCAGCGTAACCGCGAGCGCCGCGAGATAGTCGGTCTTTATTCTCCAGCGGGGGTCGAATGGACGAATCATTAGAAAGTCAGGGACGTGTGGTCGTCGAGAGTCGGACTATCATCGAGCCCAGGCGCGCGTTTGCAGCAATAAAGAGATTCACACGCGCCCACGCCGCCGAAGTTGTTTGCGCGGGCCTCTTGCTCGCAATGGGCGCTAACCTGTTCGCCGCCATCTCGCACAAGAGCATCACGAACGACGAGATCGTTCACATTCCGGCGGGATACTATCATCTGGTCGCAGGCGATTTCCAACTCAACAACGAACACCCGCCGCTGGTAAAGATGTGGGCCGCGTTGCCGCTTCTTTTTATTCAACCCAACGAGGCGCCGCCGACTGATGCGGAGATGCAGGGGATCTTTACGGAGTTGACGTGGAGCTACGACCAGCGCTTCTGGCAGAATAACCGGGAACAATTTGAGAAGATATGCTTCTGGGCCCGAGCAATGATGATCGTCCTCACGCTTTGTTTCGGTGTCCTTATCTTCGCCTACGCGCGCGAGCTTTTCGGGGCGCGCGCCGGCGTGCTTGCCGTCGCGCTCTACTCGCTTGAGCCGACCGTGCTCGCTCATGGTCGAATCGTACACACAGATCTTCCCGCCGCACTCGCGTTCTTTCTCTTCTTCATCGTGCTGCGAAATTATTTGAAAGCGCGGACCCTGCCACGCGCGCTGGTTCTGGGGATGACGAGCGGGCTGGCCCTGATTACAAAATTCTCGCTGATCGTGCTGGTGCCGGTGCTCGCCTGCCTGGTGCTGGCGGCCTTAGCTTTCGCGCCGCGTCTGCATGAGAATCGAAAGAAGATCCTGCTGCACGCCGCAATCGTAGTTTGTCTCGTTTTCTTAATCATCAATTCAGCCTACCGTTTTCAGAGCCCGCCCCTCGTACCAGGCGACGTGCAGTGGGTGCACACGCGATCACCCGAGGCCTTCGATCAGTGGATGACATTCTTCCGCGCCGGGTCAAAGGTTCTACCGACGTACTATCTTTTCGGTCAATACAACGTCATGCTCCACAATCGCGACGGACACTCCGCGTCGCTGCTCGGCCAGTACAACATGATGGGCTGGTGGTACTACTTCCCTGTGGCGTTTGCGCTGAAGACGTCGCTTCCATTCCTGTTACTCTCAATTGCCGCGCTCGGGTACGCCTTCTGGCGACTGCTGAAAAAAAAGGACAGGCGTTTTCTCTGGCTGTTGATTCCGGTCGGAGTCTATGCGGCGATGTCGATGACGAGCAATATCAACATCGGTATCCGGCACTTTCTTCCTGTCTACCCGTTTCTTTTCATCATGGGCGCCGCACTGCTCGAGCGTCTGCTGCGCGTTCGATACGCGCGTCACCTGACGGTTGCGCTGGTGGTGCTGGCGTTCGGCTGGATGAGTGCTGAGGCCTTGCGAGCTTATCCCGATTACATTCCTTACATGAATCAACTTGCGTCAGGGCACCCACACTGGTGGTATCTTTCGGATTCCAACGTCGAGTGGGGTGACGACGCACGCGCCCTCGCAGAGTATCTTCACGCGCATGGCGAAACTGAGGTGGGTGGTGCAGTATCTGGCGGGTGGGGCACGCTCGCGCAATACGGAATTGCGTATCACGAGATTTTTCCACGGCCCGGAGTGCAGATCCCTGAGACGCGGTATGTTGCCATCGGCACGAGTTTCCTGAATGGCTCGACCATCTCCGTTCCTGCGGACGAGAATGGCCACCTCATTTCCGAAGAGGAACGCGTCAATTTCCTGGCCGCTTACCGCACTCGTCAGCCCGAAGCCATATTTGGAAATTCGATCTACCTTTATCGCATGAAATAAGCGTTTGGTTGTGGCACGCGCATCTTGCGCGTGATTCACGGGCGGGACGCCCGTGCCACTG